>NZ_JAOECN010000002.1:0-391156 GCF_029836855.1 Pseudomonas sp. GD04058
CGCGACAGCGCGGCGCCGGGGCGGCGGGCGGACTCCCACAGGGGCCTGCAGCGACTCGGACTCTGTGGGAGCTGGCTTGCCAGCGATGAGGACCTTGGAGGCAATAAAAAAGCCCGGCCGAGCGCAAGGCTTCGACCGGGCAGCACACCCAAAGGAGCAAAAAGGGGTGTCAGTCAGGGAATGTTCTTTGGCCTCAGGCGACCGCGGCCAGTTTGGCCTTGGCCTGGTTCAGGCCCTTCTCGTGGAAGTCGCCGCCCATGTTCAGGCCTTCGGCATGGATGAAGGTCACGTCGTGGATGCCGATGAAGGCCAGCACCTGGCGCAGGTAGGGTTCCTGGTGATCGCTGGACGCACCGGCATGGATGCCGCCGCGAGCGGTCAGCACATAGGCGCGCTTGCCGGTCAGCAGGCCTTGCGGGCCGGTTTCGGTGTACTTGAAGGTCACGCCGGCACGCAGCACATGGTCCAGCCAGGCCTTCAGGGTGCTCGGGATGGCGAAGTTGTACATCGGGGCGGCAAGCACCAGCACATCGGCGGCCAGCACTTCATCGGTGAGTTCGTTGGAACGGGCCAGGGCCTGGAGTTCCTCGGCGCTGCGCTGTTCCTGCGGCTTCATCCAGCCACCGAGCAGGTTGGCGTCCAGGTGTGGCACCGGATTTTGCGCCAGGTCGCGCAGGGTGATGCTGTCGGCGGGGTTGGCGGCCTGCCACTGGGCAACGAAATCACGGGTCAGTTGACGGGAGATCGAATCCTGCTGGCGGGCGCTGCTTTCGATGATCAGTACGCGGGACATTGAATTTTGCCTCCATCGGCAAGGTCGCTAAGTCGATGGAGGCAAGATTAATGGTTGACCTATCGATAAAAAAGCGTAAAAAATCGGTTAAATCTATCAGTTAATTTGTTTGTTGCGCTTTGCAGTCAACGAAGATGCGCATCTTGATGATCTGCTTGTTGAAGTTGGCCGTGACATCGACACTCTTTTTCGCCGGCACATCGACCCTGCGGTTACGCGGGGTTTCCGGGCCGTTATAGAACCTCACCCGGCACGAAGCGGCGGTGTCACCATAGTTGTTGAGCGTGATGGTGGCCATGTCGTGGGCGGTATCGTAGGCGGTGGTATCGAGCTTGATGCCCTCGGCCAGCTCCTTCTTCACCTCGATGGGGTAGGCGACCGCAGTCAGCGGCAGCATCGCCAGCAACGCAACAAAGTGTTTCTTCATTCGACGCTCTCCTTGAGAAGAGCGCCAGCTTAGGACAACAGGAGCCGAAGATGAAAGCGCCGCGCGTTACCCTGGATCAGTGGCGAACCCTGCAGGCAGTGGTCGATCATGGCGGCTTCGCCCAGGCCGCCGAAGCCCTGCACCGTTCGCAATCCTCGGTGAGCTACACCGTGGCGCGGATGCAGGATCAACTGGGCGTGCCGCTGCTGCGCATCGACGGGCGCAAGGCGGTGCTGACCGATGCCGGCAACGTCCTGCTGCGTCGCTCGCGGCAACTGGTCAAGCAGGCCAGCCAGCTGGAAGACCTCGCCCACCATATGGAACAGGGTTGGGAAGCCGAGGTGCGCCTGGTGGTGGACGCCGCCTACCCCAACGCGCGCCTGGTCCGCGCCCTGAGCGCCTTCATGCCGCAAAGCCGCGGCTGCCGGGTGCGCTTGCGCGAGGAAGTGCTGTCCGGGGTCGAGGAGGTGCTGCACGAAGGTATCGCCGACCTGGCCATCAGCAGCTTCAGCATCGCCGGCTACCTGGGCGCCGAATTGAGTGCGGTGGAGTTCGTCGCCGTGGCCCATCCGGAACATCCGCTGCATAGACTCGGCCGGGTGCTCAACTTCCAGGATCTGGAAAGCCAGTTGCAGGTGGTGATCCGCGACTCCGGTCGCTCCCAGCCGCGCGATGTCGGCTGGCTCGGCGCCGAACAGCGCTGGACCGTGGGCAGCCTGGCCACGGCCGCGACCTTCGTCAGCAGCGGCCTGGGCTTCGCCTGGCTGCCGCGCCATCTGATCGAACGCGAGCTGCGCGAAGGCGTGCTCAAGCCGCTGCCGCTGGACCAGGGTGGCAGTCGTCACCCGCTGTTCTACCTTTACTCGAACAAGGACAAACCCCTGGGCCCGGCCACGCAGATCCTCATCGAGTTGCTGCGCAACTTCGATACCGCGCCGCTGGACGTTCCCTTCGCCGCCCCGGCCCAAGCCTGACAGGTACCGCCCATGGCCCGCTTCGAACATGAAGGTTGCTCCCTGCACTACGAAGAATATGGCCAGGGCCAACCCCTGGTACTGCTGCACGGCCTGGGCTCCAGTTGCCAGGACTGGGAGCTGCAGATTCCCGAACTGGCCGCCCGTTATCGCCTGATCCTTCTCGACCTGCGCGGCCATGGCCGCTCCGACAAGCCCCGCGAGCGCTACAGCATCGCCGGCTTCAGTGCCGACCTGACCGCCCTGCTGGACCATCTCGACACAGGCCCGGTGCACTTCGTCGGCCTGTCCATGGGCGGCATGGTCGGCTTCCAGCTCGCCGTCGATCATCCTGAACGGCTGCGCAGCCTGACCATCGTCAACAGCGCCCCGGCGGTAAAGGTCCGGACCCGCGACGATTACTGGCAGTGGGCCAAGCGCTGGACCCTGGCCCGGGTCCTGCCCTTGCGGACCATCGGCAAGGGCCTGGCGGCACGGCTGTTCCCCAAGCCTGAGCAGGCCGGGCTACGGCAGAAGATGGCCGAACGCTGGGCCCGCAACGACAAGCGCGCCTATCTCGCCAGCTTCGATGCCATCGTCAACTGGGGCGTGGAGGAGCGCATCGGGCGGATTACCTGCCCGACCCTGATCATCAGCGCCGACCACGACTACACCCCGGTGGCGCTCAAGGAGCGATACACCGCACTGATTCCCGGCGCACGACTGGCGGTGATCGCCGATTCCCGGCACGCTACGCCGCTGGACCAGCCTCATGTCTTCAACCAGACCCTGCTGCAGTTCCTCGCTGCGGCTCCAACCACCTCTCAAGGATCATTGAGTACATGCTGAAGAAAATCCTCATGGCCGCCTGCTCGGTCGCCTTCGCTACCGGCGTCATGGCGTCGGACAAGACCCCGCACGTCGAACTGGTCACCAGCTTCGGCAAGATCGAGATCGAACTCAACGCCGAAAAGGCACCGCTGAGCACCAAGAACTTCCTGCAGTACGTGGACAGCGGCTTCTACAACAACACCATCTTCCATCGCGTGATCCCGGGCTTCATGGTCCAAGGCGGCGGCTTCACCGACCAGATGGTGCAGAAGGACACCAAGGACCCGATCCGCAACGAGGCCGGCAACGGCCTGATGAATACACGCGGCACCTTGTCCATGGCCCGCACCTCGAACCCGAACTCGGCCACCAGCCAGTTCTTCATCAACGTGGCCGACAATGATTTCCTCAACCCGGGCCGCGACGCCGGCTACGCGGTATTCGGCAAGGTGACCAAGGGCATGGAAGTGGTCGACCAGATCGTCAACTCACCAACCACCGTGAAGAAAGGCATGCGCGACGTGCCCGCCGATCCGGTCTATATCAAGTCGGCCAAGCGCATCGACTGACCGTGGTGTCACAGGGACGTGACCCCGCGGGCAAGGCGCCCGCCCCGACTACAGGAGTGCTGCATGCTGTTCCGTCGTTTCGAGCAGTTGATCGACATCTTCCGCGAGGCGCCCACCGCGGCGCCTCCTTCACGGGTCCTGCCCTTCTATCTCTACTACCTGCGCCAGGTCTGGCCGGCCTTCGTCGCCCTGATGGTGCTGGGCCTGATCGTCGCGCTGATCGAGGTGGCACTGTTCAGCTACCTGAGCCGGATCATCGACCTGGCCCAGGGCACTCCCAACGTCAACCTGTTCAGCGAGCACGCCGGCGAACTCATCTGGATGCTGGTGGTGGCGCTGATCCTCAGGCCGCTCTTCGTCGGCCTGCATGACCTGATGGTGCACCAGGCCATCAGCCCGGG
Source organism: Pseudomonas sp. GD04058 (assembly GCF_029836855.1). Taxonomy (NCBI): domain Bacteria; kingdom Pseudomonadati; phylum Pseudomonadota; class Gammaproteobacteria; order Pseudomonadales; family Pseudomonadaceae; genus Pseudomonas; species Pseudomonas sp. GD04058. The sequence continues at coordinate 3,975 of NZ_JAOECN010000002.1, forward strand.
CATGACCAGCATGATCCGCTGGCAGAACCACGCCTATGTGCTCAAGCAAAGCCTGAACTTCTTCCAGAGCGACTTCGCCGGGCGCATTGCCCAGCGCATCATGCAGACCGGCAATTCGCTGCGCGATTCGCTGGTGCAGGCCATGGACGCGCTGTGGCACGTGAGCATCTACGCCATCAGTTCCCTGGTGTTGTTCGCCGAAGCCGACTGGCGCCTGATGATCCCCCTGCTGACCTGGATCGCCTGCTACATCCTGGCGCTGCGCTACTTCGTGCCGCGGGTGAAGGAGCGCTCGGTGGTGTCGTCCGAGGCCCGCTCCAAGCTGATGGGACGCATCGTCGATGGCTACACCAATATCGCCACCCTCAAGCTGTTCGCCCACACCGATTTCGAACAGCAGTACGCGCGCGAGGCGATCCGCGAGCAGACCGAGAAGACCCAGCTCGCCAGCCGGGTCATCACCAGCATGGACGTGGTCATCACCAGCCTGAATGGCCTGCTGATCGTCACCACCACCGGCCTTGCCCTATGGCTGTGGACCCAGTCGCTGATCAGTACCGGCGCCATCGCCCTGGCCACCGGCCTGGTGATCCGTATCGTCAACATGAGCGGCTGGATCATGTGGGTGGTCAACGGCATCTTCGAGAATATCGGCACCGTGCAGGACGGCCTGGAAAGCATCGCCCAGCCGGTCAGCGTCAGCGACAGGCCGAACGCCCCGGCGCTGAAGGTCGAGCGCGGCGCGGTACGTTTCGAGAATGTCGACTTCCACTACGGCAAGAGCGGCAGCCGGATCATCAGCAACCTCGACCTGGATATCCGCCCGGGCGAAAAGATCGGCCTGATCGGCCCGTCCGGCGCGGGCAAATCGACCCTGGTCAACCTGCTGCTGCGCCTCTATGACCTGGAAGGCGGACGGATCCTCATCGACGGCCAGGACATCGCCGGGGTGACCCAGCAGAGCCTGCGCGGGCAGATCGGCATGATTACCCAGGACACCTCGCTGCTGCACCGGTCGATCCGCGATAACCTGCGCTACGGCAAGCCCGACGCCAGCGACGAGGAGTTATGGAACGCGGTGCGTGGTGCACGGGCCGACGAGTTCATCCCGCTGCTCAGCGACGCCCAGGGCCGCACCGGCTTCGACGCCCATGTCGGCGAGCGCGGGGTCAAGCTGTCCGGCGGCCAGCGCCAGCGCATCGCGATCGCCCGGGTACTGCTGAAGAACGCACCGATCCTGATCATGGACGAAGCCACCTCGGCACTGGACTCCGAGGTCGAGGCGGCGATCCAGGAAAGCCTGGAAACCCTGATGCAGGGCAAGACCGTGATTGCCATCGCCCACCGCCTTTCGACCATCGCCCGGATGGATCGCCTGGTAGTCCTGGAAAAAGGCCGGATCGCCGAGATGGGCAGCCATGCCGAACTGCTGGCCCAGCGCGGACTCTATGCCCGCCTGTGGCACCACCAGACCGGCGGTTTCGTCGGCGTCGATTGAACCGATCGTTCAGCCCTGTCGATACGGCAGGGCCGAACGCGCCTCCTCTGCATAAGCCAGTACGCCGACACGCTCCTGACCCAGGAAATCCTCCACCGCCGTGCGCAGGCCCGGGTGCAGCAGGTAGTGCCAGGAGCGGGTGATCACCGGTTCGAAACCGCGGATCAGCTTGTGCTCGCCCTGGGCACCGGCATCGAAGCGCTGCAGACCTTCGGCGATGGCGTAATCCATGCCCTGGTAGAAGCAGGTTTCGAAATGCAGGCGGTCGAACTCGGCCAGGCAGCCCCAATAACGCCCGTAGAAGCTGTCGCCTCCGACCAGGCTGAACGCCATTGCCACCTCGCGCCCGCCCTGCACGGCCATTACCACACGGATCGCCTCAGGCATACGCTCGGCCAGCAGACTGAAGAAGTCACGGGTCAGATAGGGCGCGCGGCGGCGTACCGCGTAGGTATTGGCATAGCAGGCGTAGACGAAGTCCCACTGCGCCTCGCTCAGTTCCGCGCCGTGATACCAACGGAAGTCGAACCCCTGCCCCGCCACCTGCTCGCGTTCCTTGCGCATCTGCTTGCGCTTGCGCGACGCCAGGGCGTCGAGAAAATCCTGGAAATCCCGGTAGCCCTGGTTGCGCCAGTGGAACTGGCAGCCCAGGCGCTCCAGCCAGCCGTCGCGTCCCTGCAGGATGGCGTCGGCGGCGGGGTCGGTGAAATTCACGTGCAGGCCGGACTGGCCCTGTTCCAGCAGTGATTCCTCGACCTTGTCCAGCAGCAGCGCCAGCGCCTGGGGCTCGCCGAGCAGGCGCGGCCCGCCGACCGGCGAGAACGGCACGGCGCACAGCAGTTTCGGGTAGTAGCCGATCCCGGCTCTGGCGCAGGCATCGGCCCAGCCATGGTCGAACACGTACTCGCCGAAGGAGTGGGTCTTGGCGTAGGCCGGCATGGCGGCCAGGACGTTGCCGCTGTCGTCGGCAAGCAGGTGGTGGGACGGGGTCCAGCCGGTGCGCGGGGTGACGCTGCCGCTGTCTTCCAGGCTGCGCAGAAACGCGTGGCGCAGGAACGGCTGGTCCGCCGGGACCAGGGCGTCCCAGGTAGCGGCATCGAGTTCGGCGAGGTGGTTCAGGATGAGCGTCGGCATTGCAGGAGTTTGCCGGGTTGTGTGCAGGAAAAGAAGATTTGTGTTGTAGCTGGTGGCCTCATCGCTGGCAAGCCAGCTCCCACAGGGTTCGCGCCAACCTGTGGGGCTTGCCAGCGATGAGGCCCCGGAGAGCAACACAAGTCCAAAAAAAAGCCCCACCGAAGTGGGGCTGAACATTTAACGGATGAAGGAGCGTCGTTGCTTAGAACACGTACTGTGCGCGCAGTACGAAACCGTCGCCATCGTCGTCGCCATTGGCGTTCTGGGCGTTGTCGACCTTGGCCTTGATGTAGGTACCGCTCAGCTTGATCGACTCGTTGGCGTACCAGTTCAGACCCAGGTTATGCACCTTGCCTTCGATGTCGCCAACACGGGCATAGGCGCCGTTGTCATCCTCGGCTTCGATATGGTCGTAGCGGTAGAACACTTCCCAGGCACCGATCTGCTTGTTCTGCGGCTTGATCGCGTCGAACTTGCCGAGCTTGTAGCCACGGGCCTCGCCGGTAAGGGTGTAGGCCACCTGCGCGGTGTAACCGGTGGCCTTGATGTCCTGGTAGGCAGCGGCGTCAGCCTCGACCTTGCGCTTGAGGTATTCGCCCTGCACCGAGAACGGGCCGGTGGCGAAGGCAGCTTCCAGGCCCCAGGCGCGGTCGGTGTCGTAGGCGCCAGCCGGCGTGTTGTTGGCGCCAGCCAGGGTCAGGCGGTTGCCGTTGGTACCGGCATCCTGGCCGCCATCGGTGCTCACGCCACGCATGCCCAGGCGGCTGCGGATACGACCGTCGAACGCGGTGTCGGACAGGTCGCGTTGCGCCACGTTCAGGCCGAAGTGCAGGACGTTGCCGTCGCTGTGCAGTGGCGCGAAGACGCCACGGAAGTTGAACTGCTTGGTGCTGTCGCCATCCTTGTCGGCGTTGGTGGCGTCCTTGGCGAACACACCACCGGACAGGTAGACGGACTCACCGATGTTGCTCGAAGCCTGGATACCCAGCCCGCCGTTGTGGCTGTTGACCCAGTCGGCCAGGTCATAGGCTGCGGTGCGCTCCGGAGCGGTGACCCACTTGGAGCTGGTGGCTTTTTCCAGGCCGAACTCGGGGTCGAAGCGACCGACCTTGATCGACACTGGCTTGAAGCCGTTGTAGGCCAGCGAGGCTTCGTCGAAGTAGCCGTCTTCGGAACGGTTGTCACCACCGGCGTTGTGGGAGAAGTCGTAGTTGACCTGGTAAGCCCAGTCGGTAGCCAGGACGCCGCCAATCTCGAGGAAGGCGCGACGGAAGTAGCCAGCATCGGCGGTGTTGCCGTTGTTGGTGTAGAAACCGTCGAAGCGGCTGTAGTCGGCCTGGAGACGACCACCGATCTTGAAGCTGTATTGCTTGTCAGTAGTAGCGACCTCGAGGCCACCTTTGGTCTTGACTACGATATCGGCGCCGTCGGTGGTCACGGTACCCGCGAAAGCCTGGGCGGTAACGGCCATGGCCAAGGCGCTGGCTACGAAACCTGCGAAGTGCTTACGGATCATCGATGAAGCTCCCCTAACGTTTTATGGTCTTGATTACGTTGAAAAAACACGCGGCCAGGGCCGCTTGTGCTGGGGAGGAATCTTGGCGGGGGGTTATTTCAGATCAGTGGCTTTTATATAAATGTTTTGTGACAACGGAACTTTTTTACTCCGAACAGGAATATGGCAAAACGCCTTGACGGGACGCCCGCCACCGTCCTGATCCCGCCCCGCCAACTGTCATGGTCCGGCGACCAGACAGTTCGGCGCGCAGCGCTCCGGCTGTACCGGTACATCCCCCCGCGCTCTTTCTAATCTGCACCCGTTCATCAGGCACGGACGCTTACAGGTAGCAACACCACCCCACCTAAAAGTGCAAGTTAGAAGGAGCACCAATTGAAAACTGATGAAACGGTCGTCGTCACCGGAGTGACGTCTGGCATCGGGCTGGCTTGCGCCAGAACGTTGCTAAGGCAGGGAAGCAAGGTTATCGGAATCGGCCGTCGTGAAGACCGCCTGAATGCATTGGCGGATGAATTCCACGGAAGTTTCCACCCTCTGCAGTGTGATGTTCGCGACAAACAGTCGTTGAATGAACGGATCAATGAATTACCCGAAGCATTTGCAACGATCAGCAAACTTGTAAATGCCGCCGGCCTGCTGCAAGGCCACGGCAAGTTACTGGATATCACGGACGAGCAGATTGCAACCATGCTCGATACCAATGTCCACGGCTTGATCAACGTGACCCGTGCGCTATTGCCGAGGCTGATCGCCAGCGGCCAGGGCCATGTGGTCAACCTGAGTTCGATCGGGGCCCATGTGCATTACCAGGGCGGCCACGTGTACGCCGCCTCCAAGGCCTTCGTCGACCATTTCGGCCGCTGCCTGCGCACCGAACTGGTGGGCAGCCGGGTGCGCCTGACCACCATTGCGCCGGGCAAGACCCGCTCGGAGTTCGCCCTGGTGCAGAACGACGGCGACCAGGCCCGCGCCGACCAGGTGTACAGCAGCCTGACCCCGCTGCAACCGGAAGATGTCGCCAACGCGGTGGTCTGGGCCCTGCGCCAGCCGCCTCACGTGAATATCAACCTTATCGAACTAACGCCTGCTGACCAGGAACTTTCGTATCGGTGATGCCATGAGCCAATCTCTCGCGAAGTATTACGTCAGAAACAAACTTACCCATAAGTTGATCAGCAAGCGCGTGTTGTCGCCGATCTCGCTATCGCAACAACCACCGGCCGATCTGGTCAAGGCATTGTGCATTGAAGAAGAAGTGTCCCGGCTGTCCGCCGTCTATGCCAACTTCCAACGCGAAGATGATGAACAGACCGGACTTCCACGCTATATGCCGTTCTACCGTTTCATTCAGTCGAAGTTCCCGGGCTTTCAATGGCAAGTTCGCAATGACGAAGGCCGCAAGACCCTGATCCTGGATAAACCCTATATCAACCAAAGCCGTCCTTCGTTGCTCAACCTGCTGCTTTGCGCGGTCAACGACAACACGGTAACCACCCCGGCGCTGAAGGTTCGCTACCCGGCCATGACAGTGCTGCCGGACGCCCTGGTGATCGACCTGGAGAAAGCCTTCGAACGCCTCTCCTTCACCACCTCGGCGCCGCACTTCATGGCCCGTTTCGCCGAAACACTGGCCAAGGGCCTTGCCGGTGAACCCATCACCCTGGTCTCGCCGGTCTGCCCGGACTACGGCTACGAAAGCAAGAACGGTCGCCTGCGCTACACCTTCGAGCACCTGGGCGAGGGCATTGGCCTGGTCGCCGGGCGGGTGGTCAAGACCTTGCCGGTGCTGCAAGCGGTCCTGAAGAAGCACGGTATCGATGCGCGCATCGCCGTCGGCGCCGGCGATTTCGAAGGCTTCGACGCCTCGACCCTGAACCGCCTCAAGGAAACCCGCGAGGGCTTCGCCCGCAAGCTGCGTATCAGCCAGCAGAAGATCCTCGACATCCTCGGCCCGGACACCGAGTCGATCATGATCGCCGAGGCCGCCGGTGGCGAAGCGCAGTGGCGCGCCATGACCGCCGATGCCGAGCAGCGCCTGGCCAGGCGCGACAACGGCTGCATCGTCGACAGCGACCTGGACTACGCGGCGATCTTCAATGCCCGCCTGCCGCTGTACCAGGCCTGGCACCAGCAGCGCAGCAACGAGGAACTGATGCAGATCCTCTACGCCCAGGGCGCCGAATACGCGGCCATCGGCAAGGTGTTCGCCGCGCAATGGCAGAACCCGATCGTGATCGGTGCCGACCATAACCGCATGCAGCCGTTCTACTGGTTGTACAGCGACATCCCGGTCCTTTACCTGACGCGGGTGTACTGATGAACCAGCACGACAACGCCACCCATTACTGCCAGTACGGGCCGCAGGGCAACCTGCGCGCGGCCTACGCCCGGCTGCCGTTCCAGCCGCTGTGGACCTGGCTGACCGGCAAGGGCCAGGCGCAACCGGCCGACGTGCTGAAGCAACGGATGGAGCAGACCGGCGAGCGCTTCCTGCTGGCCCACCTGCTGTTCACCTGGACCGTGATGATCGGCCTGGTGCTGCTCGGCAAGGCGGTGCTGGAAGGCGCTTTCCATCCGCTGCTCTCGGTGCTGCTGGTGCTTGCGGCCTGGGTGCTGATGGTCAACCGCCTGCGCAGCATGCAGGCGACCTTCCATTACCTGACCCACGGCGCGGTGCTCAAGGACAAGGCGCGGGCCCAGCGTTACGCGCGGCTGTTCCTGAGCACGCCGCTGCTGTACCAGGACTGGGACACCTACAACCAGAGCCATGTCCGTGAACACCACAATATCCATGTGCTGTGCACCGACATCGACCCGGACCAGCGTTTCATCCAGGCCCAGGGCTTCTACCCGGGCATGCCGGAGCTGGCCTACTGGTGGCGGGTGATCTGCACGCCGTTCCGTCCGGCCTACCTGCTGCGCCAATGGCGCGCGACGCTGCATGACTGCTTCGTGCGCCCGCCACGGGACGAAGTGCGCTTTCGCCTGGCGTTCTGGGCGGTGCTGCTGGTGCTGCTTTGGGCCACCGATAGCCTGATGGCCTTCGCCCTGATCTACGGGATCCCGCGGGCGGTGCTGTTCGAGCATTCGATGTGGTTGCAGCTGTTCACCGAACACCTGTGGTTCTACCAGCGCGAGGATGGCCGGGCCGACAAGCCGCATTACGGCCGCCTGACCTGGGGCCGCTTCCAGGGCCGCACGCCGCCGAGCGGTGGCGTCGTCGCCTGGAGCACGTGGCTGCTCAAGGCGCTGCTGCTGGATGTACCGGTGCGCCTGTACGTCTACCCGCAGGACCTGCCCAACCACGACGCCCACCACCGTCGCCCGAACGTGCATTACCGGCATATCGCCAACTACCGCGCCAGCATCGAAGGCCAGCCTTCGAGCTACGGCCCCTTCCTCGAAGTCTGGGGCTTCATGGCCGGCCTGTACCTGATTCGCGACCACATGTGCCGCGGCGTGCGCGAGCCTTTCGGCCCGCTGCACACCGGGGCCACCCAACCCCAAGACACGCTGTACCCCACGCCCAGTTCTCAAGGAGCCTGATCATGCAAGAGACGATTCAAGCGGCAAGCCAGCAACTGAACAGCACCGCCTACGCAGCCCTCAACGCTGCCCAGCTGTTCTCCCGGGAAGACCTGGCCTACATGGAAGAAGCCTGCCAGGTGATCCCCAAGACCATCATCGAGATCGGTGACGTGGGCGAGCAGAACTTCCTCTCGGTCGGCCGTTTCATGGAAGACCAGAAAGGCCAGTTGCCGGTGTACCGCAACGATCCGTGGGGCAAGCGCGTGGTGGAGATCCTTTCCTCCGGCAAGAGCCGCGAGTTCTTCAACGGCATCATGGGCGAAGAGTGCTTCATCCGCCGTTGCCAGGCCAACCAGCTGGAGGCCGGCAACTTCATCGGCAAGCACATCGACACCTACAGCAACCTGGAGTACCGCTACTCGGTGGTGATCCAGTTCGGCAAGGACTACGGCGGTGGCGAGTTCTTCGTTGACTACGAAGGCAAGGAACACCAGCTCAAGACCGGCTATGCCGATGTGCTGATCAACCGCTGCGAGATTCCCCACGGCGTGCGCAAGGTGGAAAGCGGGACGCGCACCTCCCTGGTGTTCTTCCTCAGCACCAGCCCGCTGGACAAACCGAACCTGAACAACAAACAGATCTGACCGGCGTGCGCATCCGCCCATGACGGGCGGATGCCTTACCGGTAAAGCCACAAGGAACCGCTGCAATGACGCAAAGTACAGTCGCCAGTTTTCAAGACACCAAGAACCAGGACCTGCAGGCCTACTTCCTCGGCCTGATTTCCGTCGCCGCCTTCGCCATGACCCTGCCGGCGGCGAAGATGCTCGCCGGCGACCTGAGCGCCCTGCAGGTCGGCTTTTTCCGCTCGGTACTGGCTGCGCTCGCGGCGATTCCGTTCCTGATCATCGGCCGGGCGAAACTGCCCAACGGCTCGCAGATCAAGCGCATGCTGCTGACCTCCACCGGCATCGTCTACGGTTTCCCGATCCTCACCGCACTGGGCATGCAGTACGTGCCGGTGAGCCACGGCGGCGTAGTACTGGCAGCCTTGCCGCTGTCCACCGCGATCTTCGGCACCCTGATCACCGGCACCCGGCCATCGAAAATGTTCTGGCTGGTGTCGAGCCTGGGCTTCCTCACCGTGTTCGCCTACACCGTGATCAAGTCCGATGTGAAGGACATCTACATCGGCGACCTGGCCCTGCTCGGCGCCGTGGTCCTGGCCGGCTTCGGCTACGCCCAGGGCGGTGCGCTGTCCAAGGAACTGCCGGGCTGGCAGGTCATGTGCTGGACCCTGGTGGTCAGCCTGCCGGTGCTGCTGCCGGTCAGCCTGTACCTGTATGACGGCGAGACCATCGCCAACCTGCCCGGCCAAGGCATCGCCGCATTGCTGTTCCTGGCCCTGATCAATTCGCTGCTGGGCTTCTTCTCGTGGAACCGCGCCATGGCCCTGGGCGGCATCCAGCGCATCAGCCAACTGCAGCTGCTGCAACCCTTCTTCACCTTCGCCTTCTCCATCTGGCTGATGGGCGAAGCCTGGAACTGGCTGACCCCGGCGGTGTGCGCCATCGTCATCGTGCTGGTCTGGCTGTCCAAGCGACTCTGAACATTTGCGCGTGTCGGGCGACCGGCACGCGCCTTTTTATCCCGCAACAGACGGAAACATCGAGATGAGTGCTCCGAGTTTTTTCCGCCCCGGCAGCGAGCCGCCGGACACCCCCACGCACTGCATTGCCCGCTACGTCGATGGCGTACTGGGCCTGTTGGCGCTCAAGGCCGACGAACAAGTGCTGGATATCGGCTGCGGCGACGGCTGCCTGAGTGCGCAACTGGCCAGCCAGGGCGCCGGGGTGGTGGGTTTCGACATCAGTCCGGAGCGGGTGGTGGCAGCTCGCGCCCGCGGTCTCGATGTGAAGCGTGGCAATGCCGAGGAGCTGTATTTCCATCAGGAGTTCGATGTGGTGTTCAGCCATGACGCCCTGCACGAGATGCAGCAGGCCAATGAAGTGGCCATCGGCGCCTTCATGGCGCTCAAGCCGGGCGGACGCTTCGTCGGCGAGTTCCCGGGCAGCGGCCATGCCGCGCTGATCCGTCGCGCCCTGCACGGCGCGCTGGAACGCCGCTCGATCGACGGCAGCGAACTGGAGCGCTGGTACCTGCCCGGCGCCCATGAGTACCAGCAGGTGCTGGAGCAGGCCGGGTTCCATGTCAGCCATATCAGCTGGTTCGAGCAACCGCTGGTGCTGGATGTGCCGATCGCGCAGTGGATCAATGAATGCTGTGGTCACTTCCTGCAGGTGGTACCCGCGCCGATGCGCACGGCTTTCCTTGACGAGGTAACGGAAGAACTGGTCCGCGACCTGCAGGACAGCAGCGGACGCTGGACCGTGGATGCGACGCGCCTGCGGTTCAAGGCACACAGGAAGGCCTGAGCCATGGCCAACACTTCAATCAGTCGAAGCGGGATCAACGTTATGCCCATGCAAACCAATGGATTGGCGCTCAAGTCCTTTTATGCCGACAGCCGGATCTGGTCGGGCAAGGATGGCAAGCCGCTGTACTGGATCGACGATCTGAGCCTGACCGTGAACGGCATGGAGATCCTCGAGGATTCCTTTATCCCGACCCTGGGCGACAACGACGTGGTGCAGATCCTCAACGGGGTGATCTATTCCTATGAGGACCTGGGACAGGTGAGTACCTTCGCCGATTACTTCAAGCGCTGGCAGTTTCGCTGCATAGATGGTCAGCGACAAATTGTCTGAAACGAATGTCGTTGCAATGACTGACATTCAAGCGGATGTACTGGTCGTACCCGCGGGTGTTGCTGAACAGTGAACCCGGGGCCAAGAAGATCCGCGCATCGTGCGCCTCTTCGATCAGGCGGCGAAGATCCACGTGCGCAGGGAAGCGCGCCCAGATAAACAAGCCCTCCACCACGCCCTCGTCGATTTCCACCCCCACTTTGGTCAGCCAGTCGCGCGCGCGGATGCGTTCGTGCATCACCCGCTGGCGCAAGGCATCCAGATGATGCTGGTAGCGCCCGGACTCCAGGGTATAGGCCACGATGGTCTCGTCCAGCGACGAGCCGCACAGCACGTTGTACATCTTCTGCTCCACCAGGCGCTCGACGAAGACCGGCGGGGCCACCACGTAGCCCAGGCGCAGCGCCGGGCTGAGCACCTTGCTGAAACCGCTCAGGTAGAAGGTCCGGTTCCATTCGTCGAGGCTGCTCAGGCGCAGCGTCTGCTTGGTGCACAGGGCGCCGAAGATATCGTCCTCGACGATATGGAAATCGTATTTCTGCGCCAGCGACAGGATGCGGAAGCCCTTGGCCGGCGAGGTGTTGCCGCCGGTCGGGTTATGGATCAGGGTCTGTGTCAGGAACAGCTTGGGCCGGTATCTGGCGACCATTTCCTCCATCACTTCCAGGTCCGGGCCATCGTGGGTGCGTGGCACGGTGATGATGTTGAAGTCGCGGTCCTTGATCAGCTTGAGCTGCAGCAGCAGGTAGCTGGGGTCCTCGACCAGCAGGTAATCCCCGGGCTCGAGCATCATGTTGCGGATCAGCGAGAACGCGTGGGTAGCGCCGATGGTCACCACGATCTGGGTGCTGGAGGCATTGATCTGCAGCTCGCGCAGCTTCTTGGCGATCACCGAGCGCAGCTCCTGACTGCCGGCGGCCGGGGCCGGGACGCTGCAGGACAGGGTATTGCGGATCAGCCGTCCTGTGACCGACGCCGGCACCGCATCGGCCAGCCACGAGGGCGGCAGGTAACCGGAGCTGACCGGGAAATCGTATTGCGAAGGGTCCAGCGCACGGTACAGGAACCCGGCGTGCAGGCTGGAGGGCGGGATCATCCGCTCGGCGTCCTTGCCGGTGTCGGCGGGGCCGGAAGCGAGAATGTAGTAACCCGCGCCCGGGCGCGACTCGATGATCTGCCGGGCCACCAGGTCTTCATAGGCGCTGCTGACCGTGAAGATACTCACGCCCAGCTGTTTGGACAGAGCCCGGACCGATGGCAGGCGGCTGCCGCGGACCCACTGGAAGGCCTCGATGCGGCTGATGATTGCGTTGCGAATCTGGTCCACCAACAGCACTTTGCTGTTGCGATCTATCTCGAACATTTTGCTTAACCCTGCTGAAACCGATGCCGCTTCGAAAGCTTATGGCTTTTTGCCGGCAGATTACACCAGTCCTCCTGGATTCCGGATCAATGACGCTTCATGCGTTGTCCACACGGCCCTCATCGCTGGCAAGCCAGCTCCCACAGGGATTGCATGCACCACAAACCCTGTGGGAGCTGGCTTGCCAGCGATGAGGCCGCCAGCAACAACATAGATGCCTGGGGAGATCAGCGCTTGCGCAGGATCACGCTGCCGATGGAATAACCGGCACCGAACGAACTGAGCACGCCCAGCGCGCCCTTGGGCAGGTCATCCTGGTGGCTGTGCAGGGAAATCACCGAACCCGCCGAGCTGGTGTTGGCATAACGGTCGAGAATCACCGGTGCTTCTTCCTCCAGCGCGTCACGGCCCAGCAGCTTCTTGACGATCAGCTGGTTCATGCTCAGGTTGGCCTGGTGCAGCCAGAAACGCTTCACGTCGCTGACGTTGAGGTTGTTTTCCGCCAGGTGCGTACCGATCAGTTCGGCGACCATCGGGCAGACCTCACGGAACACCTTGCGACCCTCCTGGACGAACAGCTTGTCCGGCGCGCCGATACCCTCTTCCGCCGCACGGTTGAGGAAGCCGAAGTTGTTGCGGATATTGTTGGAGAACTGGGTCAGCAGCTTGGTGCTGACGATCTCGAACTGATGCGCCGAGGTGGCCAGGTCGGCGCGCTCGACCAGCACGGCGGTGGCGGCGTCACCGAAGATGAAGTGGCTGTCGCGGTCGCGGAAGTTGAGGTGGCCGGTACAGATTTCCGGGCTGACCACCAGCACCGAGCGGGCCTGGCCCAGTTGCACGCTGTTGCAGGCGACCTGGATGCCGAAGGTGGCCGAGGAACAGGCGACGTTCATGTCGAAGCCGAAGCCGTTGATGCCCAAGGCCTGTTGCACCTCGATGGCGATGGCCGGGTACGGACGCTGCAGGTTGGAGCAGGCGACGATGACCGCATCGACGTCGGCGGCAGTGCGCCCGGCGCGTTGCAGCGCCTGCTCGGCGGCGGCCACGGCCATCTGGCAGAGGATCGACGGCTCGTCGTTGCTGCGCTCGGGCAGGCGCGGCTTCATGCGCTGCGGGTCGAGGATGCCGTCCTTGTCCATGACGAAACGGCTCTTGATCCCCGAGGCCTTTTCGATGAAGGCCGCGCTGGACTCGGCCAGGGCCTGGACCTCACCGCGCGCGATAGCCTCGGCGTTGTCGGCGTTGAATCGGGCGACGAAGGTGTTGAAGGATTCCACCAGCTCTTCGTTGGAAATGCTGTTGGCCGGGGTGTACAGGCCAGTGCCGCTGATGACGACGTTATGCACGATCGATCCTCTGTTGGGTTCTTCGAGTTGGCACCAAGGTACCAGCTTGCAAATGCAACGACCCCTTGGGGCAGAGCCATTGCCGGCTGTTCGGGTGTCGGTTGCCGCGACCGGAACGGGCGTCCGGTCGCGGTAAATGCTGCCAAGTGTGCCACAACTGCGCCGGTCAGGCTTCCACCTGGCTCCATTGCTTGCCCAGGCGCTTGTCGGAAATCGGCACCTTGGTCCCCAGTTGCTGGGCGAACAGCGAGACCCGGTATTCCTCCAGCCACCAGCGGTACACCTGTAACTGCTCGTCGCGCTTGCCTTCCTGGGCATGCTTGTCGGCGCGGGCCTTGTATTGCGCCCAGAGGTTACCCAGCTCGCCACTCCAGACCCGGTCCTTCTGCACCTGCGCGCCAAGTTTTTCCAGGCGCAGTTCGATCGCCTTCAGGTAGCGCGGCAGTTCCTTGAGCCACAGGCCCGGCGTCTCGCGGACGAAGCCCGGATAGACCAGGTTGCCAAGCTGCTGCTTGATATCGTTGAGCGCTACCGCCTGGGCCAGGTCGATCTTGCCCTTGAAACGTTTCTGCAGGCCGTGCCACAGCTTGAGAATTTCCAGCACCAGCCGGGCCAGGCGCTCGGCATGCCCGGTCCAGTCGCCGCGCTTGCGTTCGGCCAGCGAGGCCAGCGCCGCACCGTCACGTGGCAAGGTGCTTTCGCCCTCCAGCACGCAACTGTCGAGGCTGGCCAGGAGGATGTCCTCGACCAGCGATTCGACGCGCCCCAGCTCGCGATAGAGCAGGCCCAGTTCGGTCAGGCCCGGCAGCTTGCCGCGCAGGAACTTCGCCGGTTCGGCCAGTTGTTGCAGCAGCAGGCGCTGCAAGGCGCGGCGATGCTGGAAGGTGGCCTCGGCCTGGGTCGAGAAGCGCCCTTCCTTGACCGTACCGCCCTCTTCCACCAGCGCCGGGTAGACCGTCATCGACAGCCCGGCGATCTTCTGCTGGGCGGTCTGCTCGACCTTGCCGAAGCCCTTGGCCTCCACTGGTTTCTGGGTTTTTTCCGACTGCGGCACGGCCAATGCGGCCTGGCTGGCAGCGGCAAAACGGGCGGTCAGTTCGGCCAGGTCGCGGCCTTCGCCGAGGAACTTGCCCTGGCCATCGACCACCTCGATGTTCATCTTCAGGTGGTTTTCCACCTGCTGCTCCGCCTCGGCCCAGGCTTCGTCGCTGACCCGCGCGCCGGTCATGCGCAGCAGCTCGCGACCGAGGGCCTGGGACAGCGAGCCCTCGGCGAAGGTCATGCGCGACAGGGCCGCCTTGACGAAGTCCGGCACCGGCACGAAGTTCTTGCGCAGGGCCTTGGGCAGGTTGCGCACCAGGGCGATGCACTTGGCTTCCAGCAAGCCCGGCACCAGCCATTCGAGGCGCTCGCCCGGCAGGCTTGGCAGCAAGGGCGCCGGCACCCTGACGGTCACGCCATCACGGGCATGGTTGGGCTCGAAGTGATAGCTCAGCGACAGCTTCAGGTCACCCAGGCGCAAGGTGTCGGGGTACTGCGCGGCGGTGACTTCGCTGGCCTCGCGGGCCAGCACGTCCTCGGCACGCATGATCAGCAACTGCGGGTCTTTCTGGCTGTTGACCCGGTACCAGCTGTCGAAGGTGGCGGTCTGGTGGATCTCCGCCGGCAGGCGCGCCTCGTAGAAGCCGTAGAGGGTTTCTTCGTCGGCGAGGATGTCGCGGCGCCGCGCCTTGGCTTCCAGTTCGTCGAGTTCCTCCAGCAGCTTTCTATTCGCCGCCAGGCACTTGGCGCGGGAGTTGATTTCGCCGCCCACCAGGCCCTCGCGGATAAACAGCTCGCGGGACGCCTGCGGATCGATCGGCCCGTAATGCACCGGACGCCGGCCGACCACGATCAGGCCGTACAGGGTGACCTGCTCGAAGGCCACCACCTGGCCGCGCTTCTTCTCCCAGTGCGGCTCGAAGTGGTTTTTCTTCAGCAGATGGCCGGCCAGCGGCTCGATCCAATCGGAATCGATCTTCGCCACCATGCGCGCGTAGAGCTTGGTGGTTTCTACCAGTTCGGCGGCCATGATCCATTGCGGGCGTTTCTTGCCGATGCCCGAGGACGGATGCACCCAGAAACGTCGCTGGCGGGCGCCGAGGTAATCGCCTTCCTCGGTTTTCTGGCCGATCTGGCTGAGCAGACCGGAGAGGATCGCCTTGTGCAGCCGCGGGAAGTCCGCCGGCTCCTTGTTGATCCCCAGTTGCAGGTCACGGCAGATCAGCCCGAGCTGGCGATGGGCGTCGCGCCACTCGCGCAGGCGCAGGTAGTTGAGGAAGTTCTTCCGGCACCAGTTGCGCAGCGGGCTGGAGGTCAGTTCCTGGCGCTGCTCTTCGAAGCCGCGCCACAGGTTGACCAGCGCGGCGAAGTCGGAATCGGCGTCCTTCCACTGCGCGTGGGCCTGGTCGGCAGCCTGCTGGCGCTCCGGCGGACGCTCGCGCGGGTCCTGCACCGACAGGGCGCTGGCGACGATCAGCACTTCCTGCAGGCTGCCCTGTTTCGCGCCTTCGAGCAGCATGCGGCCCAGCCGCGGGTCTACCGGCAGGCGCGCCAATTGGCGGCCCAGCGGGGTCAGCTGGTTCTCGCGGTTGACCGCGGAGAGTTCCTGCAACAGGTTGAAGCCATCGCTGATGGCCTTGCCATCCGGCGGCTCGATGAAGGGGAAGGCGTCGATCTCGCCGAGGCGCAGATGGAGCATCTGCAGGATCACCGCAGCCAGGTTGGTGCGCAGGATTTCCGGATCGGTGAAGGCCGGCCGCGCGTTGAAGTCCTCTTCACTGTAAAGGCGCACGCAGATGCCGGGTTCGACCCGGCCGCAACGGCCCTTGCGCTGATTGGCGCTGGCCTGGGACACCGCCTCGACCGGCAGACGCTGGACCTTGGCGCGATAGCTGTAGCGGCTGATGCGCGCGGTACCGCTGTCGATCACGTAGCGGATCCCGGGCACGGTCAGCGAGGTTTCGGCGACGTTGGTCGCCAGTACCACCCTGCGCCCCGGATGGGACTGGAAGATGCGCTGCTGCTCGGCCGGCGACAGGCGCGCGTACAGCGGCAGGATCTCGGTATGGCGCAA
The DNA here is from genome assembly GCF_029836855.1 of Pseudomonas sp. GD04058. Classification (NCBI taxonomy): domain Bacteria; kingdom Pseudomonadati; phylum Pseudomonadota; class Gammaproteobacteria; order Pseudomonadales; family Pseudomonadaceae; genus Pseudomonas; species Pseudomonas sp. GD04058. Next base: position 20,249 of record NZ_JAOECN010000002.1, read on the forward strand.
CTGCGCCTTGCGCAGCACCTCGGCGGCATCGCGGATCTCCCGTTCACCGGGGAGGAACACCAGCACATCGCCCGGGCCCTTGCCGACGCTGCGCTCGTGGGCGGCGATCTCGTCGAGGGTGGCAAGGATCGCCTGGTCCACGGTGAGGTCATCCTCGACCCGGTTGCCCTCCTCGTCTTGCTCGCTGGTCAGCGGGCGATACCAGGTTTCCACCGGGAAGGTGCGGCCGGACACCTCGATGATCGGCGCATCGTCGAAGTGCTTGGAAAAGCGCTCCAGGTCGATGGTCGCCGAGGTGATGATCACCTTCAGGTCCGGGCGCCGCGGCAGCAGGGTCTTCAGGTAGCCGAGGAGGAAGTCGATGTTGAGGCTGCGCTCGTGGGCCTCGTCGACGATGATCGTGTCGTAGCGTTCGAGGAAACGGTCGTGCTGGGTTTCGGCCAGGAGGATACCGTCGGTCATCAGCTTGACCAGGGTATTGGCGTCGCTCTGGTCCTCGAAGCGCACCTGGTAGCCGACCAGCGCGCCCAGCGGCGTTCCCAGCTCTTCGGCAACCCGGCTGGCAACGCTGCGCGCAGCGATCCGCCGCGGCTGGGTATGGGCGATCAGGCCGAACTGGCCGCGCCCCAGCTCCAGGCAGATCTTCGGCAACTGGGTGGTTTTCCCCGAGCCGGTCTCACCGGCAATGATCACCACCTGGTTTTCCGCTACCAGCTTCTTGATCTCGTCGCGCTTGGCGGCGATGGGCAGGCTGTCGTCGTAGCGCACCGTGGGCACGCTGGCCTTGCGCGCCACGGCCTGGTCGCAGGACGCCTGGACCCGCTGCGCCCACTGGGCCAGCTTCGCATCGTCGGGACGCTTGCGCAGTTCGTGAAGTTGCCGGCGCAGGCGATGGCGCTCGGCGATCATGGCGTGATCGAGGTTTTTCAGCAGTTGCCCGATGGCGGCGTTCTGGTCAGTCATGAGGTCTTTGGCGGCGCAGGCGTGTCCTGCGGGAGATGATCGGCTTGGAATAGCGGGGGATTGTCGCAGATTTGCCGATTGTAGGCATCGCCGATAACCCTGTGGGAGCTGGCTTGCCAGCGATGAGGCCTGCCTAGGCAAAGATGTTGCCTGGTCAGGCCCTATCGCTGGCAAGCCAGCTCCCACAGGGGTTCTGTGTTGAGCACACTAAGTTTAGTGAGAGCTTGACTGAAGTTACACAAACACCAATTTAATGAACCATCGCCAGCATGGGAGTATCAAGGCATGACTTTGTCCACCAGCATGCCCCGCCCCCACCAGGCCCCTTCGTTCCCGAAGGCGCGGGCCCGTCGCGGGGAAAACCCGCTGGTGCATGTCATCCTCGCTTTCTGGGCCCTGTGGCATTGCCGTCACGCCCGCCCACCAGATACCGCTCTCGCCTGACCGATAACCCTGGCCGTGCTCTTGCATCGGCCTCCTTGTCGATTCCCAGCGCGCCCTCATGGCGCAAGCGAGAACACCCATGCACTTTGCCCCCATCGAGCAGGCCCGCGCGTTCCTGGACGCCAATCCCGATATCGAAATGATCGAGCTGTTTATCCTCGACGCCAACGGCGTGCCACGCGGCAAGCTGTTGCACCGCGAGGAACTGCTGGCGGTCTACGAAAGCGGTCGCCCCCTGCCAAGCACCATCCTTGGCCTGACCCTGCACGGCGAAGACGTGGAAAACTCCGGGCTGGTGTGGGATGTCGGTGATATCGACTGCCGTGCCTACCCGCTGGAGGGCAGCCTGGTGCGCCTGCCGTGGCGACAGATCCCCACTGCCGCGCTGCAGGTCAGCATGCACCCGGAACAGGGCTTGCCCGCTGCCAATGCCGATCCACGCCATGTGCTGCTGCGGGTGATCGATGCGCTGAAGGCCGACGGCTATCACCCGGTAATGGCCTGCGAGCTGGAGTTCTATCTGCTTGACCAGAAACGCGACGGCAATGGCCGCCCGCAACCCGCTCTCGACGCCGATGGCGGACGCCCGCGCAGTACGCAGGTCTATGGCCTGCGCGAGCTGGAGCAGATCGAACCCTTCCTCGCCGACCTGTATGCCGCCTGCAAGACCCAGGGCATTCCAGCGCGCACGGCGATTTCCGAATATGCCCCCGGCCAGGTGGAAATCACCCTGGAGCACGGCGATGCCCTGCTGGCCATGGACCAGGCCGTGCGCTACAAGCGCATCGTCAAGGGCGTAGCGCACAAGCACGGCATGCAGGCCTGCTTCATGGCCAAGCCCTTCGCCGACCTGGCCGGCACCGGCATGCACCTGCATGTGAGCCTGGCCGATGCCGAGGGCAACAACCTGTTCGCCAGCGAAGACCCGGCCGGCACGCCACTGTTGCGCCAGGCAGTGGGAGGCATGCTCGCCGCGCTGCTCGATTCGTTGCTGCTGTTCTGCCCCAACGCCAACTCCTACCGGCGCTTCCAGGCCAACAGCTACGCGCCGCTGGCTCCAACCTGGGGCATCGACAACCGCACCGTGAGCCTGCGCGTGCCCGGGGGCCCGGCGCCGACCCGGCATATCGAACACCGCATCTGCGGCGCCGACGCCAACCCCTATCTTGCCGCCGCTGCCCTGCTCGGCGCGGTGCACCACGGCGTGCGCCAACAACTGGATCCGGGTGCGCCGGTGGAAGGCAACGGTTATGCCCAGGCCACTACCTTGCTGCCTACCGACTGGCTCAGCGCGCTCACCGCCCTGGAGCACTCGAGCTGGGCCCGGGACACCCTGGGCCAGGAATTCCTTGGCGTGTACCTCGCGGTCAAGCGTGCCGAGTACCGCCAGTTCATGGCCGAAGTCGGCGAACAGGACTGGCGCTGGTACCTGACCCAGGCCTGAACCCTTTCCTCTTTTTTCGAAGGACCCGAAACATGAATGCAGCCCTGAACCACGGCAGCGCCCAGCGCGCCGCGTCCTATTACAGCGCTACCCTCAACGATGCCACCCAGTACCCGACCCTGGAAGGCACGGTAGAGGTCGATGTGGCGATCATCGGTGGCGGCTTCACCGGTGTCGCCAGCGCCGTCGAGCTGGCCGAACGCGGCCTGAAGGTCGCCATCGTCGAGACCAACCGCATTGGCTGGGGCGCCAGCGGACGCAATGGCGGGCAGGTCACCGGCAGCCTGTCGGGCGACGAAGCCATGCGCAAGCAGATGCGCGCCCGGCTGGGCGACGACGTCGACGATTTCATCTGGCACCTGCGCTTTCGCGGGCACCAGATCATCGAGCAGCGGGTCGAGCGCTATGGCATCGATTGCGACCTCAAGCGCGGTCATCTGCATGCGGCGATGAAGCCGTCGCACATGAATGAACTCCAGGCGTTCGCCAGCGAAGCCCAGCTTCGGGGCATGGGCGACCAGGTGCAATTGCTCGACCGTGAAGGCGTGCGCCGCCACCTGGATTCGCCGCTCTACCTCGGCGCGCTGAAAAACCTGCGCAACCTGCACCTGCACCCGCTCAATCTATGCCTGGGCGAGGCCCGTGCAGCTCACAGCCTGGGCGCGCTGATCTTCGAGAACTCGCAAGTGCTGGAGATCGTCCATGGCCCGCGCCCGGCGGTGGTTACCGCCAAGGGCCGGATCGAAGCGAAACAGGTGATGCTCGCGGGCGATGTCTATCACAAGCTGGAAAAGCGCCAGCTCAAGGGCAAGATCTTCCCGGCCATGGGCGGGATCGTCACCACCGCGCCGCTGGGAGACCTGGCGCGCCAGCTCAACCCGCACGACCTGGCGGTGTACGACTGCCGCTTCGTGCTCGACTACTACCGCATGACTGCCGATGGCCGCCTGCTGTTCGGCGGTGGCGCCAACTATTCGGGACGGGATTCGCGGGATATCGCCGGGGAACTGCGGCCCTGCATCGAGCGCACCTTCCCGGTGCTGAAGGACGTGCCGATCGAGTTCCAGTGGAGCTGTGCGATGGGCATCGTGGTCAACCGCATCCCGCAACTGGGCAAGCTCTCGGAGAATGTCTGGTATTGCCAGGGCTACTCGGGGCACGGCATTGCCACCAGCCATATCATGGGCGAGATCATGGCCGAAGCGATCACCGGCACGCTGGAGAAGTTCGACACCTTCGCCGGCTGCCGCCACGTGCGGGTACCGATGGGGGATCTGCTGGGCAATCCGCTGTTGGCGGCGGGGATGTGGTACTACCAGATGCTCGAGAAATTGCGTTGATCTTTCGGGCCTCATCGCTGGCAAGCCAGCTCCCACAGGGTCAGCACAGGCCCTCAGGACTTGTGCTGACCCTGTGGGAGCTGGCTTGCCAGCGATGAAGCCCGAGAGGACTCAGGCGATCTTCTTGAGACCCAGCTTCTTCAACTCTTCATCCCGCAACTCACGTCGCAGGATCTTGCCGACGTTGGTGGTCGGCAACGCATCGCGGAACTCGACGAAGCGCGGCACCTTGTAGCCGGTGACATTGGCGCGCATATGCTCCATCACCTGCTCGCGGGTCAGGGTCACCCCCGGCTTGGCCACGATGAACACCTTGATCACCTCGCCCGACTTCTCGTCCGGCACGCCGATCGCGGCGCATTGCAGCACGCCCGGCAGGGTCGCCAGCACATCCTCGAGTTCGTTCGGATACACGTTGAAACCGGAAACCAGGATCATGTCCTTCTTGCGGTCGACGATGCGCATGTAGCCATCGGCCTGGATCACCGCGATGTCGCCGGTCTTCAACCAGCCCTCGGCATCGAGGATCTCGTCGGTGGCTTCCTGGCGCTGCCAGTAGCCTTTCATGACCTGCGGGCCCTTGATGCACAGCTCGCCGATCTCGCCGAACGGCAACTCGTTGCCAGCATCGTCGATCACCCTGCACAGGGTCGAAGGTACCGGGATGCCGATGGTGCCGACCTGGATGTTCTGCGCCGGATTCACCGAGGCCACCGGGCTGGTTTCGGTCATGCCGTAGCCTTCGCAGATGGCGCAGCCGGTCACTTCGCGCCAGCGCTCGGCAACCGAGAGTTGCAGGGCCATGCCACCGGACAGGGTGACCTTGAGCGCGGAGAAGTCCAGGCGACGGAAGTCCTCGTTGTTGCACAGGGCGACGAACAGGGTGTTGAGCCCGACGAAACCGCTGAACTTCCACTTCGACAGCTCCTTGACCATCGCCGGCAGGTCGCGCGGGTTGCTGATCAGGATGTTGTGGTTGCCGATCAGCATCATCGCCATGCAATGGAAGGTGAAGGCATAGATGTGATAGAGCGGCAGCGGGGTGATCAGGATCTCGCAGCCCTCATTGAGGTTGGAGCCCATCAGCGCCTTGCACTGCAGCATGTTGGCGATCAGGTTGCGGTGGGTCAGCATGGCGCCCTTGGCCACGCCGGTGGTGCCGCCGGTGTATTGCAGCACCGCGACATCGTCGTGGGACGGCGAGGCTTCCCTGACCGCCTTGCCCTGCCCTTTCGCCAGTGCGTCGTTGAACTTCACGGCGTTCGGCAGGCTGTAGGCCGGGACCATCTTCTTCACGTACTTGATGACGCTGTTGATCAGCAGGCGCTTGAGCGGCGGCAGCAGATCGGCGACTTCTGTGACGATGACGTGCTTGACCGACGTCTTGGGTACGACCTTTTCCGCCAGGTGCGCCATGTTGGCCAGGCACACCAGGGCCTTGGCGCCGGAGTCGTTGAACTGGTGTTCCATTTCCCGCGCCGTGTAGAGCGGGTTGGTGTTGACCACGATCAGCCCGGCGCGCATGGCACCGAAGACGGCGACGGGATATTGCAGAACGTTCGGCAGTTGAACGGCGATGCGGTCTCCGGGTTGCAGGTCGGTATGCTGCTGCAGGTAGGCAGCGAAGGCACCGGACAACTCGTACAGCTCGCCATAGGTCAGGGTCTTGCCCAGGTTGCTGAATGCCGGTTTATCGGCGAAACGCTGGCAGGACTGCTTCAATACCGCCTGGATATTCGGGTACTCGTCCGGGTTGATTTGCGAGGCGACCCCGGCCGGGTACTTATCCTTCCAAAAGTTTTCGATCATGGAAGCCCACTCCTCCAGCAACAGCGAATTCTTCACCGCGTCGATGCGATTATTATTGATATTTGATGTCGATTTATTGCAAACCGACCGATCCGAAGCGCGCCGAGAGTAACAGCTTTACCAGGGGTCGCCTAGAGCTAAAGCGGCCCAGCGAGTCACTAAAATGACTCTTGATAATTTATTGGTCACTTTTAGAGTAAATGGTCTAAACCGAACTGCAAGCTTTAAGTCAAAAGCTGCAAGAGAGCGTGCGCGGCCGCTCTATCCTGCAGCTTTCGGCTTATAGCTTGTAGCTGCTCAAGCCGGTTCGCGCAACTCGCGGCGCAGGATCTTTCCTACCGGCGTCATCGGCAACGAATCCCGCAGGACGATGTGCTTGGGCACTTTGTAGCCGGTGAAGTTGGCCTTGCAGTAAGCCTTGAGTTCTTCCAGGGTCACGCCGCCCTCCCTCGCCACCACGAACAGCTTGACCGCCTCGCCGGAACGTTCGTCCGGCACGCCGATGGCGGCACAGGCGGCGACTTTCGGGTGAGCCATGACCACGTCCTCGATTTCGTTCGGGTACACGTTGAAGCCCGAGACGATGATCATGTCCTTCTTGCGGTCGACGATGCGGGTGAAGCCGTCCGGATCGATCACCGCGATATCGCCGGTCCGGAACCAGCCCTCGGCATCGAAAGCCTCGGCGGTGGCGTCCGGACGCTGCCAGTAGCCCTTCATCACCTGGGGGCCCTTGATGCAAAGCTCGCCGCGCTCGCCCAGGGGCATTTCGTTGCCCTGGTCATCGGTGACCTTGAACGCCGTGCCCGGTACCGGAATGCCCACGGTGCCCAGGCGCGCCAGCTGGCCATAGGGATTGGTGCTGGCCACCGGCGAGGTTTCGGTCAGGCCGTAGCCCTCGACGATGCGGCAACCGGTGAGACCTTCCCAGCGCTCGGCGGTGGCCTTGACCAGCGCGGTGCCGCCGGAGTTGGTGACCTTCAGCGCGGAGAAATCCAGGTCCTTGAAGGCAGGGTTGTCCATCAGCGCGACGAACAGCGTGTTGAGCCCGAGCAGCGCGGAGAAGCGCCACTTTTTCAGCTCCTTGACGAAGCCCGCAATGTCCCGCGGATTGGTGATCAGCACGTTGTGGTTGCCGGTCACCATCATGCACATGCAATTCGCAGTGAAGGCATAGATGTGGTACAGCGGCAGCGGCGCGATCATCACTTCCTGGCCGTCCTTGAGCAGTTTCTGCCCGTCAGGCCCCAGTTGCGAGAAACAGGCCAGCACCTGGAGCATGTTGGCGACCAGGTTGCCGTGGGTGAGCATCGCCCCCTTCGCTACCCCGGTGGTGCCGCCGGTGTATTGCAGCACGGCGATGTCGTCGTGGCCGGCCTGCACCGGCTTCAGGGCATGCCCCTTGCCCTGGCGCAGCACCTGCTTGAACGACAGCGCCTGGGGCAGGTGGTAGTCGGGAACCATCTTCTTGACCTTGGCGACGATGGTATTGACCAGCCAGCCCTTGGCGGTCGGCAGCATGTCGCCCATCTTCGCTTCGATCAGGTAGTCCAGGCCGGTATCGGGCAGCACTTCCTGCACCAGCTTGCCGAACATGTTCAGGTACACCAGGGCGCGGGCGCCGGAATCCTTGAACTGGTGGCGCATCTCCCGGGCGGTGTACAGCGGGTTGGTGTTGACCACGATCAGCCCGGCGCGCAAGGCACCGAACACGGCGATGGGGTATTGCAGGACGTTGGGCATCTGCACCGCGATGCGCTCGCCCGGCTTGAGGTCGGTGCATTGCTGCAGGTACGCGGCGAAGGCGGCGGAATAACGGTCCAGTTCGGCGTAGGTCAGGGTCACGCCCAGGTTGCTGAAGGCCGGTCGGTCGGCGAATGTCTTGCAGGAGCGTTCGAATACTTCGACTACCGACTTATAGGTGCTCATGTCGATCTGCGAAGGTACTCCCGGCGGGCGCTTGTCGTTCCAGAAATCGGCGTGCATTTATTATTGTCCTCGGTCCTGAGCCTGTGCGGTCCGGATTGCTGCTTGCAAAACGGCGTTCTGCCGACGTTAGCAGCTCTGCCACAGGTGGCAAATATGCCAAGGCTCGTCATAGATCCTGTGAATCTCCATCTACCGGGCTAGCCGATTTGGCAAGCGGCTATACACTCAGGGGCATCCATTGCCTTGGAAAACCACGATGCTCCATGACGCCTTCTGGCTGCCGGCCAGCAACCATTGCAGCCTGTACGTCCGCCACTGACTACCCGCCACGCCGGTGCGCGCGGTGGTGCTGCTGGCCCACGGCATGACCGAGCATGCCGGGCGCTACCAACGACTCGGCGAGGCCCTTAGCAGTGCCGGTTTCGCCCTGTATGCCCACGACCAGCGCGGCCACGGCCGTACCGCCGAGCAGGGCACGCTTGGCCTGTTCGCCACCGAGAACGGCTGGAATACCGTAGTCAACGACCTCGGCCTGCTCAACCAGCACATCGGCCAGCAGCATCCGGGCCTGCCGGTGTTTCTCTTCGGCCACAGCATGGGCAGCTACATTGCCCAGGCCTACCTGCTGCACCATAGCGGCAGCCTGCACGGGGCGATCCTCAGTGGCTCCAATTTCCAGGCGCCGGCGCTGTATCGCGCGGCGCGCCAGATCGCCCGCCTGGAAAGCTGGCGACAGGGCCCGCTGGGCCGCAGCGCGCTGATCGAATTCCTCTCCTTCGGCTCGTTCAACAAGGCCTTCAAGCCCAATCGCACGGCCTTCGACTGGCTCAGCCGCGATCCGGTGGAGGTCGACAGGTACGTGAACGACCCGCTATGCGGCTTCCGCTGCTGCAATCGCCTGTGGATCGACCTGCTCGGCGGGCTGGAGCAGATCAGCCGCCCGCGCAACCTGGCGCAGATCGACCCGAACCTGCCGATCCTGGTGATCGGTGGCGAATGTGATCCGGTCAGTGCCGGCAAGCGTCTGAAAGATCTGACCGGCGCCCTGCGCCTGTCCGGGAACCAGCACGTGCACCTGCGGCTCTATCCGCAGGCTCGCCACGAGCTGCTCAACGAAACCAACCGTGACGAGGTCACCGCGCAGCTGATCGACTGGCTCGAAAGCACCCTGGCCCTTGGCCGGCCGGTGCGCAGCGAGTGATACTGCCGCCCCGTCGCGTATCGAAGGAATCCCCTGAATGACCCAGGTCACCAACACGCCTTACGAATCCCTCGAAGTCGGTCAGAAGGCCAGCTTCAGCAAGACCGTCGAAGAACGTGACATCCAGCTGTTCGCCGCGATGTCCGGTGACCACAACCCGGTCCACCTGGATGCCGAATTCGCCGCCAAGAGCATGTTCAAGGAGCGCATCGCCCACGGCATGTTCAGCGGTGCACTGATCAGCGCCGCCGTGGCCTGCGAGTTGCCCGGCCCGGGCACCATCTACCTCGGCCAGCAGATGAGCTTCCAGAAGCCGGTGAAGATCGGCGACACCCTGACCGTGCGCCTGGAAATCCTTGAAAAGCTGCCGAAGTTCCGCGTGCGCATCGCTACCCGCGTGTTCAACCAGAACGAAGAACTGGTGGTTGACGGCGAAGCCGAGATCCTCGCGCCACGCAAGCAGCAGACCGTCGAACTGGTCAGCCCGCCGCCGATCACCTTCGGCTGATCGCCTGCAGAACCTGAAGACGGCGCTCGATAAAGCGCCGCTCGGGCGCTTGCCGGGTCAGGCCGAGTGCGGTGCGATACGCTTCGCGGGCCTGATCCTGGCGTCCAAGCTGCCGGCACAGCTCGGCCCGCGCGCAATGCGCCGGCTGGTAGTCGCGAAGGTCTCCCCGCTGCAGAATCCCCTCGATCAACGCCAGCCCCGCCAGCGGGCCGTCCCTTTGCGCCACGGCGGCCGCGTGATTGAGCTCGATCACCGGCGAAGGCCAGCCACGCAGCAGCACCTCGTAGAGCCCGACGATCTGCGCCCAGTCGGTATCCTGCGCCGTGGCGGCTTCGGCATGCACTGCAGCGATCGCCGCCTGCAAGGTGTACGGGCCGAACCTTTGGGTGCACAGTGCCTGTTGCACCAGGGCACACCCTTCGGCAATCAGCACCTGGTCCCACAGGCTGCGATCCTGGGCGTCGAGCAGGACCAGCTCGCCTTCCCCCGCATTGCGCGCCCGGGTCCGGGAGGCCTGCAACAGCATCAGCGCGAGCAGGCCGAGCACCTCGGGGTCGGGCAGCAACTCACGTAGCAGCCGCCCAAGACGAATCGCCTCGGCACAGAGCTCATCGCGCACCACCGTCTCACCGGACGACGCCGAATAGCCTTCGTTGAACACCAGGTAGATCACCCGCAGGACACTGTCGAGGCGCTCCGGCAGTTCATCGCGCGCCGGCACCTGGTAGGGAATGCCGGCCTCACGGATCTTGGCCTTGGCGCGGACAATGCGCTGGGCGATGGTGGCCGGCGCCAGCAGGAAGGCCCGTCCGATTTCCTCGGTGGTCAGGTCGCAAACCTCGCGCAGGGTCAGGGGCACCTGGGCGTCGGCGGCCAGGGCCGGGTGACAGCAGGTGAAGATCAGGCGCAGGCGGTCGTCTTCCAGTTCCTCGACATTCATGTCATCCGCCTCCAGCCGCTCAAGGGCCTGGCGCAAGGCCTCGGGCGAGCGCTCGAAACGGGCACGCCGACGCAGGCCATCGATGGCCTTGAAGCGTCCGGTGGAGACCAGCCAGGCCCTGGGGCTGGCGGGAATGCCATCGCGCTGCCAGCGCTCGACGGCAGTGAAGAAGGCTTCATGCAACGCCTCCTCGGCCAGGTCGAAATCCCCCAGCAGACGAATCAAGGTGGCAAGGATCCGTCGCGATTCGTCCCGGTACACCTGATCGATGGCGGCACGCACCGCCTCGCTGCCGGGCATCATGCCTCCAGCGGACCGGTCACCAGTTCCACCAGGCGGTCGAGGCTCTCGCCCCAACCGCGGTGGAAACCCATTTCCTCGTGGGCCTGGCGGTCTTCGGCGCTCCAATGCCAGGCACGGGCGGTGTAGAGGGTCTTGCCGTGGATATCGTCGAGGGTGATCACCGCGGTCATGAACGCCCGCGCCGAGGGTACCCAGCCGGGACCGAAGGCGTCGGTGAAAACGATCCGCTCCGGCGCGACGATCTCCAGGAACACGCCCTGGTTCGGGTACTCGCTGCCGTCCGGGGCACGCAGTACGGTACGAAACAGACCGCCGACCCACAGCTGCATCTCGCACACCGGGGTGGTCATGCCGTGGGGCCCCCACCAGCACCGAAGCAGTTGCGGATCGGTCCAGGCGCGGAACACCCGGGTGCGAGGTGCGTCGATCAGGCGGCTCAGGGACAGTTCATGCCGCGCTTCTCCCGCACCGGATTGCTGAGGATTCATGGGTGTTGTTCTCCTCGTTCAGGGTTGCAGCTCGCGCACCGGCCGGACCTCGACGCTGCCCACCCGCGCGGCCGGAATGCCGCGGGCGATGTTCAGCGCTTCGTTGAGGTCGCGGGCTTCCACCAAGTAGAAGCCGGCCAGTTGCTCCTTGGTTTCGGCGAAAGGGCCGTCGGTCAGGCTGGTCTGCCCGCCACGTACCCGCACCGTGGTAGCGGTCTGCACCGGCTTGAGTGCCTCGGCGGCGAGCATCCGGCCGCTGTCGTGGATGGCATTGGCGTAGGCCATGCACTCGGCATCCGCCGGGCTCTCGGGCAGACCGTGCAACAGGGTTTCATCACAGTAGACCAGGCACAGGTATTTCATGGCGTTCTCCGACGTGGGGTCAGGGCTTGAGATCGAACAGGGCCTTCTGGGTCTGCATGTCGAAGGGCGCGGACCAGTGTTCGTGGATCACCTGCCACTGCCCGCCGGTGCGCCGGTAGCCCACCGAAGCGCGCATGAAACCGCACTGGCTTTCGTCGTCTGCGGGCCCGCAGCGGTTGAGCCAGTGGGCCAGGGCCAGGTCACCACTGGCGTGCACGGTCAGTTGTGCCACCTCGAAGACCATCGGCCCGCTGCACATGCCCATGCACATCTCCCAATGCGCCTTGTAGTCGGCCTTGCCCTTGAATTGCAGGGCCTGGATAGCGTCGAAGGCGACGATATCGTCAGCGTAGACCGCGACGATGGCGGGCAGGTCGCGCTCGCGCACGGCCTGGATCCAGCGGTCGATGAGTTGACGGATTTCCTGTTCGGCTGCGCTGTTCATTGGTATGTCCTCATGGCAGTGATTGGCGACGGGAAAATCCGGCGCCTGCAGCATTGGTCGAACGGGAGCCCGAGGAATCGACAGCCCAAGGAAAAAAGCGAAAAAAATCTGTACGCACCGGCCGTAATCGTCGCTTGCGGTACTTGCCGCTTCCCGGCTAGTGTCGCCGCGTTGCGTGCTTCGGAGACCTCGGCAGATGGCATTGATCAGCCAACCTTTGCGGGCCTGTGGCCTGGTCGAATCGTCCTGGGTCCGGGCCACGGGCGCCGCCTGTTTCGAGCGCCATACCCACGACGAGTATGTGCTGGGCGCGAACCTGTGGGGACATGAGCGGATCTGGCTGGAGGGACGCACCCTGGAGGTGCCGGTTGGCGCTATCACGCTGTACAACCCGCTGGCGGTGCAGGCGTCGGAGTTCGCGGCCCCAGGGGTGGAATACATCAGCCTGCACCTGGCGCCGCAGGCACTGGAGCAGGTAGCGCGGGAGAACAACCTGAAGCCCTTTTGCGCAATGCCACGCTTCGAACAGGGCGTGTTCCAGGATGCCGGGCTGTACCGCGCCATCGTCGATTTCGCCCGGATCGACAATCAACAACCGGCTCATCGCGAAGAGGCTTTGCTGGCACTGCTCGGACAATTGCTCCAACGCCCCACCGGCCCCGCCGGAGAACAAAGCCACGCCCTGCGCCTGGCCATGCAGTGCATGCGCGACACCCCGCACGCGCGCCTGGCCCTTGAAGACCTGGCGGCGGTGGCAGGGCTGAGCAAATACCACTTCGTGCGCTGCTTCAAGAATGCGACCGGGCTGGCCCCGTTGCAGTACCACATGCAATTGCGCCTGAGCGAAGCGCGCCGGCGCTTGCGGGCCGGCGAGCATCCCGCCGAGGTGGCACTGGGCCTGGGCTTCTATGACCAGAGCCACTTCATCAATGCGTTCCGCCGGGTCATGGGCATGACCCCCAATCATTATTGGCAGGCGTTCAAAGCGCCGGCGCAAGGATGAATTCGCGGTAGCCGGACACGATCACATAGACCGCGAAGTAGCAGAAGATCCCTGCCGACGCCAGGTACGACCAGGTCAGCAGGCGGTCGCCGAGGAGCTTGCCGCCGTGGCTGGCGGCGCCGCACAGGGTCACGCACCAGAGCACCCCGGCGCAGAAGAACCCACCGAGGAACAGGCCCGCTTGCAGCGCCCCGCCGGCGCCCGAACGGGAGATCAGCACCCCGCCCACCGCCGCGAACCAGAGAATCGCGCTGGGCGAGGACATGGCCAGGAAGATGCCGCGCAGGAACTCGCGCCAGGGCGATTCGCGCACCACTTCCCGGGTGGTGTCCAGGTGGGCATTGCCGCGCAGTGCCGCCCACAGCATCTTCACCGCGAACCACACCAGCAGCAGCGAACCGCCGATCCACAGGACCCAGCGCACGCTCTCGAATTGCAGGAGCACGGTCATCCCGGCCAACGCGGCCAGGGCATAGAGCAAATCACCCACGCAGGTTCCCAATCCCAGCCACATGCCCTGCCAGAAGCCGCGCTGCATGGCCAGGGTGATCATGGCGATGTTGGCGATGCCGATGTCGAGACAAAGGGAAAGGGAGAGGAGAAAACCGTTGGAAAAGGGCATGAAGGAAGGGTCCGCTACCGGCTGATGATCGAGGCAGCCGGTATTTAAGCGGATTGGGGTGGGGGTGTATTGGAAGAAATTGCGGGGCGCGAACCAGAAGACCAAAAGGTGTGCCACTTGATCCCGATTCACTCCCCAGCCAGGTAGTCCTCAAGCGCCACTATAAATGCCTCGTGCAGAGCGCTGACCGAATCAGCATGAAAACTGATGATCGTCTGTACGCCCAAAATCCGCCCAACAAAAAGCTTGTCACGGGCATCGTATTGAACCCGGGCGGTATATCCCATGTAACTGATGCAACTCATGCTTTGAACTCTCCCTCAGGGAACGGGCAAAGAGCCTAGCAAAGCACGACAGCACTTCTTGCCGAAGTTTCATTCAAGACTTTTCAGCCCTCCCCCAATACCCGCGCAAACCTCTCCCTGTCGATATTCGCCCCGCTCAACACCACCGCCACCTTGCGCCCCTGCTGTCGCCCGCGTTCCTGATACAGCGCGGCCAACCCCGCCGCGCCGGCACCTTCGGCGGTGTTGTGGGTGTCTTCGTGGTAGATGCGGATCGCCTGCCCGATCTCCTCGTCAGTGACCCGGACAATCCGCGCCGCGCCCTGGCGGATGATTTCGAACGCTTCCGGCTGCGGAATCCGGCAGGCCATGCCGTCGGCGAAGGTATCGGCGGTTTCGGTGGTGACGATCCGCCCCGCCTCGACACTGCGGGCAAAAGCATCGGCCGCACTGGAGACCACGCCGATGATCTGCGTATCCAGCCCGAGCAGGTCACGGGTGCGGATCAAGCCGCAGATCCCCGAGCCCATGCCGATCGGCACATACACCGCATCCAGCCCGGCCACCGCTTCGAACAATTCCAGGGCATAGGTGGCGACCCCGCGGATCAGGTCCGGATGAAACGGCGGCACGCTTTCGAAGCCCCGCTTCTGCGCCACCCGCGCCGCCTCGGCCCGGGCCTGGTCGAAGTCGGCGCCATGCTCGATCAATTCGGCGCCCAGGGCGCGCATCGCTGCGTTCTTTTCCGGGGAATTGCCTTGAGGGACGACAATCACGATAGGCACTCCGGCATTACGCGCCGCCAGGGCCATGCTCTGGCCGTGGTTGCCCCGCGTCGCCGTGACCAGGCCGCGGGTCTGCGGCGCCCGCGCCAGCAACGACTGCACGTAGAGCAAGCCGCCGCGTACCTTGAAGGCGCCGGTCGGTGCATGGTTTTCATGCTTGACCCAGACCTCGCAACCCAACCGTTCGGCCAGGCGTGGCCAGGCATATTGCGGAGTGGCGGGCACCTGGGCACGAACCAGACGGGACGCTTCGCGCAGGGCAGGCAGGTCGAACATGGAACACCTCGGATCGGGTTGACGTTGACCCGATCCTGGGTGCCGCGCATTGTATGGGTCAAACCTTATATTGCATGGCCAACAATAAAATCATGTGGACCCCAACCCTCCCCGACGACGCGCAACCCCGCTACCTGGCCCTGGTCGAGGCGATCGCCCGGGCCATCGAACAGGGTGAGCTCAAGGTGGGCGAACGCCTGCCACCGCAACGTCGCCTGGCCTGGGCCCTGGGCCTGAATCCGAGCACCACCCAGCAGGCGTATCGCGAGGCGGCGGCGCGACATCTGGTGTCCGGCGAGGTCGGCCGGGGCACCTACGTATTGGCGGGGAGCAAGGAAGCTACGCTGTTTCGGCTGAAACAACGCGATCATGAGAGCACCTGCATCGATCTATCGACAAACGTGCCGATCGTAGACGAGCAAGGGCAGGATCTCGAACAAGCCCTGCGCCAGGTCCTTCACCAGGGCCCGGCCCACGGCCTGGAACATTACCTCGGCGCCGAACAGTTGCTGCTGGGCCGATTGCAAGGTGCGAGCTGGCTCAACCTGCGCGGCCTGCAACTGACGGCCAGCCAGATACTGCTCTGTGGCGGCGCGCAACAGGGCGTGTTCAGCGTCCTGCTGTCGCTCTGCCAGCCCGGCGAGGCGGTGATGGTCGAAGCCCTGACCGCCCCGGGGATCAAGGCGGCCTGCCGGCAACTGCGCCTGCCCTTGCACGGCATCGCGATGGACCACCAGGGCATTCTTCCCGACGATCTCGACCGCGTGGCCCGTGCCAGCGGCGCCCGGGTAGTGGTGCTGACCCCGGCGCTGCACAACCCCACCGGCGCCAGCATGGGCGAACGACGCCGGCGTGATATCGCCGCGGTGGTCGAGCGTCTCGACTTGCTGCTGGTGGAAGACGACGTCTATGGCGCCCTGAGTGACGAGCCACCGCTGCTGCCGCTGCTCGGCGCCCGTGGCCTGCTGGTCAGCAGCCTGTCGAAAACCGTCTGCGCCGGCATGCGCCTGGGCTGGATCGCCGGCGATGAGCACTTGCTGGCGCAGATCGATCCCCATGCCCAGGCTACCCACTGGCAGATCGCCCCGCTGATGCTGGGCATCGCCGGACGCTGGATCGACGACGGCACTGCCGCGCGCAAGCTGGCCTGGCAGCGCGAAGAGGTGAGCCAGCGCTGGCGCCTGGCCCAGCGTCTGCTCGGGGCCGGGATGCAACCGGCAACGCCATCGCCGCATATCTGGCTGAACGGGCCGCGCCCCGGTGATGTGCTGGCTGCCGCCTGCCGCGGCAAAGGCGTCGAGGTGGTGCCGGCCCAGGTGTTCGCGGTCAAGCAGGGGCAACTGCCAGCCGTGCGTGTCAGCCTCACCGCCGCGCGCAGCCGGGCCGAGCTGAAACAGGCGCTGGAACGCATCGCGACCGTGTTCGAGGAATTCACAGCGCAGGATCCGGAGTGACAACCATGCCTACCCGCCTACACTCCAGCGCCATGGACGAACGTGAAGCTTTCTACCAACAGGCCAGCGAGCACCTGCGCCAGCAGGGTCCCGCCTGGGCTGCACATATCGAGGCCGTCGGGCCTTGCCAGCATGTACCGCTGCCGACCCGTGACCCGTACCAGGCACTGGTGCGCGCCATCGCCTACCAGCAGTTGCATGCCAAGGCCGCAGAGGCGATCCTCGGGCGATTCCTGGCGCTGTTTCCCGGGCAGGCGTTTCCGTCTCCCGAACAGTTGCTGGCGACCACCCCGGAACACCTGCGCGCCTGCGGCTTCTCGGGGCGCAAGATCAGTACCGTGCAGGCCGTGGCCCAGGGCCGGCTGGACGGCCTGGTGCCGGATCACGACGAGGCCCGGCTATTGGAACATGAGGTGCTGGTCGAGCGCCTGACCCGGCTGCCCGGTGTTGGTCGCTGGACCGTGGAGATGCTGCTGATCTATACGCTGGAGCAGATGGATATCCTGCCGGTGGACGATTTCGGGGTGCGCGAGGGGTATCGGCGGCTGCATGGGCTGGAAGCGCAGCCGACGCGCAAGCAATTGCTGGAACTGGGTGCGGCGTGGAGTCCGTACCGGACGGTGGCGGCGTGGTACCTGTGGCGGGTGCCGGCGAGGGGAATTTGAAAGCAAGCGGCGGAGTTTTTGAAAAGTCCCGCCACTTTAGGCTTCAAGCCAGTACATCCCTTAAGCACGACCACGCCCCCTGTGGGAGCTGGCTTGCCAGCGATGAGGATGGTGGATTCACTATTGCAATCGCTGGCAAGCCAGCTCCCACAGGGACGGTGGCGACCTGACTATTGGAGAGATGCCCATGCGCCGCGAAAAAACCACCATCACGGAATCCGACCCCCGCTGGCAAGCCCTGCTCGCCCGCGACGCCTCCGCCGACGGTACCTTCGTCTATGGCGTGCGCACCACTGGCGTGTACTGCCCGCCGTCCAGCCCGGCGCGACGGCCCAATATCGAGAACGTGGAATTCTTCGACACGCCCGCCGCCGCCGAAGCCGCCGGCTACCGACCGAGCAAGCGCCGTGGCAGCGACCAGGGCGAGCTGGCACGCCAGCACGCCGCCCAGGTAACCCGGGCCTGCCAGTTGATCGAGAGCGCCGAGATCGAACCCAGCCTCGAGCAACTGGCCGGCCAGGTGAACCTGAGCCCGTACCACTTCCATCGTGTGTTCAAGCGCGCCACGGGCCTCACGCCCAAGGCCTACGCCAGCGCCCACCGCGCCCGCAAGCTGCGCAATCAGTTGCAGCATGCCGGCTCCATCACCGAAGCGGTGTACGAAGCGGGGTTCAACGCCAATAGCCGCTTCTACGAGTCGAGCAATGCCCGTCTCGGCATGACGCCGGGCACTTACCGCGCGGGGGGCGTGCATACCGACATCCACTTCGCCATCGCGCAGTGCTCGCTGGGCGCGATCCTCATCGCGCAAAGCACCAAGGGTATCTGCGCGATACTCCTGGGCGATGATCCCCAGGCACTCTTGCAGGACCTTGAAGATAAGTTCCCGAAGGCCAACCTGATCGGCGCCGATCAAGGATTCGAGCAGTTGGTGGCGCAGGTGGTGGGCTTCGTCGAAGCGCCGGGCATCGGCCTCGACCTGCCCCTCGACCTGCAAGGCACGGCTTTCCAGGAGCGGGTCTGGCAGGCGCTGCGCGAGATCCCGGCGGGCAGTACCGCCAGCTACGCCGAGATCGCCGAGCGTATCGGCGCACCGAAGGCGGTACGCGCAGTGGCCAAGGCCTGTGGCGCCAACAGCATCGCGGTGGCGGTGCCCTGTCACCGGGTGGTACGCAGCGACGGCAATTTGTCTGGTTATCGCTGGGGTGTGGAACGCAAGCAGCAACTTCTGGAGCGGGAGCGGCGCTGAAACCTATTCATTACATTAATTACATCAATCTATTTATTCGAACTATAAAGGTCCACCCATTAAAAAGCCCCGCGACTGGCGGGGCTTTTAAACGACTTGAAAGGTTATCAACCCTGGCTGCAACCGTCGCCCATCACCCGGTATTCGATAGTGTGGCGCTTGCCTTGATGATCTTCATAGACCATGGTGGCCGGAACCACCTCGCAGACATTGGCGACTTTCGACAGGCTGATGACCTTGGCGATATCCAGCTTGGTGCCGTAGGTGTACTGCTCGACCTGGGGCTGTGCTGCCTGGTCGGCAAGGGCGAACGAAGAGACGGCGAGCAGGGCTGCTGCAATTAATGCTTTCATGATTGTGGGCCTTTAAAGCAATCGAACCAACAGATTGACTTCATATGCCTGAGTGGCCGGAGAAGTTGTCATTTCAACTAAGCAAACATGACACGAAGTACCGATCCCGTTGGAACTTCCGAGTGGGGATGCACTTAGTCTACTGATCTGCTAAGTTCCTTGAATCACCAAGACTGACATTCACTGTTACAGTATTCGCAATAATTGCGCCCAACCCTTGCCCGAGGGGATACGCTGCAAATCCCGCCCCGGAGCATTCGCCTGTGCCAGAACGTCATCCAGCCCGCTGCAGCCGTCTTACCGCCACCGAGCGACCGCTACTGAACAAGTTCTACAAGACCCAGGGGTCGGCCATGCGCGCCAGCGAAGGTGGCGAAGCCTGGGTCGTGCGGGCGGGAGAGATCGTTGCCGCGCTGAATCTCACACCGGTGCCGGGCGGACAATGGCTGACCGGCCTGCTGGTGGCTTTTTCCTGGCGGGGGACAGGGATGGCGAGCCGCTTGATGGAAACGGCCTGCGCCGAACAGTGCACCTGGCTGTTCTGCCATCCGGACCTGCAAGGCTTCTATGAACGCCTGGGCTTCGAGGTGACCGAAGCGCTGCCACAGGCGCTGGCCGATCGCCTGGCCCGCTACCGGCGCAGCAAGTCGCTGCTGGCGATGTACCGCAGTCAGTCGTCGCTGGCCGGGTCGAGCCCCGGGAACAGCACCTCGGTGTAGCCGAAACGGCTGAAATCATGGATGCGCGAAGGGTACAGGCGGCCGATCAGGTGGTCGCACTCATGCTGTACCACCCGCGCGTGAAAACCCTCGGCGGTTCGCCGGATCGGTTGGCCGTGGGGATCGACGCCTTCATAGAAGATGCTCTTGTAGCGGCTCACCACGCCACGCAGCCCGGGTACCGACAGGCACCCTTCCCAGCCTTCCTCCAGCTCGGTGCCCATGGGCGTGATCAGCGGGTTGAGCAG
This sequence comes from Pseudomonas sp. GD04058, assembly GCF_029836855.1. Lineage (NCBI taxonomy): Bacteria > Pseudomonadati > Pseudomonadota > Gammaproteobacteria > Pseudomonadales > Pseudomonadaceae > Pseudomonas > Pseudomonas sp. GD04058. Next base: position 40,084 of record NZ_JAOECN010000002.1, read on the forward strand.
GATGGTCTGCGGCACCGGCTCGGCATCCGGATAGCGCTCGCTGCGCTCGAAGCCAAAGATCACCAGTTGCAGGTCGACGCCGATCTGCGGCGCCGCCAGGCCCACGCCACCGACATGGCGCATGGTCTCGAACATGTCGTCGATCAGTTGCTGCAGCTCGGCACTGCCGAACAGGTGCTCGGGGACCGGTGGGGCGATGCGCAGCAGGCGCTCGTCGCCCATCTTGAGGATTTCACGAATCATGGGTGGTTCGGCTCGCAGGTTCTGTTTCGGCGGCCGGGGCGTGATCGCGGTCGAGTCCGGAAACCTGGTTTGTAGCACGTTCCGGGGCGCCGTCGCCGGGTTGTTTTTCCCCCGGGTCCTTGCCCTCCTGCGACATATGCTCGATCACCGCGTTCATCTCCGCGCCCAACAGCAGCACCGCCGCAGAAATGTAGAAGTACAGCAGCAGGACGATGATCGCCCCGATGCTGCCGTACATGGCGTTGTAGTCGGCGAACGTCTTGACGTAGTAGCCGAAGCCCAGGGAGGCGATGATCCACACCACCACCGCCAGCACCGACCCCGGGGTGATGAAGCGGAATTCCTGCTTTACATCGGGCATCACGTAGTAGATCAGCGCCACCGCCACCATCATCAGCACGACGATGGCCGGCCAGCGGGCCACGGTCCAGATGGTCACGATGATGTCTTCCATGCCCACCTGCGACGCCACCCAGCTCATCACCTGCGGGCCCAGGACCATCAGCGCGGCGGCGGCCAGGAGCATGCCGGCGATGCCCACGGTATAGAAGATCGACAGCGGGATGCGCTTCCACACCGGACGCCCTTCGATCACATCGTAGGCGGCATTCATCGCGCTCATCATCAGGCGCACGCCGGCGGAAGCGGTCCACAGGGCGATGACGATACCCACCGAGAGCAGGCCGCCCTTGGATTGCTGGAGCTGGTCGATCACCGGGTTGACCTGCTCCAGCGCCTGCGGTGGCAGGACCAGCTCCGATTGCAGACGCAGCCAGGAAAAGAAGTCCGGCAGGTGCAGGAAACCGATCAGGGCAATGAGGAACAGCAGGAAGGGGAACAGCGAAAACAGCATCTGGTAGGCCAGTGCCGATGCGTAGGTGGACATCTCGTCGTCGAGGAACTCCTTGACGGTTCGCACCAGTACGCGGTGGACCGGCAGACCGCGTAAATGGGTAAGTCTCATTGGCGTCTCCTTGCGCTGCCCCAGGCTCAGTTACAAAACAGTCTAATAGACCCTGTTCACAAGGTCGCGATTCCGTCTGCCGGGTAAAAAAAACGGCCATCCAGGGATGGCCGTCTCTTTATGGCCCGCAGGCCGGTCAAGGCTTTTTCACGGCATCCTTGACCTTGCCCACGGTTTGCTGGGCTTCGCCCTTGAGCTCCTGGGCCTTGCCTTCGGCGTGCAGGCGATCGTTATCGGTCGCCTTGCCCACGCCTTGCTTGATATTGCCGACCGCTTCGTTGGCCATGCCTTTGACTTTGTCTTTGGTGCCACTCATGGGATTTCTCCTTGAAGGTATGTCGGAATCGACAATGAGTGGAGTAGCAGGCGAAGCGGGGAGTTTCATTTATTTTCAGCAGGGTAGATCAAGAGCATTGCGCCCCCTGTGGGAGCGGGTTCACCCGCGATTACAATGGTGAACTCACTACCGCAATCGCGGGTAAACCCGCTCCCACAGGGTCCGCGGTGTACCCAGCCATTGCGAACAGCAGCTTTATGTTTGTGCACATTCCCCGCAAAATACCCGACCTTTCCAAGCGTCACTCGCAGGACACCCGCATGAAACTCGACAAGACCACCGCCATCGCCCGCCGCAACGAGGCGCTGGGGACTCCTGTACTGAACAGCGACAACACTCTGTTCGCCGTCCTGGACAGCAAGCGCAGCCTGTGGTGGTTCGATATCCCGGTGGCCTGGCTGCGCAAGAACAGCGACTTCGTCAACCTGCTGCTGCACAGCCCCGAGACCGACAAGCTGCAGCACCTGAAGATTCCGGTGCGCGACCTGCGCACCCATCAGGAAAAGATGGAAGTACGCAATCCGGGCAAACGTCGCTCCACCATCAGCCTGGCCTTGTCGGCCGACCGTGACTCGCTGCTGCGCGACCTGCGGCCCGGTGGCGAGAACCTGGACTTCTCCGGCTATCGCCAGCGCTGAACCGGAGCTGCCGGATCAGGGCAGCTCGATGCGGTTGTCATGGATGACGATCTGGCCGCTCTTGTACAAGGCGCCGATGGCCTTCTTGAAGTTGCCCTTGCTGACCCCGAACAGGTCGCTGATCACCTGCGGGTCGCTCTTGTCGCTCACCGGCAGCACGCCATCGGCGGCCTTCAGCCGAGCGAGGATCTGCTCGTGCAGGCTGCTGGCCGCGCCCTCGCCCACCGGCTGCAGGCTCAGGGCGATCTTGCCGTCGTCACGGATTTCCTTGATGTAGCCCTTTTCCTGCTTGCCCGAACGAAGGAACTTGAACACCTCGTTCTTGTGGATCAGGCCCCAGTGCTGGTTGTTGATGATGGCCTTGAAGCCCATCGGGCTCTGTTCCACCACCAGCAGGTCCACTTGCTGGCCGACCCGGTAGTTGGCCGGGGTCTTGTCCAGGTAGCGATCGAGCTTGGCGGTCGCGGTGATGCGCCGGGTGCGGCGGTCGAGGTAGACGTGCACCACGCAGTACTCGCCGGCGCGCATCTGGCGCTTTTCCTCGGAGTACGGCATCAGCAGGTCCTTGGGCAGGCCCCAGTCGAGGAAGATACCGATGCTGTTGATCTCCACCACCTTGAGGCTGGCAAACTGGCCGACCTGGACCTTGACCTTGTCGGTGGTGGCGATCAGCTTGTCCTCGCTGTCCAGGTAAACGAAGACGTTCAGCCAGTCGTCCACCTCGCTCGGCGTGTCCTTGGGGATGTAGCGCTTGGGCAGAAGGATCTCGCCCTCCGGACCGCCATCCAGGTACAGACCGAAGTCCGTGTGCTTGACCACCTGCAAAGTGTTGTAACGCCCAACTGAAGCCATGTTCGAAATCCTCGCTGCGAGGCGCGCATTCTACACGCGATCGCGGTCGATCACCCTGCGCTTCGGCACTTTCACCGCTGGAAACAGCCACGAGGGCATCGCCTTGAACCCCTCCGGTCAAAGCTGCTCTATAAACACTGAGTACGCCAACGCAAGGACGCCGACCATGTCCGCTCGTCTATCACGCTGCCTGCGCCCGTTCCTGCTGGTTTTCACCAGCCTCCTGCTGCTGTCCTGCACACGCCTGGACCTGGCCTACCGCAACCTGGACGTGCTGGTGCCCTGGTCACTCGGCGATTACCTGGACATGAACCGCCAGCAGAAGAACTGGCTGAACGAGCGGCTCAAGGAAGAACTGTCCTGGCACTGCAAGACCCAGTTGCCCGGCTACCTGGCCTGGCTCGACAACATCCGCCAGATGGTCACCAGCAACCAGGTCACCGACCAGCAGTTGCAGCAACGCACCGTCGAAGCCCGTGCGGCAATCGCCCGCGTCGCCGAGCAAATCACCCCGTCGGCGGCGCAATTGCTGCGTGGCATGGATGACCAGCAGGTGCGCGAGATGCGCGAGAACTTCGCCAAGGACATCGAGGAGCGCCAGGCCAAATACGTGAAGACACCGCTGTCGCAGCAGATCGCCGAGCGCGGCGAACGCATGGAGAAACGCCTGTCGCCCTGGTTCGGCGGGCTCAGTCCGCAGCAAAAGGCACGCGTGGCCTCATGGTCGGCGCAACTGGGCGAGCAGAACCGCGCCTGGATCGCCAACCGTGCCCACTGGCAGGCCCAGTTCAGCAACCTGATGGACCAGCGCCACAGCGACAACTTCGAACCGCGCCTGGGCGAACTGCTCAAGGACCGCGAGCGCTTCTGGACTCCGGAATACCGCGTCGCCTTCGCCAATACCGAGGAGCAACTGCGCAGCCTGCTGGTGGACCTGATGGCCCAGAGCAGCGAGCAGCAGCGCCAGCAGCTGGATCAGCGGCTGGGCAAGGTGCGCAAGGATTTCAGTGAGCTGAAGTGCCTTAAAAGCTAAAGGGTCCGATCCTTGCGCCGGTACGGGAACACATCGATCACCTTGCCGGCGCGGATCTTGTCCTGCAGCCCTTTCCAGTAATCGGCATCGTACAGCTCGCCATGCAACTGGCTGAACAGCCGGCGCTGGCCGATATCGGCGAACAGGAACGGCGGGAATTCTTCCGGGAACACATCATGCGGGCCAATGGAATACCACGGCTCGCTGGACATTTCGTCCTCGGGGAAACGTGGCGGCGGAATATGGCGGAAGTTGGCCTCGGTGAGGAAGGTGATCTCGTCGTAGTCGTAGAACACCACCCGGCCGTGACGGGTGACACCGAAGTTCTTCAGCAACATGTCGCCCGGAAAGATATTCGCCGCCGCCAATTGCTTGATCGCCAGGCCGTAGTCGTCCAGCGCCTCGCGGACCTGGGCGTCGTTGGCGTTTTCCAGATACAGGTTGAGCGGGGTCATGCGCCGCTCGGTCCAGCAATGGCGCACCAGCACGGTATCGCCTTCCAGTGCAACGGTGGACGGCGCCACTTCCAGCAATTCCGCCAGGCACTCTGGCTCGAACTTGCTCAGGGGGAAGCGGAAATCGGAGAACTCCTGGGTATCGGCCATGCGCCCGACCCGGTCGACGCTTTTAACCAGGCGGTATTTCTCGATCACCGTGGCGCGGTCGACGTTCTTCGATGGCGAGAAGCGGTCCTTGATGATTTTGAACACGGTATTGAAGCCCGGCAGGGTGAACACGCTCATGACCATGCCGCGCACGCCCGGGGCCATGATGAAGCGATCGTCGGTGCTTGCCAGGTGATTGATCAGCGCCCGGTAGAACTCCGACTTGCCGTGCTTGTAGAAACCGATCGAGGTGTACAGCTCGGCAATGTGCTTGCCCGGCAGGATGCGCTTGAGAAAACCGACGAACTCCGCCGGCACCGGCACATCCACCATGAAGTAGGAACGGGTGAAGGAGAAGATGATCGACACATCGGCTTCGTCGGTGATCAGCGCATCGATCTCGATACCCTGGCCCTCGCGGTGCAGCAGCGGGATCACCAGCGGCCATTGCTCGTCGCGGGTAAAGATACGCCCGACCAGGTAGGCGCCCTTGTTACGGTACAGCACCGGGGAAAACAGCTCGACCTGGAGTTCCGGGTCCTTGCATACCCAGTCCGGCAGGTGCTCGCGCAGTTGCGTCTCCAGCCGCGCCAGGTCGCCGGGCAGGTCGGCGTAGGGCACGTCGAACCGATAGTCTTCGAAAATCATCGCCAGCAGGCCGGACAACTGTCCGTCGGGCCGGTAGATGCGGGTCTGCGCCGCGCGCTCGTGAGCCCTTAGCGAAGGCCGGGTGGTGTGGATGAACATGCAGCCGTCGCTGATCAGGTCATGGCTGAACAGGCTGCAGAAGATCGAGTTGTACCAGGTTTCCGCCAGTTCATCGTCCAGGCGCGGGTCGATCAGCCTGATGTAGGCGCTTTTCACCAGCGGCCACAGCGAGACGTCCAGCAGCACCTCGTCCTCGAATGCCTCGCGCAGGCCCGCACTGATTTCGGCCACCTTCTCCTCGTAGAGGTTGATCCGCGCCGCCGCCGCGCTCTGGATCTGCTGCCAGAGGGCCTGTTCGAAACGCTCGCGGGCGCCGTCGGTGATCTGGCGGAAATGCTCGCGGTAATTGTCGAAACCTTCGAGGATCATCCGGGCGATATCGGCGGCCGGCCATTGCTGGGGCATATCAGGACCTCTGGCAGAAGGACGAAAACCTGAGAGTAACCGGGGCGCTTCGTGCTGCACAGGGGTACACTCCGTTCCCCGTTCGCCCCGGAGAATCCCGTGAGCCCCATTGCCCTGTCCCGCCTGCTGATCCTCGCCGCCGTCTGGGGTGCCAGCTTCCTGTTCATGCGCATCATCGCGCCGGTGCTGGGAACGGTGCCGACGGCGTTCTTCCGGGTGACCATCGCCTGCGCCGGCCTGCTGGTGATGCTCGCCCTAATGCGGGTGCGCTGGGACTTCCAGGGCAAGTTCAAGGTCGCCCTGGTGCTGGGCATGATCAACTCGGGGATTCCGGCGACCTTCTATTCGGTGGCCGCGCAGGTGCTGCCCGCCGGTTACTCGGCAATCTTCAACGCCACCACGCCACTGATGGGCGTGTTGATCGGCGCGCTGTTCTTCCATGAAGCGATGACCCTGCCCAAGCTGTCGGGGATCTTCCTCGGCCTGCTCGGCGTGGGGATTCTCAGTGGCGCGGGCCCGGTGGCCTTCGACCTGAAACTGCTACAGGGTGCCCTCGCCTGCCTCGGCGCAACCACCTGCTACGGCTTTTCCGGCTTTCTCGCCAGGCGCTGGCTGGACCAGCGCGGCGGCCTGGACAGCCGCCTGTCCGCGCTGGGCAGCATGATGGGCGCGAGCCTCCTGCTCACGCCCCTGTTCGCCTGGAGCGTCGCCACCCAGCCACCGGCCAGCTGGGGTGGCTGGCCGGTGTGGCTGTCGCTGCTCGGCCTGGGCCTGCTGTGCACCGCCTTCGCCTACATCCTGTACTTCCGCCTGATCAGCGAGATCGGCCCGGTGAAATCCTCCACAGTGACCTTCCTGATTCCCGCCTTCGGCGTGCTCTGGGGTGCCTGGCTGCTGGACGAACCGCTGTCCACCGCACACCTCTACGGCGGACTGCTGATCGGCCTGGCCCTGTGGCTGGTGCTCAAGCCTGCGCGGGCCGGCGGAACACGAACAGCAGGCCGATGACGATCAAGGCCATGCCCAGCAGGCTCAGGGCCGCGAGGCGGTTGCCGAAGATCAGGTAATCCATCACCGCGGTCACCGCTGGCACCAGGTAGAACAGGCTGGTGACATTCACCAGGTTGCCGCGGGCGATCAGCCGGTACAGCAACAGGGTCGCCAGCACCGAGACCACCAGCCCCATCCACGCCACCGACAGCAGGAACTGCGGGTTCAGCTTCACCTCGAGTGGCTGCAACGGCGCGAACAATACGCACATCAGCAGCCCCGCCAGGTACTGCAGCGGCAGGGTGCCGAGAGGCTCGCGGGTGATGCGCTTCTGCATGATCGAACCACCGGTCATGCTCACCAGCGCCAGCAAGGCGAAGAGCATCCCGGACCAGGACATACCGCCCAGGCCGATGCCCTGCCAGACCACCAGGACCAGCCCCGTCAGCCCCAGGCACAGGCCGAACAGACGCCCCAATGAACGCCGGCGCTCCATCAGGACCACGGTCAGGATGGGCTGGACACCCATAACCGTGGCCATGACCCCAGGAGTGACCTTCAGGTCCAGCGCCAGCAGATAGAAGATCTGGTAGGCACCGAGCAGAATCCCGCCGGTCACCAGGGCCTGGCGGATAGCCGCAGGCTCGCGGGGCCAGCGCAGCTTGAGCAGCGGCCCCAGGAGTACCAGGGCGCCAAGGGCGAGAAGGAAGCGAATCAGCAGAAAAGCGAAGGGCGTAGCCTGGGCCAGCCCCAGTTTCGAGACAATCGCGCCACTGCTCCAGAGCAGGACGAACAGGCTCGTGGTGGCCGCCGAGGCCACGGAAGTCTTGTGCAGGAAAGACATGGATTTGCCACCTGTATTCGGGCAAGAAAGCCGATCGGACGGACTGCGAGGGCGCAGCCGGCCGGATTCAGAAACGTTGCGTGTGCAGCGGGCGTCAGCCCACTACCACCACTGCCACGACGGTTCTGACAGGTGGGGACTGGCTGATGGCCGGCTGCTGGAACCCGCGCACGACAACCACCGCGTCGGGCGCGGTAGCGAGTACTGGGGCTACAGGGGAAGCTGGCATGAGCGAGTCTTCGGGTGAGATGTAGAGGCTCAGGACTATAGGCCTGGCACTTTGATAGTGCAAGCCTTGAGGGCCTCATCGCTGGCAAGCCAGCTCCCACAGGGTTGTGGGAGCTGGCTTGTCGGATCGCCGCACCGCAGCGATGAGGCCCTCGAGAGCGAATCAGAACAACCAGCGGTACAGCAAGTAAGCCACCACCACGGCCAACACCGGCCGCAGCACACGGTAAGCCTTCGGATTGGCACGCTTGAAGGCTTTCACCCGCGTGCTGATGACATTGCTGAATTTCTTGCTCCAGGCATAGGCCTGGTTGATCCCGCCGACCCGCTCGTCATCGGTGTTCTGCGGCGCGGTGGCGCGGCCGAGGAAGGCACTGACCTTGCGGTTGATCCTGGTCATGAACGGGCTGCTCAGCGGACGCTCGACGTCGCAGAACAGGATCACCCGGGTCATGTCGGTTTCGTTCTTGACCCAGTGCACATAGGTTTCGTCGAACATCACGTCCTCGCCGTCGCGCCAGGCGTACGGCTGGCCATCAACGTAGATGCGGCAGTTGTCCGAGTTAGGCGTGGTCAGGCCCAGGTGATAGCGCAGCGAACCGGCGAACGGGTCACGATGCGGGTTGAGGTGGCTGCCGCCCGGCAGCAGAGCGAACATCGCCCCCTTGACGTTGGGAATGCTGTTGACCAGCTCGACGGTCTTCGGGCACAGCGCCTCGGCCGACGGCAGGGCCTTGTCGTACCACTTCAGGTAGAAGCGCTTCCAGCCCTTCTTGAAGAACGAACCGAAGCCGGCGTCGTTGTCCTTCTCGGCGGCGCGGATATAGCCCTCGTCGAACAGGTGCATGGCCTCTTCGCGGATGGTCTGCCAGTTGTTCTTCAGTACATCCAGCTCAGGGAAGCGCTCGCGGTCCAGGTACGGCTTGGACGGCACTCCGGAGAACAGGTACATCAGCGAGTTGTAGGGGGCGAACAGCGCCGAATGGTTGACGAACTGGCGCAGCACCGGCAACCGGGCCTTGCCGCGCAGGTGCACGAACAGGACGCTGCCGAAGAACAGCAGCAGCACGCCTGCCTTGGCGACAAAGGAAAAAGTCATTCAATGCTCCTGGAAGTCTCGTTCAGGCTCAGGGCCGGAAATTGGCCATGATAAACCGAACAGGCCCCGGCAAGAACAACCGGGGCCTGATAGACAGTGTTGGGGATTTTGTAATAACCCCGGGAGCGGTGCATTGTCCGGGGTCAAGCTGTGAACTCACTGGCCCTATCGCTGGCAAGCCAGCTCCCACAGATATTGCACATCTCTCAAGCCCTGTGCTGACCCTGTGGGAGCTGGCTTGCCAGCGATGAGGCCATCACTTACTGCTGGTTCTCCTGGTCGGTGAACAGGTCACTGAACAGCATGCTCGACAGGTAGCGCTCGCCCGAGTCCGGCAGGATCACCACGATGGTCTTGCCCTGCATTTCCGGCTTCTCGGCCAGGCGCACGGCGGCAGCCATGGCCGCGCCGCAGGAGATCCCGCAAAGAATCCCTTCTTCCTGCATCAGGCGCAGGGCCATGGCCTTGGCCTCGTCGTCGCTGACCTTTTCCACCTGGTCGACGATGGACAGATCGAGGTTCTTCGGCACGAAACCGGCGCCGATGCCCTGGATCTTGTGCGGGCTGGGCTTGATTTCCTCGCCGGCCAGGGCCTGGGAGATGACCGGCGAAGCGATCGGCTCTACGGCAACGGACAGGATGGCCTTGCCCTGGGTGTTCTTGATGTAGCGCGACACCCCGGTAATGGTGCCGCCGGTACCGACGCCCGCCACCAGCACATCCACCGCACCGTCGGTGTCGTTCCAGATTTCCGGACCGGTGGTCTTCTCGTGGATCGCCGGGTTGGCCGGGTTATCGAACTGCGCCGGCATGAAGTATTTCTCCGGATCGCTGGCGAGGATCTCGTTGGCCTTCTCGATGGCGCCCTTCATGCCCTTGGCCGGCTCGGTCAACACCAGTTCGGCGCCCAGCGCCTTGAGTACCTTGCGGCGCTCGATGCTCATCGACGCCGGCATGGTCAGCAGCAGCTTGTAGCCACGGGCGGCGGCGACGAAGGCCAGGCCGATGCCGGTGTTACCCGAAGTCGGCTCGACGATGGTCATGCCCGGCTTGAGCCGGCCGCTGCTTTCGGCGTCCCAGACCATGTTCGCGCCGATCCGGCATTTGACCGAATAACCCGGGTTGCGCCCTTCGATCTTGGCCAGGATGGTCACCCCGCGCGGGGCGATGCGGTTGATCTGCACCAGCGGCGTATTACCGATGGAATGGGCGTTGTCAGCGAAGATACGGCTCATGGCAGGAGGTCCTTTTGGCACCGAGCTAAAAAACCAAGGGTAAGCCTGCCATGGGGGTGCGTCTACCCCGGTCGAACTCCATGCAAGCGAGCGCGGTCAACCTTTCATCCGGGATCTGGAGACTCCGATGAAACGTCGCTATAGCTGGCCCTTGACCACGCTGGCCGGCCTTCTCGTGCTGTTGCTGGCCCTGCACCTGTCGCTGCCCTGGCTGGTGCGCGACTACCTGAACGGCAAGCTTGCCGACATGGGCGATTATCGCGGCCAGATCGCCGACGTTGACCTGGCCTGGTGGCGCGGAGCCTACAAGATCAACGGCCTGACCATCGTCAAGACCACAGGCAAGGTGCCGGTGCCGTTGCTCGATGCACCGGTGATCGACCTGTCGGTGAGCTGGCATTCGTTGTGGTACGACCATGCCGTGGTCGGCGAAGTGACCTTCCTCAACCCCGAACTCAATTTCGTCGACGGCGGCAGCAAGCAGGCCTCGCAGACCGGCCAAGGCACCAACTGGCGGCAGCAGCTGGAAAAACTGCTGCCCATCACCCTCAACGAGGTGCTGATCCAGGACGGCACCCTGACCTTCCGCAACTACAACTCCAAACCGGCGGTGGACCTCAAGGCCACCCAGCTCAACGCCAGCATCCACAACCTGACCAATGTGCTGGACAAGCAAGGCCGGCGCGACGCCACCTTCGACGGCAAGGCCCTGCTGGTGGGCGATGCGCCTGTCGAAAGCCAGGCCACCTTCGATCCGCTGAGCAATTTCGAGGATTTCCAGTTCCGTCTGCGCGCCACCGACATCCAGCTGCGCCGCCTCAACGATTTCGCCAGCGCCTATGGCAAGTTCGACTTCAAGGCCGGCCACGGCGACGTGGTGATCGAGGCCCAGGCCGAGAAAGGCCGCCTGACCGGCTATATCAAGCCGCTGCTGCGCGATGTCGAGGTGTTCGACTGGCAACAGGACGTGGAGAACAAGGACAAGAACATTTTCCGCTCGGTGTGGGAAGCGCTGGTCGGCGCCACCGAGACGGTGCTGAAGAACCAGCCGAAAAACCAGTTCGCCACCCGGGTCGAACTGTCCGGCAGCGTGCACCAGAGCGATGTCAGCGCCTTCGAAGCCGTGCTGCAGATCCTGCGCAACGGCTTTATCCAGGCCTTCAACGCACGTTACGAGCGTTCCGCGCCCAAGTCTGACTGAGTCACCGAGTGACGGCCCATTCAGAGACTGAATGGGCCGTCTGCGTTCCCACTGTGTAGGGCGGCGGGTATAGTCGCGTATGACATTTTTCTGCCGGATGGATCATTCCCGGCATCCGTATTCATGAGGATGGACAGATGAAGTTCGAAGGCACCAGCGCATACGTCGCCACAGACGACCTGAAACTGGCGGTCAATGCGGCGATCACCCTGGAGCGGCCACTGCTGGTCAAGGGCGAGCCGGGCACCGGCAAGACCATGCTCGCCGAGCAACTGGCCGCCTCCTTCGGTGCCAAATTGATCACCTGGCATATCAAGTCCACCACCAAGGCCCACCAGGGCCTCTATGAGTACGATGCGGTCAGCCGCCTGCGCGACTCGCAACTGGGCGTGGATAAGGTCCACGACGTGCGCAACTACCTGAAGAAGGGCAAGTTGTGGGAAGCCTTCGAATCCGAGGAGCGGGTGATCCTGCTGATCGACGAAATCGACAAGGCCGATATCGAGTTCCCCAACGACCTCTTGCAGGAACTCGACAAGATGGAGTTCTACGTCTATGAGACCGACGAAACCATCAAAGCCAAGCAGCGTCCGATCATCATCATTACCTCGAACAACGAGAAAGAGCTGCCGGACGCCTTCCTGCGCCGTTGCTTCTTCCACTACATCGCCTTCCCCGACCGCGAGACGCTGCAGCAGATCGTCGATGTGCACTACCCGAACATCAAGAAGGACCTGGTCAGCGAAGCGCTGGACGTGTTCTTCGACGTGCGCAAGGTCCCGGGCCTGAAGAAAAAGCCGTCCACCTCCGAACTGGTCGACTGGCTGAAGCTGCTGATGGCCGACAACATCGGCGAGGCCGTACTGCGCGAGCGCGATCCGACCAAGGCCATCCCGCCGCTGGCGGGTGCCCTGGTGAAGAACGAACAGGACGTGCAACTGCTCGAACGCCTGGCCTTCATGAGCCGCCGCGGCAACCGCTGAGGCCAGGGGGCGAACGCCATGCTGCTCAATCTGTTCAATGAAATGCGCGCCGCCAAGGTGCCGGTGTCGGTGCGCGAACTGCTCGACCTGATCAACGCCTTGCAAAAGCGCGTCACCTTCGCCGACATGGACGAGTTCTACTACTTGTCGCGGGCGATCCTGGTCAAGGACGAACGGCATTTCGACAAGTTCGACCGGGCCTTCTCCGCCTACTTCAAGGGCCTGGAGAACCTCGACCAGCACCTGGAGGCGCTGATTCCGGAGGATTGGCTGCGCAAGGAGTTCGAGCGCCAGCTGACCGATGAAGAGCGCGCGCAGATCCAGTCCCTGGGCGGTCTGGACAAGCTGATCGAAGAATTCAAGAAACGCCTGGAAGAACAGAAAGGACGCCATGCCGGCGGCAACAAGTGGATCGGCACCGGCGGCACCAGCCCGTTCGGCTCGGGCGGTTTCAACCCCGAGGGGATCCGCGTCGGCGAGGCCGGCAAGCGCCAGGGCAAGGCGGTCAAGGTCTGGGACCAGCGCGAGTACAAGAACCTCGACGACCAGGTCGAGCTTGGCACGCGCAATATCAAGCTGGCCCTGCGCCGCTTGCGCAAGTTCGCCCGCCAGGGCGCGGCGGACGAGCTGGATATCGACGGCACCATCGACCACACCGCCCGCGATGCCGGGCTGCTCAACATCCAGATGCGCCCGGAGCGACGCAACAGCGTGAAACTGTTGCTGCTATTCGATATCGGCGGCTCGATGGATGCCCACGTGAAGATCTGCGAGGAACTGTTCTCGGCCTGCAAGACCGAGTTCAAGCACCTTGAGTATTACTACTTCCACAACTTCGTCTACGAATCGGTGTGGAAGAACAACCTGCGCCGCACCTCGGAGCGCACCTCGACCCTGGACCTGCTGCACAAGTACGGCGCCGACTACAAGGTGGTGTTCGTCGGTGACGCGGCCATGGCACCGTACGAGATCACCCAGCCGGGTGGCAGCGTCGAGCACTGGAATGAAGAGGCCGGGTATGTGTGGATGCAGCGCTTCATGGAGAAATTCAAGAAGCTTATCTGGATCAACCCGTATCCGAAGGACACCTGGAACTACACGGCCTCGACCAACATCGTCCGCGAACTGATCGAGGACCGCATGTATCCGCTGACCTTGCGCGGGTTGGAGGAAGGGATGAGGTTCCTGTCCAAGTAGGAGGGTGTTCTTGAGGGCCCCATCGCTGGCAAGCCAGCTCCCACAGGGACCATGTGGGAGCTGGCTTGCCAGCGATGAGGCCCTGTCAGCCAGCAAACCTCTTGAGCCATGCCTGCATTTCAGCCCAGGCCAATCCCTGCACCACCGCCCTGAACCTCACCCGCTCCCCGGGCAAGCACTGCGCCAGCCGCGCCAGTGCCAACGGCGTCAATGCCCCCAACCGCGGATACCCGCCAATCGTCTGCCGGTCGTTGAGCAACACGATCGGCTGCCCGTCCGGCGGCACCTGCACCGCGCCCAGCGGGATGCCCTCGGAGATCATCGGCCTGCCCTGATAACGCAAGGCCGGCCCAAGCAAGCGAATGCCCATGCGATCGCCGCGACTGTCCAGTTGCCACGGGCTGTTGAACGCATCGAACAGGCTTTGCCCGCTGAATTCGCCCAACTGCGCGCCCATCACCAGGTCCAGGCACGCCTCGCCTTCCAGCTCCGGACGCAGCAACTCGGGCACGCTTCCCCGCCCCGCCGCCGCCCCTGCAAAGCGCAACTCATCGCCCTTGACCAAGGCACGACCTGTGCCATCCGGCCCGCCCAGTTGCTCGCGAACCACGGTTGCGCAACTGCCCAGCACCCGGGGCGCATCGAAACCACCCGGCGCCGCCAAATAGGCCCGGGCACCGAGCAACGGCTGGCTGAACTGCAAGCGCTGCCCCTGGCGCAATACAAAGCTGCGCCACGGTTTCAGCGGCTCGCCGTCGATCCGCGCGTCCAGGTCCGCGCCGGCCAGGGCCAGAACACAATCCGCCTCGGCCTCCACGGCAAAACCGCCCAGGGTGATTTCCACCACTGCCGCCTGCGCCGGGTTATCCAGCAGCCAGTTGGCCCAGCGCGCCGACACCCAATCCAATGCGCCGCCCTGGGTCACGCCAAGGTGACGTACACCGAAACGGCCCTGGTCCTGAAGCTGACACAGGGGCGTGCTGGCCTCGATCCGCAGGTGGTTCATGGTTGTTCCTCCAGCGGCGAGTCGTCACCTCCCAGCCTGATGAATTCATCCCGCCCGATAGCCACGAAACGTACCCGGTCGCCCGGCTGCAACAGGCTGTAGCCATCACGGTCATGGTCGAACAGCGCAGCGGGCGTACGCCCGATCAGGTTCCAGCCCCCCGGCGACAAGGCCGGATAGGCCGCCGTCTGCCGCTCGGCAATCCCCACGCTGCCCGCCGCCACGCGCTTGCGCGGCGTTGCCAGACGGGGCGAGGCCAGGGATTCCTCGACCAGGCCCATGAACGCGAAACCGGGGGCGAAACCAAGGGCAAATACCTGGTATTCGCGCCCGGTATGCCGCCGGACGATCTCGCTTTGCGCGACGCCACAACGCGCCGCCAACACCTTGAGTTCCGGGCCGACACTGGCGTCGTACCACACAGGAATGTCCATGCGCCGCCCTGCCCCGCCACTGTCGGGCTGCAGATCGCGCAACGCTTCGCCGATCAGGCTGCGCGCCTCGCCAGGTGAGCAATCGAACTGGATCATCAGCGTGGTGTAGGACGGCACCAGTTCCACCAGGCGCTTGCCGAACACCTGCCGCAGGCGCCGGCTGGCCGCCAGCATCCAGGGCATGTGGGTTTCGTCGATGGACTCGAACAGGCGCAGCATCAGGCAGTCGATGGCGACCGCTTCGATCCTTGGCTTCATGGGGTCTTCAGGGCATCCAGGGCCTGGCGGATCTGGCGCACGGCGGCCAGCGAGCTTTGGTTGTCGCCATGCACGCAGAGGGTCTGGGCGTGCAGCGTCACGGCGCTGCCGTCGATGGCGGTGAGCGGTTCGCCACGAGCCAGGCGCAGAGCCTGTTCGACGATCAGCGCCGGGTCGTGATGCACCGCTCCCGGCAGGCGGCGGGAAACCAGGTGGCCGTCAGCGTCGTAGGCTCTGTCGGCGAAGGCCTCGAACCACAGCGGCACACCGATTTCAGCGCCCAGGGCTCGGGCAACGGTATCGTCGGCAGTGGCCATCAGCATCAGCGGCAACGGCGGGTCATAGGCGGCCACGGCTTCGAGCACGGCGCGCAGCTTGCGGTGGTCGGCCATCATGTCGTTGTACAGCGCACCATGGGGTTTGACGTAGGACAAGTGCGTGCGCTGGACGCGGCAGATGCCGTCCAGCGCGCCGATCTGGTAGTGCAGCAGGTCGCGGATTTCCTCGTTGCTGCAGGCCATGGAGCGGCGGCCGAAGCCGGCCAGGTCCTGATAGGACGGGTGGGCGCCGATCCGCACCTGGTGCTGCACCGCCAGGGCGACGGTCTGGCGCATGATCCCGGGATCGCCGGCATGGAAGCCGCAGGCGATATTGGCGCAATCGACGAAGGGCATGACCTCGGCGTCCAGACCCATGGTCCAGTTGCCAAAGCTCTCGCCCATATCGCAGTTCAATAGCAGACGGCTCATGGCGGGCTCCGTTGAAGAGATGAAGTTAACGCCAGCTTGGCTGCACGGCCTTGCGCCGGCCCCCCATGATCACCCAGCCGATCAGCAGTAACACGCTTTCCACCACCAGGGCGAAGATCAGCGCACAGCCCACGCCCCAGGCCGCGGCCTCGGGCGTGAGCAGAATCTGGTAGCTGTAGCCCTTGAAGGTTTCCTCGCGGATCGCCGGGTCGGGCTGGGTCAGCACATGCCAGGTGCGACTGGCCCAGCCGGCCTGCAACGCCTGCCATTCGCTTTCCAGCATGCGGTTGCGGGCGACCAGGCTGTCGATGCTCTCGGCATCGCTCTGGAACACCGGATCGTCGCTGGCGCGGTAATGCCGCACCAGGGCCTGGAGATCACCGTTGAAGAAACGCTGGGCGGTCTGCTGGAAGCCCTTCAGGCCCTCGCGGGACTCCAGCAGGTGGGCTTGCACGCGCTGGCTGTAGTCATTGACCAGGCCGGGCACCTGGACGCCCAGCAACAGACCACAGGTGAACAGGATCAACCGCAGGTAGCTTCTCAGCATTTGGCTCGTCCTTAGCGGGTCTGGCCCTTGGCGATGCATTCGCCCTTGCGCCACAGGCCCCATTGGCCGGGCTCGTAGCGGTTCCAGGTTTCGTTTTCGGTCAGCGCTTCGGTGGTGATGACCGTAACCACATCGTTGGGCGTGGTTTCGGCATGGAAGTCAACGATCATGTCCACGTCCTTGAGCCGCGCCGGGCCGAATGGCGCACGCCGGGTGATGTGCACCAGCTTGGTCGAACAGAAGCAGAACAGCCAGTCGCCATCGCTCAGCAGGCAATTGAACACGCCCTTGCCACGGTATTCGGCACAGGCCTGCTCCAGCACCGGCAGCAGTTGCTCGACGTCCACCGGCTCGGGGAAAGCTTCACGGATGCGGTTGAGCAGGTCGCAGAAGGCCGCTTCGCTGTCGGTGTCGCCGATCGGCCGGTAGAAGCTGGTCAGGCCATTGAAATCGGCGAGCTGGCCGTTGTGCGCGAAGCACCAGTTGCGCCCCCACAGTTCGCGGACGAAGGGGTGGGTGTTGGACAGGCAGACCTTGCCGACGTTGGCCTGGCGGATATGGCCGATCACCACTTCGCTCTTGATCGGATAGCGCTGCACCAGGCTGGCGACTTCCGATTCGCAACTTGCCGCCGGGTCCTGGAACACCCGCAGGCCGCGGCCTTCATAGAAACCGATGCCCCAGCCGTCACGGTGGGGGCCGGTACGGCCACCACGCTGCATCAGGCCGGTGAAGCTGAAAACGATGTCGGTGGGGACGTTGGCGCTCATGCCCAGGAGTTCACACATGCTCGGGCCTCCAGTTACAGACGTGGTTCGAGACGCTGGCGCGCCCCGCCCAACGGCGCCTCGGGTGGCTCGTCGCGATAGCGCGCACGGCTATCGGCGGGCTCGGCCAGGATTTCCTCGGCCTCGCGCTTCTTCGCAGCTTCAACGCGTTCGCGGCGCGCCCGGGCGCGAGCCTCCAGGGGCATGCGGATGGCGACGAAGATCAGGTACAGGGCGAAGGCGATCATGCCGTACATCGCCAGGTCGGCGGCAGCGCGCCAGACGTTGTTGCCGACCTTGAAGGCCAGGTCCAGGGCGCTGATGGCGATGGCCGGGGCGAAGATGTCCTTGGCCGGATCGACGATGGTCGGGGTGAACAGCAGCACGGCCAGCAACACCCGCAGCGGCTCGCGCAGCCAGCGCCACATCCAGCCGGTCAGGCGAAAGCCCACCCACAGGCAACCCAGGGCGGCCAGGGCATACAGGCCCCAGGCGAACAGATAGTCGTTTTCGGTCATGGCGTCCGTGGTAGGTAGGCAAACAGGCGCTTATGATAGCGATTTTTCCGCGCGCAGGCGCCCCCCAGCCAAGGAACCGCATATGTCCTCTTCCGCCCGAGCCCTGTCCGCCCCGATCGCCCGCCGGGGCGAAGGCGCGGATCCCTATGCCTGGCTGCAGGAACGCGACGCTCCGGAGGTGATGGCCTACCTGGAGGCCGAGAACGCTTTCCAGGAGGCGCAACTGGCCGGCCAGGCCGGGTTGCGCGAAACCTTGTTCCAGGAAATCAAGGGCCGCATCCTCGAAACCGACCTGTCCCTACCCTCGCCCTGGGGTCCGTATCTGTACTACACCCGCACCACCGCCGGCGACGAATACGCCCGACACTACCGCTGCCCACGCCCGGCCGATGATTCCAACACGGTGGACGAAAGCCGCGAGGAACTGCTGCTCGACCCCAACGCACTGGCTGCCGGCGGCTTCCTCAGCCTGGGCGCCTTCAACGTCAGCCCGGACCATCAGCGCCTGGCCTACAGCCTGGATACCAGCGGCGACGAGATCTACACCCTGTACGTCAAGGAGCTGGCCAGCGGCGCGATCAGCGAACTCCCGTTCGACGATTGCGACGGCAGCATGACCTGGGCCAACGACAGCCAGACCCTGTTCTTCACCGAGCTGGACGACACCCACCGGCCGTTCCGCCTGCACCGCCACCGCCTCGGCAGCGCCGAGGCCGAGCCGGTCTTCGAGGAAAACGACGGGCGCTTCTTCCTCCACTGCTACCGCTCGAGCTCCGAGCGCCAGTTGGTGCTGTCGCTCAACAGCAAGACCACCAGCGAAGCCTGGGTACTGGATGCCGACACCCCGGACGGCACGTTCGCCTGCCTGGCGCCACGGGTCGAAGGCCATGAATACGACGCCGACCACGGCAAGCTCGACGGCGAATGGCGCTGGTTCGTGCGCAGCAACCAGGACGGCATCAACTTCGCCCTCTATCACGCTCCCGGTGACCGCGTGCCCACCCGCGACCTATGGCAGGTACTGGTGCCCCACAGCGACGCGGTGATGATCGAGGGCCTGACCCTCAATGCCGGCGCCCTGACCCTGAGCCTGCGCGAGGGCGGCCTGCCGATCATCGAAGTGCGCCCTTGCGGGCTGCCGGCCTACCGGGTGCAACTGCCGGACGCTGCCTACAGCCTGTACGTACAGGACAGCCTGGAGTTCACCAGCGCGCGCATTCGCCTGCGCTACGAAGCCCTGAACCGCCCGGCCCAGGTGCGCCAGCTGGACCTGGCCACTGGCGAGCAGGTGGTGCTCAAGCAAACGCCGGTGCTTGGCGAGTTCGATGCCGACACCTATGTCAGCCAGCGCCTCTGGGCACAGGCCAGCGACGGCACGCGGGTGCCGATCAGCCTGGTCCAGCGTCGCAGCGACCTTGGCCAGCCGGTGCCGCTCTACCTGTACGGCTACGGCGC
Organism: Pseudomonas sp. GD04058; assembly: GCF_029836855.1. NCBI lineage: Bacteria > Pseudomonadati > Pseudomonadota > Gammaproteobacteria > Pseudomonadales > Pseudomonadaceae > Pseudomonas > Pseudomonas sp. GD04058. Next base: position 59,380 of record NZ_JAOECN010000002.1, read on the forward strand.
CTACGGCGAAAGCCTCGATCCGTGGTTCTCCCATGCCCGCCTGAGCCTGCTGGACCGCGGCGTGGCCTTTGCCATCGCCCACGTGCGTGGCGGCGGCGAGCTGGGCGAAGCCTGGTACCGCGCCGGCAAGCAGGAACACAAGGCCAACACCTTCAGCGACTTCATCGCCTGTGCCGAACACCTGATCGCGTCCGGCATCACCCGCGCCAGCCAGCTGGCGATCAGCGGCGGCAGCGCCGGCGGCCTGTTGATCGGCGCGGTGCTCAACCAGCGTCCCGAGCTGTTCAAGGTGGCGATTGCCGAGGTGCCGTTCGTCGACGTGCTCAATACCATGCTCGATCCGGACCTGCCGCTGACCGTCACCGAATACGACGAATGGGGCAATCCCCAGGAGCCGGAGGTTTACCAACGGATCAAGGCCTACGCGCCTTACGAAAACCTGAAGGCCCAGGCCTATCCGTCCCTGCTGGTGATCGCCGGCTATAACGACAGCCGCGTGCAGTATTGGGAAGCGGCCAAGTGGGTGGCGAAGCTGCGCGTTACCAAGACCGACGGCAATCCGCTGCTGCTCAAGACCGAGCTGGGCGCCGGCCATGGCGGCATGAGCGGGCGCTACCAGGGCCTGCGCGACGCGGCCCTGGAGTACGCCTTCGTGCTGAACGAGCTGGGGCTGGCGGGCGCCTAGTCCTTGGTCTTGTCCATGGTCTTGTCCGGCGTCGGCATCAGCCCCGGCAGCGGTTGATCCTTGGGCGGCGATGGCAATGGCATGGGCGGCAGCAAGGGGCCGCCCGGCCTGCCGTCGCCGGCCTTCGGTGGCATCGATGGGGTGATTTGCGGATAGGGCGTGGGCGTCGCGGTACCCGGCGCCCCGGGCACCGGCGCGATCACGCGCGGTTGCAGGTCGTCGGCCTGGGCGGTGGCCAGGCTGGCGACGCAATACAGCAGGATGCTCGTCAGACGCATGCGGGGCTCCTGGTCGAGGTCATGCCATACAGACTACTCCGCCATGTAGCGGATTGCCTGCCCAGGAAGCGGTACTGGCGCTAAACTGACGGCGAAACCGTGCCAACCCAAGCCTGAACAGGTAAGAACATGACTGACGCCTCCTCCGCCGCTGCCACCGCGCGGCTCGACCGCATCCTTGCCGACGCCAAGCGCGACGACGAACGGGGCTACCGGCAGAAAGCCCTGCGCATGTACCCGCATGTCTGCGGCCGCTGCGCCCGGGAGTTCTCCGGCAAGCGCTTGAGCGAACTGACCGTGCATCACCGCGACCATAACCACGACAACAATCCCCAGGACGGCTCCAACTGGGAACTGCTGTGCCTGTACTGCCACGACAACGAGCACTCGCGCTATACCGACCAGCAGTACTTCAGCGAAGGCTCGCTGAGCACGCCGTCCATCGCCAAGGCCACGCACAACCCCTTCGCCGCCCTCGCCGGAATGCTCAACAAGAAGGACTGAAGTCGCAGCACGCCGCGCCGAGCCCGTATAATCGCGTCTTTTTTGCGAAGGGCCCGGCACGTGGCGAACAAAAGGTACAGCTGCATCGGCCTGTACAACCCCAAATCCCCTGAAAACGTCGGTTCGGTGATGCGCGCCGCCGGCTGCTATGGCGTGAACTCGGTGTTCTACACCGGCAAGCGCTACGAACGCGCTCGCGACTTCGTCACCGACACCAAGCGGGTTCACTACGACATCCCGCTGATCGGCATCGACGACCTGCAGAAGATCATTCCCCTGGGCTGTACCCCGGTGGCCGTGGAACTGGTGGAAGGCGCTCGGCCCCTGCCGGAATACACCCATCCGGACCGTGCCATCTACATCTTCGGGCCCGAGGACGGCAGCCTGGACGACGACGTCCGCGCCTGGTGCGAGGAGACCATCTACATCCCGACCAACGGTTGCATGAACCTGGCCGCCACGGTCAACGTCGTGCTTTACGACCGCATGGCCAAAGGCCTGAACACCCGCTCCGGGCCGCGCTTCAAGTAAGCGATTGAACGCCGGGCGCAAGCCGGCGGTCTGCTGACTATCACGTCACTCAAGAGGAGAAGCGCTCATGCGCCAGAAGCCAGAGATTCCGGCAACGCCCTTTCAGAGCAAACCCGAGCACAACGTCCAGGGCTGGGAGCGAGCGGGCTCGGTATTCACCGGGGTAGTGATGCTGGGCAAGGGCCTGCGTCGTGGCGGTCTGTTCGGGCTGGTCCAGATGGCCATTGGCGGCGCCGTGCTGGCCCGCGGGGTCACCGGGCATTGTTCGGCGAAAAGCCTGCTGGAGAAAGGACGCCAGGACCTGGACGGGATCCGGGCGAAGATCGAACGCACCGGAAGCGAGCTGAAGTCGTTGAAGGATGCGGCGGAGGCGGCGACCAAGAGTGCCACCGTGACCGGGAACGATTCGCTGGTCAGTCCAAAACCCTGAGATTTGCTGTGCTCTTCAGGGCCTCATCGCTGGCAAGCCAGCTCCCACAGGTTGAGTGCAGATCTTGAGATCACTGCAGCCCTGTGGGAGCTGGCTTGCCAGCGATAGGGCCCTGAAGGTCGGTCACTGAAGCAGCGGAGTGCGCAAAACCTCCGACTCCCGCCCCATTACACTCTCGGCCAACTGCACGAACTCCGCCGTACTCACGCTGTTCATCCGCATCAATGCCCGCACCAGATCGTCCAGCGACTGCTTGTTGTGAGTATGAACACGGATTTCCCGATCCAGCGCCTGCAACAGCAACACCGCGCGGGCGATGGTCGCTCCGCTGGCCTGCTCGCCGCGCAGGCTGGTCACCGCCTTGCCTTCCTTGTTCAGGCGCTTCTGCAATGCCTGGTAGCGGTCATCACTGATGCCACCGGCCCGGCGCAGCAGCTCGGTAGCGTAGTACTCCGCCAGCCCCTCGCCGATCCAGTCGCTGCCTTCACGGTCGTTGATCCGCGCAAACACCCGCACCAGCTCGCGCAACAACGGGCTGCTGCCGTTTTCGCTGACCAGCGCGCTGGCACTGTTGAGGTAGATGGAGTCGTGCGCAGCCCGTGCGCCTCGCCATAGATGTTCACGGGCGCCGACCAGCAGCAGTTTCGCTGGATTGCGCGGGAACACCGCCTGGTACTGCGGCCAGACGAAGGTCAGCAAGGTCAATGCATCCATGCGGCGCTGCCCCTGCCCGACCGGACCGGCCACGCTGACCTCGGTCTCGCCCAGGCGGGCACGTCGCACACCTACCGTACCGGCGAGCATCCAGCCGGTTGGACGGTCGAACAGGCGCGAAACGTTGTCGATGCGAAAACGCTGCTTGCCAATCCGCGGCCATGCCGTCTCGATGCTGTTCCAGCCGGCAGGCAGATCGACGCTCAGGCGAGCCACCAGTTCGGTGCCATCCTGCTGGTCGAGACGCGCTGGCGGCACCAGGTCATCACCGCGGAACAGCGCCCAGTTCGCCGCGATACGGCTGTCGTAGCTGCCGTTCTTCAGCTTGTGATCAAGCCGTACCTTGTAGCTCAGGCTGGACTTGCCCGGTGCCGGCTGCCAGACCCCACGTTGGCGGTCCGCCGCCGGTAGCCACGGACCGTCGGCCTTGAAATCGCTATACAGGCCTTCCCTGCCCAGGTCGAAATCCAGGCTGCGCACCTGGGCGCCATCGGCCAGGGTCAGGCGCACTTCGGCCTGGCCGCTCTGGGGCAGCAGGCGCACGTGGTAATCCAGATCGACTTTCCTGGCCCAGGCGGCATCGCTCGCCAGCAGCAACAGGACCCACGCCAGAGGGTGACGCACAGGCATTGCCCGACTCCTTGCACGAACGCGAAACGCGCCAGCTTAGCTGGCGCGGAATATCAGATAGTCTTCCCAGTCATCTTCGGCGACGCTGTTCTCGCTGAGCATGCGCCCCGCCTGCGAAATGCGCTGCTTGTGCACCTGCTCGCGGTCGCCGCAGACCAGGTGGTGCCAGTCCGGCAGGTCCTTGCCCTCGCTGACCAGGCGATAACCGCAGGTGGGCGGCAGCCATTTGAACTGGTCGGCCTTGCCCGGGGTGAGCTGGATACAGTCGGGCACGTGCTCGAAGCGGTTCGGGTAGTCGCTGCAGCGGCAGGTGTTCAGGTCCAGCAATTTGCAGGCGATGCGCGTGTAGTAGACGCTGTTGTCGTCTTCGTCTTCGAGCTTTTGCAGGCAGCACAGGCCGCAACCGTCGCACAGCGACTCCCATTCGGCGGCGTCGAGCTGATCGAGGGTTTTGCGGGTCCAGAACGGCGCGGAGCTTGCCTGCATGTTGCGATGATCCTGTTTCAAAATTCTTCGGCCCTGCGGGGCGGCGCCAGTCTAGGACGTGCGTTGCGCCTTTGCCAGACCGCTTGTCAGGGTGTGGCCGACAGTTGTAGTTTTGCAAACCATTTCAGTTCTCGCCCCTGTCCAGGAATCCGTCATGAGCGCCAACCCTCGTATCGCTGACTATGCCATCCATGAACAGTTCATCCAGCGCTGGTCGCCCCGAGCCTTCACCGGCGAGCCGATTTCCGAAGAAACCCTGCTGAGTTTCCTCGAGGCCGCGCGCTGGGCGCCTTCGGCCTACAACTCGCAACCCTGGCGCTTCCTCTACGCCCGCCGCGATACGCCGAACTGGGAGCGTTACCTGGGCCTGCTCAACGAATTCAACCGCAGTTGGGCGCAGCATGCGTCGGCACTGGTGATCGTGATCTCCAAGACTACCTTCACCGCACCGGGCGCCAGCGAGGAAACCCCGGCCCTGTGGCACACCTTCGACACCGGCTCGGCCTGGGGTCACCTGGCGCTGCAAGCCAGCATCAGTGGCTGGCACACCCACGGCATGGCCGGCTTCGATCAGGAACTGACCCGCAAGGAGCTGAAGATTCCCGAGGGCTACGACCTGCACGCCGCAGTGGCGATCGGCAAGCTGGGTGACAAGGCGACCCTGGCCGAGTACCTGCAGGCCCGTGAAGTACCGAGCCCGCGCCGGCCGCTGAACGAGCTGGCGGCCGAGGGTGACTTCACTCTGTAAGCCTTATGGCCTAATCGCTGGCAAGCCAGCTCCCACAAGGACCGCGTGCACCGCAACCCCTGTGGGAGCTGGCTTGCCAGCGATTGCTGCTTCAATAGCCCCGCGAAAAATCGACTTCTCCGCGCAATCCGTCGCCCCGCCCGTAAGCCCCCAGGTTCTCAACGAACAACCGCACCATCGCCGCCGGCGAGGTCGGCGCCGAGCTATGCCCGGTCAGCAGCAGCCCTAGCGCGGTCCAGAACGGATGATTGCGCGGCAACGGCTCCTGGCGGCACACATCGATCACCGCCCCGGCCAGATGGCCCTTGGTCAGCGCCTCTACCAGGTCGCCATCGACCACTGCCACACCGCGCCCGGCGTTAATGAACAACGCGTCCGGGTTGAAGCGCTGGAACAGCGCAGCGTCATAGATATCGCGGGTCGCCGGGGTATCCGGCAGCAGGTTGACCACATAGTCCACCTGCCCCACCAGCCGGCCGATCTCGTCCAGCCCGGCCACTTCGATGAAGGGCTCGAGCGGGCGGGGCGAACGGGCGATGCCATACAGCTTGCAGCCGAACGGCACGAGGAAACGCGCCACCTCGCAACCGATGTCACCGGTCCCGACGATCAGCACCCGACGCCCGTCCAGGCTGCGTCCCGGACGCCCGTCCCACTTGCGCTCGACCTGGCTCATCAGGCGGGTCAGCACTTCACGCTCGTGACCGAGCATGTAGGTCAGCACGTACTCGGCCATGACCTGGCCGAAGATACCCACGGCCCGGGTCAGCCGGTATTCGCGGGGCAGGCCCTCGGCCAGCAGCGGCGTGATGCCGGCCCAGGTCGACTGCACCCAGCCAGGGCGGTGCCCCTGGCGCAGCAGGGACGCCAGCAGGTCGGGCTGGCCCAGCCAGACCGGGCACTGCGCTGCCTGCGCCGACAATTCGGCGGAATCACCGCTGGTGAGCACTTCGAGTTCGGGCAATGCCTCGCGCAGCAGACGGGCATAGAGAGCGTGATCCTGTTCGGCGATCAGAACGCGCATATCGATTAAAACCTTGCAGAACAGCGGGAGGGCCGGTCGGAACCGGCCCCGTCAGGGCGGGATCAGACCGGGTCGTTGCGACGCAGCAATTCGTCCGGCAGGTGCTCGATGTATTCCTCTTCGGCTGGCGGCATCTGCAAGTGGAAGCCCTGGCTATCAAGGTTTTCCAGGACCTTGGCGATGTCCTCGCTGGCCAGGGTGCGCTCCGGGGTCAGCACGACATCGAAGGCGTGCTGCGGCGTGCCGAACAGCGGCAACAGGGCGTCCGGCACCCGGTTCAGGCCATCGGCCTTGAGCAGGTAAAGGTACATGCCCGGCTTGCGCGGGCTGCGGTAAATCGAACAGATACGTTTCAAGCGGATTCTCCGGCATCGGCCAGGCAGTCGAGGAGGGCCTGGCCCATCCGCTCGCGGCGCCAGCCGCGCAGCGAGTCGGGCAATTGGTACGGTCCGTCGGGGTAGCCGCTCTTGAGCAGCGCCTCGAGGGTTTTCTTGCGCAGCATCAGCTCGGGCGCGATGTTCAGGCGTTCACCCTCGGCCTGGCCGATGGCACGCAGTTTCTTCAGGAGCGCGGCGGCTTCGATCGGCAGCGGCTCGGGCACTGCCGGCGGCCATTCTTCCGGCGGCAGGTTGCCCGTGCGCTTGATCAGGTCGAGCAGGAACTCGCCATCCTGGCGGATGGTGCGCGGGTGCATGTCTTCGATACGGGCCAGGGCTGACAGGTTGTCCGGCTGGGTCCGGGCGATCGGCCACATGGCATGCTCGCGCAGGATGCGGTTGCGCGGCACGTCGCGCTCGCGGGCTTCCAGTTCGCGCCAGGCGCACAGCTCGCGCAGCACGGCAAGCTGGGCCCGGGACAGCTTCCAGGCCAGCTTGGCGTCGCGGTACAGCTCGTAGGGGTCGATTTCCCGGCACAGTTGAATCACCAGCTCGGCGCCGTCCTCCAGCACCCAGGCATTCTTGTCGTCGCTCAGTTGCGGGCGCAGGCGCTCGTAAAGCTCGGCCAGGTGCACGGCGTCTTCCGCGGCGTAGCTGACCTGGGTTTGCGAAAGCGGGCGTTGCAGCCAGTCGGAACGGGTCTCGCCCTTCGGCAGTTCGATGCCCAGGACTTCCTGGACCAAGCGCGAGTAGCCCATGGAAAAGCCGAGGTTGAGATAGCCGGCCGCCAGTTGCGTGTCGAACAGCGGCACCGGCAGGCTGCCGGTCAGGCGAGCAAGGACTTCGAGGTCTTCGCTGCAGGCATGCAGGACCTTGGTCACGCCCTGGTCTTCGAGCAGGCCGGCCAGGGGCTGCCAGTCGTTGATCAGCAGCGGATCGATCAGGAAGGCACGCTGGCCATCGCCGACCTGGATCAAACCGGCTTTGGGATAGAAGGTGTCGACCCGCATGAACTCGGTGTCGAGGGCCACGAAGGGCAGTTGACGCCATTGCCGGCAATGTTCCGCCAGGGCGCTGTCGTCGGTAATCCAGTGAATTTCGATGGCCACAAGGCTCTCCCACATACAATGGCGCGCAGTATATACGGCACGGGCCACCGCCGGGAAACCGCTCGACGGTAGCCTTTCCAGAGTAGGCGGCGAGCCCGTGCCGCGCTTTTACAGTGATGCCTGGGCCGGACGGCAGCCGGCGAACAGATCCAGCTGCGGGTTGTACAACGAGGTCCGAACCTGCAGCAGGCCGAGCATGGAGTGGAACAGGTTGTCCTGGCTCAGCGGCCGGTCGCGGCCCTGTTGCAGGCAGTCGGTATCGACGCCGAAGCTCTTGCGGTAGTTGTCCGAGAACCAGGCCAGCATCGGCACGTGCTTTTGCTGCTCGGGGGCCAGCATGTAGGGCGTGCCGTGGAGGAACAGGTTGTACTCGCCCAGGGATTCGCCGTGGTCGGAGAGGTAGATCATCGCCGTATCGACCTGGTCCTGCTTGCTGCGCAGCACATCGATCAGCGAGGCCAGCACGTGGTCGGTGTACAGCAAGGTGTTGTCGTAGCCGTTGACGATGCTCTGGCGGTCGCACTGATTCAGGGCGTTGCTGCGGCAAACCGGGGTGAAGCGCTCGAACGAAGCCGGGTAGCGCTTGTAGTAGTCCGGACCGTGGCTGCCCATCTGGTGCAGGACCAGCACGGTGTCCTGCTTGAGATCGTCGATACGCGCGGCGAGGTCCTTGAGCAGGATTTCGTCGTGGCATTCGTTGTCGGCGCACAGGGCCGGGTCCTTCAGGTTGCTGACGTCCTCGACGTGCACGCGGTCGCAGGTGCCCTTGCAGCCCGACTGGTTGTCGCGCCATTCCACCACCAGGCCGGCACGCTGCAGCATGTCGAGCAGGCCTTCCTGGTTCTTCGCCTTGGCCGCGTCGTAGTCCTTGCGGGTCATTCCGGAAAACATGCAGGGCACGGAGACCGCGGTTTCGGTGCCGCAGGACGTGACATTGCTGAAGCTCAGCAAGCCCTGCTCCTTGCTCAATTGCGGCGTGGTATCGCGGTTGTAGCCCAGCAGTCCGAAGTTCTCGGCGCGGGCACTCTCGCCCACCACCAGGACCGTCAGGGATTTGCGCGGATGGGCGGCCCAGGCCGGGGCCAGCGTGGCATCCTCGCCGATCTTGCGGAACGGCTGCGAAGCGACCCCGACCTTTTCCCGGGCGTAATTCACCGAGGCGCCGATGTAGTTGCTCGGCACGATCATCAGGCGCAACTCATGATGATTGCGAAACAGCGAGGCCAGCCCCTGGTAATTGACCATGGCCACGGCAGCCAGCAACGCCGCACTGGCCAGCACGACCAGGAGCTTTTGCAACAGCTCGCGCGGAAGGCTACGGAAGCGGATCGGTGTCCTTAGCAGGATGAAGGTCGGTAGTACCCCGAGCAGCACAATATGAACGAACAACTTCAGCGATAGCAGGTCACGCACTTCCGTGACGTTGGTTTCCACGGTATTGCGCAACATGCCGATATCGATCAGCACGCCGTACTGGCTCATGAAATAGGCGACGCCGGCACTGATGATGAATAACGTGGCCAATACCGGTTTAAGAACTTTGCGAAACGCCAGCAGGGTCAGCACGATATTGAAGGCGCACAGCAGCAGCACGCCGAAAGCCAGGCGCAGCAGCACGGCATGGGCGTCCCCCTGCAACACCGTGGAAACATGCTCCCAGAGTACCGAGTTGAAGCCGATCAACAGGTAGGCGCTGGCCAGCAGCGTCACCCATTCGGGACGCAACGACTTGAGTTTCAGCATGACGATTCGCTTATAAAAAGATCCATCCGCTGATGTCTTTGCGACATCAGGTTGTTCGCGGGGTGGACTTTAAGCAGCCGTTCATCAATTTTCCGTGAAAAAAACGCCAACAAACGATGGCCGGGAATGAACTTTTATTAATCCGGAATAGGTGATCAAGCCGCCGCTGGCAAACGGCGGCCGGGAATGGCAGGGTCAGGCAGGGAAACGGACCTTGGCGTAGGAGTCGCGATCGATGTCCAGGATCTCCACGCACAGTTGCGTATCGATACCGGCCGGGACCGCCAGCACATCCTTCAGCGCCTCCAGCAGGCTGGCGGACAACTGGCGCTTGATCTCCGGCGAGCGACCGCTGAGCAGCGCCAGCTTCACATGGACGAAGGCACGCTCGACCGGCGCGATGCCGACGCGAAAGGTCTCATGGGCCACGGCGCGACTCTTGATATCCACCTCGTCGCCGAACTGGCCACTGGCGACCAGGGCGCTGTTCAGGCGCAGCAGGGCCTTGTCGGTATCGAGGTCACGCAGGTTGGCGCTGTATTCCAGATGAAGCTGGGGCATGGGGGACTACCGGTCGCGGAAAAAGATCCGACAGACTAACCCCGACTGCCCAACACGGCAAAGACATCTACGCTGAAGGTTCATGCCCCGACCTGACTGAGGAGTTGAAGCTATGCCGGTCAAACACAATCTGTACGCCGACCTTGGAGTGACCGCGGAAGAATTCGAGGCGCTGAAGAAAGGCAGTGCCCACTTGGCGGAGCTGGAAACCCGCTACCTGCAAAAGGACAAGGAGGTCGTCGAAGCCGAACAGAGCGCCGCCGCGGATGACATCGTCACCCGGCTGCGCAAGGAGCGCCTGGAGATCAAGGACAAGATCGCCAGCCTGGTGAAATCCGCCTGACCCCGCCCCCGCGCTGACGCCCCGGTGTCAGCGCACCACCTGGCGCTGCCGACGCAGCGCCGCCCGCACCTGGTCCGCCCCGAACACGAAGCCCTGAGCCTGGCCCAGTTCCAGAATGCGACTGATCAGCACCTCGCGATCCTGCAGCGGGTCGAGTGCTACGGCGTGCTGTGGATGCTGCTCCAGCCAGCGGCTGAACCCGGCATAGGCCCTGTTGAAACGGCCCTCGCCGGCGGCCGGTGTGGTCGCCAGCCCCGCGTCGATCGCCGCGTCCACCCAAGGGCCAGGACGGCAGTCGATAACCAGGTGGATGCGCGGCCTGTCGCCATGATTGTTGACGCTGTGCGGGCGATACAGGTCGAGAAACCAGCACTCCCCGGCACGCATCGGCACACGCTGGTCCTCCAGCATGAAATCCACCTCCTCCGGCGCCAGCAACGGCACATGCAGGCGCATGTCGGCATCCGGGCCACCCAGATCGTAGTCGCGGTGTTCGCGGATATGGCTGTGGGGGCCGAGGCGCAGCAAACGGGCGTTGCGGATCTCCACCTCGAGCCCGGCCAGGCCCCGGGCCCAGCGCGGATCATCCAGCCACGGCTGGCGCTTGATCGCCGGGCCCTCGCCGTGCACCAGCGCCACCTGGGACTCGGTGGTTATCAGCCCGACGCCACTCCAGTCACCCTGGTAGTAATCGCGGTTGAAATGGGGTTGCCAAAGGGTGTCGTCGAGGTCGGCCAGGGCAGCTAGCATCGGCGCCGGGTCGATGACCAGGGGCAATCGGGAAAAGCCGGGGCGGCTGCGTTGCACGGGTTGCATGGGCGACTCCGATTCCATTGGCTGTCACATATTGTCTTGGAGCAAAACGCCATCACCCTGCCAGTTGCAGGATTCCCCCGCAAGGATCATGTTTACACCCCATCGGCCGATACACTGGCCAGGCACTCTTTTCGAAGCGAACCCCATGCAGTCCATCTACCTGAACCTCGGTTGCCCCGTTCACCCACGCCAGGGCTTCTTCAATATCGACCTGGAGGCCGCCCATGCCGACTACCAGCTCGATCCGGGGGCCGCCCTGCCTTGGGAACGCGGCACGGTGCCGGGGATCTACAGCGCGCATCTGCTGGAGCGCCTGAATCGCAACCAGGGTATCCGCCTGCTGCTCGAATGCCGCCGTGTGCTGCAGCCGGGTGGCGTACTGCGCCTGGTGACCAGCGACCTGCAGGCGCTCGTGGATGACTACGTGGCTGATCGGGTTCACCCCGAAACACCCGGTATCGGCCGGGGCGAGCGCTTGAACCGTGCTCTGCGCCAGCACGCCTGGACCTGGGACCGTGACGACCTGACCCGTGTCTGCAAGATGGTCGGCCTGGTCCCGGTAGACGGCATCGCTGCGGGCCACAGCAGCGACGCCAACCTGGGCGGCCTGGAAAGCGCAGCGGCGGGCCAGCTGGTCCTGGAGTTGCGCAAACCGCAACGCCAGCTCGCCGCCGATGCCGAGCCGCTGGTCAGCATCGTCATGCCGACCTACCGGACCGAGCATTTGCACCAGGCCCTGGAAAGCGCGCTGAACCAGACCTACCGGAATATCGAAGTCCTGGTCTGCGACGACTGCCCGAGCGATGCCATCGAGACCATCGTCGCCGACTATGCCCGCTTCGACCCGCGCCTGCGCTATGTGCGCAACCCCGACGCGGGCAAGGACATCGGTCGCCTCAACCATGTGCTGTGCATGCAGCAGGCCCGTGGCGAGTACATCAAGTTCCTCAACGACGACGACCTGCTGGACATCGAATGCGTCGAGCGCCTGCTCGGGACCTTCCGCGATTACCCGGACATCACTCTGGCAACCTCCAAGCGCCAGCGCATCGACGGGTTCGGCGCACCGCTGGCCGATATTCCCGCGACCCAGGCACCGGTGGCTGCCGACTCGATGATCGAGGGCCTGTCCATGGGCACCGCGTTGATGCTGTCGCAGCTCAACTTCATCGGCGAGCCGAGCACGGTGATGTTCCGCCGCGACGACATGATCGACGTCACCCCGGACTTCATGTCGGTGGACCAGCAGCCGATCGCCTGGGCGTCCGACGTGGCGATCTTCCTCAACCTCGCACTGCGCGGCAATACCGTGTACCTGGTCCGGCCATTGAGCAGCTTCCGCATCCATGGCGAACAGACCCAGGTAGTGTTCGGCGCTGCGGCACAAGGCGAGTCACGCCGCTGCTGGGGCATCATGAAGGACTTCTGGACCCGGCATGAATTCGACAAACCCTTGTGAACATCACGTGCAAAGGGGCCGCGATGAACAGGACGATCGGAGCGATGTGCAGCCCATGAAAAAGCGCGATCCGATCTTCGTCACCCAACCCGCCCTGCCCGCGCTGGACGACTTCATCCCGTACCTTCGGGAAATCTGGGACAGTCGCATCCTGACCAACGGTGGCAGCATGCACCAGCGTCTGGAAAGCGCGCTGTGCGAGTACCTGGGCGTCGCGCATGTGTCGCTGTTCTGCAACGGCACCCAGGCGCTGATCACGGCGATCCAGGCGGCAGGCCTGGAAGGCGAAGTGATCACCACGCCCTATTCGTTCGTCGCCACGGCCCACTCGTTGCTGTGGAACAACCTGCGGCCCGTGTTCGTCGATATCGCCCCCGATACCCTGAACCTGGACCCGGCCCGCATCGAAGCAGCGATCACCGCCCGCACCACGGCGATCATGCCGGTGCATTGCTACGGGCATCCCTGCGATGTGCGGGCAATCCAGCAGATCGCCGAGCGTCACCGACTGAAGGTGATCTATGACGCAGCCCATGCCTTCGGCGTGCGCGACGAGGCCGGCAGCCTGCTGCAGCATGGCGACATGGCAGTGCTGAGCTTCCATGCCACCAAAGTGTTCAGCACCTTCGAGGGCGGTGCCATCGTCTGTCGCGACGAGGCGACCAAGCGCCATATCGACCAGTTGAAGAACTTCGGCCTGTCCTGCGATGGCAGCACCGTGGAATTCACCGGCAACAACGGCAAGCTCAGCGAAGTGCACGCGGCCTTCGGCCTGCTGCAACTGCAAGGGCTCGACCAGGCCCTGGACAAGCGTCGCCTGATCGACCAGCGCTATCGCCGGGGCCTGGCCGGAGTCCGCGGCATCCGTTGCATCGACGGCGTCGGCGAAGCCCTCGGGAATCACGCCTATTTCCCGATCCTGGTCGGCGCGGACTATCCGCTGCAACGCGATCAATTGTTCGAGCATCTCGCCGCCCACGGCATCAACGGCCGCCGCTATTTCCAGCCGCTGATCAGCAGCCTGCCGATGTACCGCCACGACCCGTCGTCCAGCGCCGACAACCTGCCGGTGGCGCACCGGGTGGTGGAGCAGGTGATCTGCCTGCCGATCTACCCCGACCTCGACCACGACAGCGTGGATTTCATCATCGAGCTGGTCGCCGGGGCGGCTGCATGACCGCACTGGCGATCATGCAGCCGTACCTGTTCCCCTACATCGGCTACTGGCAACTGCTGCAGGCTACGGACCGCTTCGTGGTCTACGACGATGTGAACTACATCAATCGCGGCTGGATCAATCGCAACCGCATCCTGATCAATGGCGAACCGGCGCTGTTTACCCTGCCGCTGCTGCAGGCCTCGCAGAACCGCAGGATCGACGAGATCGACATCGCCCCCGCCGCCCAGTGGCAACGGCGCCTGCTGCGCAGCCTGGAGATGGCCTATCGCAAGGCCCCCTGCTTCGAAGAAGTGTTTGCCCTGGTGGAGGGAATACTGCGTCATGAGGACCGCAACCTGGCCGGGTTCCTGAGCCACCAGGTGCAGGTACTGGCCCGCTTCATGGGCTTGCAGGCGCAGATCGTGCCGAGCAGCAGGTGCTACAGGAACGGCCATCTGGCGGCGCAGGAACGCATCCTCGATATCTGCCGCCAGGAAAACGCGAAGCGCTACATCAACGCCCAGGGCGGGCGCTCGCTGTACGAGGCGCAGGCTTTCGCCGAACGCGGAATCGAGCTGCGCTTCATCGCCATGCGCGCCCTGCCCTACCGCCAGCGCAGCGAAGGGTTCACGCCTGGCCTGTCGATCATCGATGCGCTGATGGAAGTGGGCCCCGAGGGAATCGGGGCCCATTTGCGGTCGTTCGACTGCACGTGAGGATCAGGCTTCGCACACCACGTAGATGCTGGCGGTAAGGTCGGGGTACTTCATTCCCAACTGGTAGCAACCCTCGAAGAACGCCTGGTCGATGATGCCGGCGCGATGCGCTGCATCGAACTGGAAATTGGCCAGCGGCTTGAACAGGATGCCGCCCCGCTGCCCGATGCGGAAACCGGCCTGCCGCACCTCGTGCTCAAGCGTATCGAGGCTGTAGGTGCAGCGGTGGCCATGCTTGCGCTCGCCTTCGGTGACTGCCGCGTTGAAGTCGATCAGGCCCATGCCTACGGCAATCTGCCGGGATGCCGCATTGGCATTGGGCACCACGACGAACAGGCGGCCGCCGGGCTTGAGCCATTCACGGACGCGTTTCAGCACCGGCTGCGGTTCGCTCAGGTGTTCCAGCGTGTGGACCAGGAAAATATTGTCGAAGCGCTGCCCGGGATCGGCCTCTTCGAACCGGCCCAGGATGAACGTCGCCCGCGCATCGTCGACGTTCCTGCGGGCGATCTCGATAAGGTCGGACGCGCCTTCGAGCACCGTCACCTCGTTGAAGACCTGCAACAGCTTCCTGGTGAACTCGCCGTGGTAGCAGCCCATCTCCAGGGCATTGCCGGGACGGAACTGCCCGGCCAGCGCGCGGATCATGTAGTCGCGGTGGATATAGTCGAAATCGTAGGCGTAGCGCCGGTCTTCGGTGTCCTGGTACTCGGTGTTGAGATCGCGTGACATGCTCAGCCCTGGTTGGAGTGGTACATGCGCTTGGCCGGCGGCTGGTACCACTCGTCCAGCGTGGCGGGAACCCGCGCGTTGTAGCCGATGACCTGGCGCAGGCGCTCGTCGAACTCCGGCCCGCGGTCGTAACCCAGGGCGCGCGGATAATCGAACTGCTGCTTCATGAACGGCCTGGAGAACATCGGCGTCACCGAGCGACGCAAGTGATCGGTGATATTGCTGCCGCCCGCGTGCCAGACATTGGAGTTGAACATCAGGATGCTGCCTGCCGGCGCGATGGCCTGCTCGGCGTGGGCCCGGAAGTAGTCGTCGGTCGGTTTGCCCGGCGCTTTGTGCGAGCCGGACAGCATCCAGGTGGCGCCATTGTCGGCGGTGAAATCATCGAGCATCACCAGGGTGTTGAGCAGCAGCGCGGTTTCCCCCGAGTAGGAGCGGATATCCCGGTGCACCCGCTGCGCGTAGGACTGGCTGTCCCGCGTGTTGATCGCCCCACCGAACGAATTGAGGATGAACTGGCCGCCGAAATAGCGCTCGATGAACGGGTAGATCGGATAGGCGCGCAGGCAGTCGAGAAAGCTGTCGAACTGCCCGACCAGGTGGTGCACGGTGAAACTGGTGTCCTGGTCGATGCCATTCTTCACCTGGTACTCGCGGCAGATCGCATAGGCCTTGTGGATGTCCTCGCGCATCTGCTCGACGATGGCCTGCGGGATGGCCCGTTCGAAGATGACCCAGCCCTGCCCGGCCATGCGCGCGTCGAATTCCTCGATGCTGATCATTGCGGCTCCTACTTGATGGTGACGATGCACTTGGAGGGGTACAGCTCGCACTTCTCCAGGCTGTACTCGTGGGGCTGGAATACCTCCTTGAACGCCAGCGCCTCGCCCGGCGATTCCGCCCAGGTCAGTTCGTCCATCAGCAGCACACTGCCGCTGACCAGATGCGGCCTGACCGCCTTGAGCGCCGCCAGGGTCGGCTCGTACAGGCCCATGTCGAAGTAGGCGAACGCGACAATCGCCGAAGCGTTGGCCGTGAAATACTCGGGCGCGGTCTGACAAACGTCACCCGCCACCAGTTGATGAATGCCGCGCTTGTGGCCAAGGACATTGTTGCCCTCGTGCACCTCCAGCAGTTCGGCAAGATGATCCTTGTAGCTGGCTTGGGTGGAATAGGAATTCTCGACCCATACGCCGCTTTCCTGGCGATCCTTTTCGCCCGGCGCGGAATAGCCTTCGAAGGTATCGAAACCGACGATCCGCCGTTGCTTGTTGAACGGCTCGTACATGGCGCGCAGGTTCTCCAGCAGGACCAGGTTATGGCCGTACCAGGTGCCGAATTCGCAGATGATTCCAGGAATGTGCTTGAAGCGCTTGTACAGGTCGCTGAGGACGATGAACTTCACCAGCACCGAGCTGCGGGTATACAGGCCGATATTGAACAGCAGGTCGTCATCCGACAGCGGGCTGTTCAGGTACAGGGCGCGCAACCTGTCGCGGAACGCGTATTGCAGGTCCGAGGCAGTGGATTCCAGCTTGTAGACATCATCCTGGATCTTTTCGTTACTCATCATCACTCCACTGGGCCAGGCCGAAGCCGCTGGTCCCGAACCGGTTGCCGTTGTACAGCATGTATTTTTGCCCGCCGCTCTCGAAGATGAACGGGTAGCAGGTCATCTGCGAGTCCCAGCCCTCGACGGATGGTGGGATGCCCTCGTCATCGAAGCGGGTCCAGGTCCGGCCGTCGACGGACTCGGCGTAGCGGATGCGGTAGGACCCGGCGCCGTCGCGATAGTCCTCGGAGGCGCGGGAGCAGAACCACATCTTGAACAGGCCATCCTCGCGGATCACGCACGGACGCGAGAACGCCTCGGTGGGGAAGCGCGATTCCAGGCACTGTTCGGGGAAGCGGGTGTATTGGTAGCCGTCCTCGGATTCGGCGTACTTGATCACGTAGAGCGGCTCGTACTTGCCGTTCACCTCCAGCCAGCGGGTGCCGGAGACGTACCACATTTTCCACAGGCCCTCGTCGAACAGCACCGTCGGGGTGACTGCCAGGTATGGCTCGGTGGCGGTGCGGTCCATGATCGGACCTTCGAAAAGCTTGCGGAAACTCAGGCCATCATCGTCCGAGACTGCAACGCCCATGGCGTTGTGGTAAGGCACGGTGAGCCGCTGGTTCCAGCCACTGTAGTAGAGGTAGGTGCGACCGTCGCGCTTCAGCGCATAGCTGGGCATAACGCCCTCGTCGTCGAAGGTGCCGGGAGCACCGAAGCCCAGGCACGGCTCGCGGTGGCGGGCGACCACCCGCAGCGGGTCGTGCCGGTCCAGGTCCACCGCATAGCAGAGGCTCTTGCCCTGGGCATTGCGGGTGGAAATGAACACCCGCACGACATCGTCGAGTACCAGGCTGGTGGGTACCTGAGCGTGGGAGCCAACCCAGTCGCTGTCCGGGTCGAAGATTCTGCCGAGTTTTTTCCAGGCCATGTTCTACCTAAAAATCCAGGTCCTGGCTGCTTTTCACGGCACGCGCGGGTGCGCCGATGTAGAGCTGCCAGGGTTGAGTGTTTTTCGAAATCAGCGCGCCCATCGCCACGCAGGTGCCTTCGGCGATGGTGCAGTCGTTGGTGATGGTCGAATTGACCCCGAGCCAGGCGTAAGGCTCCACCACGCAATGACCGGACAGGACCACGTGGGAGGTGAAGAACACGTGGTCGCGAATCTCGCCGTGATGACCGATATGGTTGCCGCTCCACAGCACCACGTTATTGCCGATGGTGGTGAAGGGCTGCAGGGTGTTGTCTTCGAGAATGAAGCAGTTCTCGCCGATCGGATTGTCGTTCACCGTGGCATTCGGGCTGACATAGGAAATGAAGTCGTAGCCCTTGTCCTTGCCCTGCAGGTAGACGGACTCGCGCAGGCGATTCATCCGGCGCCCGGTCATCGGCGCGAACAGCCTGTACCCGCTGCTGGGAAAGTACTCGTGGAGCGATTCGAAGGGCACCACCGGCAGCCCTTCGAAGCGTTTCGACTCGGGGATATAGCGCTCATGCACGGTGAAGGCGACGACCTCCACGGTCGGGTCCTTCTTCAGGTAGTAATGCGCCAGCTGCGCAGTATCCAGAATTCCGAAAATGACAACTTTCTGCATCGTGACGTCCCGCGGGTACAAAAGTGAGTCAGGTCAAACCGACGTGAAAGAAGCGCTGTGTATACTGCCGGCCACGATAGCACTGTCGCTGGCACAACGAAAAAGGACACCGGGAAGATGGGCAGGATTCTTGATCACGATCAAATCCGTTTTTACCAGGACAACGGTTATCTGATCGTCGAGGACATTTTCGATGCGCGACACCTCGACGAAACCCTCGAGCATTTCAACCTGTCCTTCGCCCAGCAACTCCAGCGCCTCGGGCTGCCCGTCGCCACGGGGCCGCTGGTGGACGCCCTGCACGACAACATGGCCAGCCTGCTCGGCGCCAGCATCCCGCTCTATCTCGCCACGCTGCGCATGTGCGCCAAGCTCCATGGCGTGTATCGCCTGATGACCGAGGAGCGCCTGCGCCAGGCCTGCGCCGACCTGGGCATCGCCACCCCGCTGTTCCAGACCACCCCGGTGCTGCACCTGATGTCCAGGCGCCTGGTGATCCCGGGCGGTTACCAGGGCTTCGATGTGCATCAGGACTGGACCTCCGTCCAGGGCAGCCTCGACACCATCACCACCTGGATTCCCTTCATGGCGATCGACGAACGGTTGTTCACCATGGAAGTGGTACCCGGGAGTCATCTGCTCGGCCTGCTCGGCGGCAACCAGGAGCAGCATGTGCTGCGCGTGGATCCCCGGCACTACAGCGAGGACAGCTTCGTTCCTGTCTGTGTCGGCAAGGGCGGCGTTTGCTTGATGTCGAACTTCACCATTCATCGATCTTCGCGCGAAGGCGACGAGCGCATGCGCCTCTCGATCAGCGGTCGCTACGAGAACGCCAGCGAACCGACTTTCATCGCGCGGGAATATCCGTTCACCCAGCACAAGTCGATGCAGCGCGGCTTCATCACCGAGAACTTCCCCAGCGTCGAACAGGTACGCCGGACCTACGCCCGGAGCACCGAGCAATGAGCGATTCCAATCCGTTTCCGGCCTTGATCGAGTACTTCGCCGCCAAGCGCGCGATGTTGCAGCAGGACAGCCCGGTGCTGACCAGCATCGCCCTGGGCTCGTCCCATGGCGACTTCGCCTTCGATCCGCGCTACAGCCCGGGTTCGTTCAACCTGTGCAGCCGCTCCCAGGATTTCCGTCATGCCCTGGCGCTCTACCAGCACGCCGTGAACCAGGCGCCGCGACTGGATACGGTGATCGTGTTCTATTCGCTGTTCTCGCCTGGCAACCTGCTGGAGCAGTCGCCCAGCGAGAAGATTCTCGCACCGCTGATGAACGAGATTTTCCAGTTGGGGCTGAGCTACGAGGATCCGCTGCTGATACAGATCGCCAGCCAGTTGCAGGGCCGCCTGGCAGCACCGGGCGATACCCTCGGCGGCGTCGCCGGCTTCCTGCCGGACCAGCAGAAGGCCTTCATGCCGGCCAGCCAGGGCGCAGCGCAGCGGGTCGCCGACCACATGCGCCTGAATGCACGCGAAGACGGCAACCAGTACCTGGCGCAACTGCTGCTGTTGGCCGCCGAGCTGCGGCACAGGGTCATCGTGGTCATCCCGCCGATGCACGAGGCGTACCGCGCCGCTGCCGGTCACGACAGCGCCTTCCTGTTCCGCGGAGTCTTCGAACTCCAGCAGTTGCTCGGCACCCTCGCCCCCGGCCTGGACATGCAGATTATCGATCTCTATGCCGACCCCGCCTTCCATGCCGGCCACTTCGGCGACTTCGACCATCTGCTGCCGCAAGGCGAAGGAGCGATGCTGCTATCGCGCCGGATAGGCCAGGCCCTCGGAGCGTCGTGATCGAAGTTTCCAGCGCCTGCGCCAGGCCGGCGCGCAAAGCCATATGATTTCGGCTGGGTCAGCGTTGCCATGGAAGGCGACCGTTCAGCACGGCATAGGCCAGCAATCCGATCACCAATCCCCAGAACGCCCCGCCAATCCCGAGCAGCGTGATATTCGCCGCTGCGGCAAGAAAGGTAATCAACGCCGCTTCCCGTGACTTCGCGTCGGCCATGGCGCTCGACAGGCTGCTACCAATGGTGCCCAGCAAGGCCAGCCCGGCCAGGGTCGTGATGAAAGGTGCCGGAAAGGCCATGAACAGCGCTGCCAACGTCACCCCGAACACGCCGACCAGGATGTAGCAGACGCCGGCAGCGACACCGGCGATCCAGCGCTTGCCCGGGTCCTCGTGAGCTTCCTTGCCGGTGCAGATGGCGGCGGTGATCGCCGCGATATTGAAGGCGTGGGAGCCGAACGGTGCCATCAGCAACGAGCCCAGGCCGGTTACGGTAACGATGGGATTGGCGCTGGTGGCGAAACCGTCGTTGCGCAATACCAGCATGCCGGGCATGTACTGGCCGGTGAGGGTAATCAGGAACAACGGCAGCGCAACACTGAGCGCGGCATTCAGGCTGAAGGCCGGAGCGGTGTACACCGGAGCGGCGAATTGCAGTTGCAGGCCTGCCAGTTCGACTTGCCGCATCGCAAGCAGATAAGCCAGGCCGAGAAGCAGGATACCGACCACCGCGTATCGCGCGCTGAAGCGCTTGAACAGCACATAGGCGCAGATCAGCAACCCGGCCAGTGCGGGATCCAGCGAGAGGCTGGCGAAGGCCCCGATCCCGAACTGCAGGAGGATGCCTGCCAACAGACCGGCAGCCAGCCCCGCAGGGATAAGACGGATCAGCTTTTCGAAGCAGCCCGTGACCCCGAGCAGGACGAAGGCCATCGCAGACAACAGATAGGCACCGATCGCCTCGGCATGGGTGACGGTGGGCAGCGCGGTAACCAGGAACGCCGCCGCCGGTGTGGACCAGGCGGTGATGATTGGCGCGCGGCTGAACCACGACAGCAGCAATCCGCTGATGCCCACCCCGATCGATACGGCCCAGACCCATGAAGCGGTCAGCTCGGGGCTGAGCCCGGCCATCCGGGCCGCCTGGAACACCAGGATAAAGGTACCGCCATAGTTGACGATGACCGATACCACGCCGGCGACCACTGGATGAATCAGGTCCGCGGGGCGCACGGCGGACGAAGGGGTTTCAGCGGAAATGCTCAAGGCAGCCTCCGGAACAAGGTTGAAGGAAGCCACGTTTATAGCCGTAGAATGGCGGGTGACTTCCCGCCAATTCATGGATATCGAGCAGACCAATGTTCAAGAACGCCCAACTGGAATCGGTAAAGG
The DNA here is from genome assembly GCF_029836855.1 of Pseudomonas sp. GD04058. Taxonomy (NCBI): domain Bacteria; kingdom Pseudomonadati; phylum Pseudomonadota; class Gammaproteobacteria; order Pseudomonadales; family Pseudomonadaceae; genus Pseudomonas; species Pseudomonas sp. GD04058. The sequence continues at coordinate 80,764 of NZ_JAOECN010000002.1, forward strand.
CCTGGCTCAACCACCCGGCCTATGGCGCGCTGCCCCTGCATGTGCGTATCCAGCGCGGGATTCGCCAGTTGATCCTCGATGGGGCATTGGGGGTGAACAAGCCCTTGCCGGCCACCCGTCCGTTGGCGCTGTCGCTGGGTGTGTCGCGGGATACGGTGGAATCCGCGTACAGCCAACTGCATGCGGAAGGCTTCATCGAGCGCCGGGTTGGCAGCGGCAGTTTCGTTTCCGAACGCACCAGGCAACTACCACCACGAAAACGACAGCGTTCCGGGGCGAGCGTTGCACAGGCCGAGTTGAGCCAGCGCGGCGCCGCCATCTTTCGCGAAGGTGGCGTGCAAAACTTCCAATATCCCCACCCTTTCGCACCCGGTCTCGCAGAGACACGCAATTTCCCGTTACCGATCTGGGATCGGCTCGAGCGCCAGGTCATCAAGGAACATGGCACCCGCGCCCTGCTGCACAGTGCTCCCCAGGGCATGGAGGTGCTGCGCAGCAGCATCGCCGACTACCTCAACCTTGAGCGCGGGGCACGGGCCAGCACGGATCGGGTGTTGATCCTGACCAGTTCCCAGCAGGCCCTGAGCCTGTGCTCGACCGTGCTGATGGATAGCGGCGAGCGCGTGCTGGTGGAAGACCCCATGTACCACGGCGCGAAAAAAGCCATCGGTGCGGCCGGCCTGGAATGCATACCGGTGCCGGTCGACGGCGACGGCATGCAGGTCCCGGCCATGGCCGCGTTGGCCGGCGATGCCCGGGCGCTGTTCCTTACCCCGTCCCACCAGTTTCCCACCGGTACCACCCTGTCCCTCGACCGCCGCCTGGCCGCCATCGAGTGGGCCCGCCAGCAACGGGCGTGGATCATCGAGGACGACTACGACAGCGAGTTCCACTATGAAGGCCGCCCCACCACCTGCGTCCAGGGGCTGGATGCCCACGACCGGACCCTATACATCGGCACCTTCACCAAATCCATGTTTCCCGGCCTGCGGATCGGCTACATGGTTCTGCCGCCGCAACTGGTCGGCCCGATGACCGCGGCGCGGACGCTGCAGGACGGCCATAACCCCTCGATTTCGCAACTGACCCTGGCGCGCTTTATCGAAGGCGGGCATCTCGGTGCCCATGTCAGGACCATGCGCGCCCTCTACAAGGCTCGCCGGGACATCCTCGCGGAGCTGGTTGAGCGGCATCTGGCCGATTTCCTCGCTCCACGGGTGCCTGATGGAGGCATGCAGATGCCCTGCCTCTTTACCCGCCCCATGGACGAGCGCGCGGTGGTCGCTGCTGCCAGAACGGTGGATGTGGACCTGCTGGGGATGGGCAGCCTGTATGCGCGGCCACGCAACGACACGGGATTCCTGATGGGCTTCGCCGCACATACGCCAGCGGAACTGACGGCTGCGGTGGGTCGGCTGAAGAAGGTGCTAGAGAAAATGGTCTGACTGCCTATCTGCAATTGGCAGGCTATCCCAGGCCATTTCCGGACTATAAAACGCAACCGGGCAACACGCCCGTTTCGATCAGTCCGGATAGGAGTCTTCCCATGGCCGCAGTACAACAGTCGATAGCAATTCGCCCCTTGGAACCGGGCGACCTCGAGCAGTGGAGCGATTACTGGCGCAGCTACCAGACCTTCTACAAGGTAGACCTGGGCGCAGAGATCACCCGGCTCACCTGGGAGCGCTTCTTCGACCCCAGCGAGCCGGTGCACTGCGCCGTCGCCGCGGATGGCGACCGCATCCACGGCTTCGTCACCTACGTATTCCACCGTTCCACCTGGGGCAAGAACGATTTCTGCTACCTCGAAGACCTCTACGTCAGCCCGGAGGTACGTGGCCAGATGATCGGCAAGCGCTTGATCGAATACGTGCAGGGACAGGCGCGGGAGAAAGCGTGCGACCGGTTGTACTGGCATACCCAGGAAAGCAATCGCACGGCGCAGCGCCTGTATGACTGGATCGCCGAAAGGCCGGGAGTGATCGAGTACAGGATGGGGCTCGACGACTGAGTGATTCGTTACGCCTGAGGCGTGGAATTCCTGTGGAGTCCGTCCGGCACGACAGTGCGGGCGTGCTCCACAGGGGCCAGGAGGTCGAGGGCCCTCACGTTCCGTCAGGCCTGGTGCAACTCCTGCATCATCAATGACATCTTCTCCGCGTCGGCCAGGTAGTCCCGGCGGATCATCCTGTCGAGAAAACCCGTGTGGTCGAACACCAGGTCTCGCAGTTTGGCCAATGGATAAGGCAGCCGGTGAAAGACATGGCCCAGTTTCCTGGCAAGCTCCACATGGTGGTTAACGTAGGCGACACGCTGCGCTTCGAACTGGCGCAAGCTCGTACTGATCCGTCCGGCATCGGCAAGGTCCGCTCCCGCAAGCGCCTTACCAAGGAAATAGCCATCTTCGATGGCCATGCCCATACCGTAAGCGGCGTAGGGTGAAACCGGATGCACCGCATCGCCCAGGCAGACCACCCGGCCTTCGCTCCAGCGCTGTAGCGAGGGGCGATTGTAGATATCCCACTTGAAGATCCGGTTTTCCACATCGGTGGACCTGAGCAAGCGAGGCAACGGCTCCGGGAAGTCGCGCAGGATCCTGCCCAGATGGCCGGCAACGTCGGACGGCGCCGGGGCGTTTTCCCGGCAGGGCTCCACGACCCACCACTCGTAGCCCGGCTTGCCGTCGTGGAGCATGGGAAAGAAACTGGCCTGGTATTTGTGCGAGTGGATGATCCTCCCGGTCTGCGGCGCAATACCCTCGACAGGATCGCACCAGGCCAGCCAGACGCGCAGGCCCACATGGAATAGTTGCGGATCGCCGAACAACTGCCGCGACACACCCGAACGAACGCCATCGGCACCGACCAGGATATCGGCATCGACAGCCTTGCCATCCTTGAAGTTCACCGTCACGCCATCGGCCCTTTGCGTGTAATGGTCGAACTCCGAGTCCGGCACCAGCATCCCGTCGGGCATGAGCTCCAACATCCGGGCAAAGGCATTGGATCGCAGCATCCCGTAATGCCAGCCGTTGATTCCGAAGGATTCTTCCACCGAGCGATTGAACGGCAGGCGCGACCGCAAGCGATTCCTGTTATTGCGAAATTCGGTGACGGTAAACGAGCCGAAGTTGTTCAGATCGACACCATAATGGCGCAACACCGCCAGCACCGGCACGCTCAGCAGCACGGCACCTCCCAGCGGCTTCGGCTCTGGCTGCCTTTCATAGACCCGGACATCGAAGCCCTGACGATGCAAGGCCAAGGCGGCCGAAATACCCCCCGGCCCAGCGCCGATCACGGCGACACGTTTCCCCGCACGCCATTGCAAGTTCGAGTCATTGCGCATATCCAGCTACTCCCGTTGTTATTGTCGGGATAGTCTGAAGGCCTGCGCCTGGACAAAAAACGCGTAAATCTCCATATAACCGGATAAATCCTCTTGATTGCGCCCATGGACTTATTGAGCCACTTCCTGTCGATGCTCAGGATCGAATCGACCAGCCTCTCCAGTTGGCACCTCAGGGCTCCATGGGGTGTACAGGTCCGCGACTACCAGCCGGGCTTCTGCTTTATCGTCACCGAAGGCAGCTTCGTGCTGGAAACTGCCGACGGCCAGCGCCTGCATCTCGCCCAAGGCGACATACTGCTGGCCGCCAAAGGCGCCGAGTGTCGCCTGCTGTCGAAACCGGGGGTCGCCACGACCGATCTTCACCAACTGAGGTGGAGTGAATCGCGCTCACCCAGGCTCGACCGCAGTCAGCAGCCCGGGTCGGCGATTTCCGTCGTCCATGGCGGCGACGGCGAGTTGTGTCGTCTGCTCGGATTGGCCTTCAGCATCCAGGGCGGACAGGGCGCATTCATCCTGTCGGCACTGCCGGAGTTCATCGTCTTGCGGGATAACGACGCCAGCATTCTCAATCTGACCCGCCCGGCTATCGAGACCTTGCTGGTCGACGGCAAGCCAGGCTATTACGCAGTCGCCAGGCATATGGCGGAATTGATCATCGTCGGCCTTTTGCGCCACTTCATCCTCACCGACTCCGGTTTCTCGCCAGGCTGGATGAAGGACTTGCAGGACCCATACATCTGCAAGGCCATGCTGGCGATACACGAAAAGCCGGATCATAAGTGGAACGTTCAGCAACTGGCGGCAACCGCCAATCTATCGCGCTCGTCATTCGCCGCACGTTTCAGGCGGCTCGTTGGCCAGTCACCGATCGACTATCTGAATGCATGGCGCATTACCGTCGCAGCCGAGCTGTTGCGCGACAGCAAGGACTCGATAGGGCAAATCGCCGCGACGGTGGGGTATCAATCGGATCGCGTGTTTCGCCAGGCATTCCATGAGCGCATGGGCACGTCGCCCAGGCATTATCGTAATGAGCAGAAGGCTTGAGTGTTCTTTCGACAGGCATGGCGGATACGACTGCAAGTCGCTCAGTTCCTGCTTGAACGGGTCAAACCGAGGTAGCTGAAAAGGGGAATTCGTGAAGGTTTGCGCAGTCCGACCTTAGCTCGACAGTCGGCTCACCATACGCCATGGTCAGCATGTCCTCTATGTCACGACTGGACAGGGCATTCCACCGGTGTTGCCACGCGCGCATGACCAGACAAAACGACAAAGCCCCTGAAACTTCACAGTTTCAGGGGCTTTGACATGTATGGCGGAGAGATAGGGATTTGAACCCTAGGTACCCGCGAAGGTACAACGGATTTCGAATCCGTCCCGTTCGGCCACTCCGGCATCTCTCCAGTGGCGCGCATCATACCAGCACTTTCTGCAAAGGCGAAGCCTTTTGATGAAAAAAATCGCGTGCTTTCAGATGCTTGCGCGAACGTGCCGGTTTACAGCGGCACGCCCAGGCGCTTGGCGACTTCTTCGTAGGCTTCGATGACATCACCGAGGCCCTGGCGGAAGCGGTCTTTGTCCATCTTCTTGCGGGTTTCCTTGTCCCACAGGCGGCAGCCGTCCGGGCTGAACTCGTCGCCGAGGACGATTTCGCCGTGGAATACGCCGAACTCCAGCTTGAAGTCGACCAGCAGCAGGCCGGCGTCGTCGAACAGCTTGGTCAGCACTTCGTTGACCTTCAGCGACAGCGCTTTCATCTTCGCCAGTTGCTCCGCAGTACCCCAGCCGAACGCCACGACGTGGGATTCGTTGATGAACGGATCGCCCTTTTCGTCGTTCTTCAGGAACAGCTCGAAGGTCGAGGGCTCCAGCTTGATGCCTTCCTCGACGCCAAGGCGCTTGACCAGGCTACCGGCGGCGTAGTTGCGCACCACGCATTCGACCGGGATCATGTCGAGCTTCTTGACCAGGCATTCGTTGTCGCCCAGCAGCTTGTCGAACTGGGTAGGGATGCCGGCTTCTTCCAGTTTCTGCATGATGAAGGCGTTGAACTTGTTGTTCACCATGCCCTTGCGGTCGAGCTGTTCGATACGCTTGCCGTCGAAGGCCGAGGTGTCGTTACGGAACAGCAGGATCAAACGGTCGGCGTCGTCGGTCTTGTAAACCGACTTGGCTTTGCCGCGGTAGAGTTCTTCACGTTTTTCCATGATGGGCTCCGCTTGCTAAATGAGAGGGGCTAGACGATTTCGCGCCAGTCGAGCCCACAATCCTGGTTGGCCACTTGCAGCCAGTCCGGGTCGCACCCGAGGGTATCGACGAAACATTGCCGGGCCAGCTGTGGCAGGTTGTTCTTGCTGCTGAGATGGGCCAGCACCAGGTGCTGCAGATTCTCCCATCCCAACTCCGCCACCAGGTTCGCGGCCTGGTGGTTGTTCAAATGTCCGTAGTCGCCACCCACCCGCTGCTTGAGAAACATCGGGTAATGCCCGCGGGCCAGCAGGTCGCGACAATGGTTGGATTCGATCATCAGGGCATCCAGGCCCCGGTAATGCTCCAGCAGCACAGAGTCGTAGCAGCCCAGGTCGGTCAGCATGCCAAGGCGCCTGCGGCCGTCACTGAACACGTACTGCAAAGGCTCCAGCGCGTCATGGGTCACACCCACCGCGCGGATGCTCAGGTCACCCACCACGAAGGTGTCGTTCGCCGCGAGCAGCCCGGTTGCCTCCAAGGGCTTGCGCAAGCCGCGCAAGGTGCCTCGACTCAGGTACACCGGAACATTGTAGCGCCGTGCCAGCAAGCCCACCCCATGCACGTGGTCGGCATGTTCATGGGTTACCAGCACGGCGCTCAGGCTGTCCGGGGCAACGCCGAGCCGCCCCAGGCGCCGCTCGGTTTCACGCAGGGAAAAGCCGCAATCGACCAGCACTCGCGTGTTGCCACTGCTGACCAGCGTGCCATTTCCCTGGCTGCCGCTTCCGAGAACCGCGAAGCGCACTTAACCCAGGTTGTCCTGGATGACGCTCAGCACACGACGGGCCACGTCAGCCGGGGCCACGGTATTGATGTTCTTCTCGACGGTGACCTGCACGCTGTCACCTACCTTGCTCAGGCGTACCTGATAGCGCTCGGCGCGGGCTTCGACCTCTTCCTTGCTCGGCTCGCTGCCGAACATGCGGCTGAAGAAACCAGGCTCGCTCTTGGGCTCGGCTTTTTCGGCAAGGTTGATGTAGTACAGGCCAAGGCTGCGGTTGATGTCTTCGACGCGCCATTCGCCGTGCTCCAGGGCACGACCGACGCTGGACCAGGCGCGATCGAGGTCGGCACCGAGGCTCAGCACCGGGTTGCCGCTGCCGTCCTCGCTCAGGCTGACACGGCTCGGCGCATCGAAATCGCGGGCCGCGAGCAGGGACACCGAACCACCCTTCTCGGCGCTGCGGGTCATGCTGGCGAGCATTTCGTCGACCAGCACCGCGTCGACGCCGGTATTGCTGGAGCGCGCCGGGAAGTCCTGCTCGGCGGTGCTGCCGGCAGGACGCTCGACGGTAACCACGTAGACCTCGCTGGTGTTGCGCTGCACGCCCGGCTCGATACGCACACGGGCACGGATTTCGCTGTCACGGCTGCTGGCGGCGCCGCCCAGGCGATCGGCCATGGACGCGGAAAGCTCGTCGAAACGCTGCCAGGTGGTGTTGAACTCGCCGGTCTGCGGACGCTCTTCGGCAATCCGGAAACCGTTGTCCTCGAAGAACTGCCGGGCCACCGGCCAGGTTTCCGCCGGCGAACGCTGGGCCAGGACCCAGCGCGCGGCGCCGCTCTTCTGCAGGCTGAAATCGCTGACATCGGCGGTAGCCGCCAGCGGCAGCGGACGGGGAACCTCGAATTCGCCCTTGACGGTGTCGTCGGCGACGTTGCGCGGAATCGGCAACAGTGGATCGAGACGCTTGACGTTGCTCGCATCCGGAGGCAACTGCATGGGCGGCTTCTGGGTCGCCTCCAGGTAGTCGCTGCCACGGTCGCGGAAATACCCGTCCTCGCCCCACAACCAGGCGCAACCGCTGGTGCTGGAAATGATCAGGGCAAGGGCGGAAAGACCAGCCAATCGCTTCATGCGGAGTACGTCCTCAATTAAACCAGTACGCCGCACTGGCGCATGGCCTGGCGCAGCGTGTCATGACAGGATGGGCTCAGCCAGGTCAGCGGCAGGCGAATGCCGTTGTCCATCAGCCCCATTTCATTCAGGGCCCACTTCACCGGAATCGGGTTGGCCTCGATGAACAGGTTCTTGTGCAGCGGCATGAGTTTTTCGTTGATGGCCCGTGCGGTTTCGGCATCGCCACGCAGGGCGGCTTCGCACAGGTCGGCCATTTCGCGCGGAGCGACGTTGGCGGTGACGGAGATGTTGCCCTTGCCACCGAGCAGGATCAGCTCGACGGCGGTCGGATCGTCGCCCGAGAGGACGATGAAGTCGTCGCCGACACCTTCGATGATCGCCTTGGCGCGGGCCAGGTCACCGGTGGCTTCCTTGATGCCGATGATGTTCGGCACGCTGGACAGGCGGATCACGGTCTCGGCCAGCATGTCGCAGGAGGTGCGGCCCGGCACGTTGTAGAGGATCTGCGGGATGTCCACGGCTTCGGCGATGTGCTTGAAGTGCTGGTACAGGCCTTCCTGGGTCGGCTTGTTGTAGTACGGCACCACCAGCAGGCAGGCATCGGCACCGGCTTTCTTGGCATTCTGGGTCAGGTGGACGGCTTCGCTGGTGGAGTTGGCGCCGGTGCCGGCAATGACCGGGATGCGGCCGGCGACCTGCTTGACCACGAACTCGATGACCTGGATGTGCTCATCGACGCTGAGGGTCGCCGACTCGCCGGTGGTGCCGACGGCAACGATGGCATGGGTCCCGTTCTGCAGGTGGAAGTCCACGAGTTTGCTGAGGCTGTCCCAGTCCAGACGCCCATGTGCATCCATGGGTGTGACCAATGCCACCATACTGCCCGCAATCATGAAGCTGCTCCTGCCGGAAAAAGAGAGCGGTAATGGTACTGGCGCCATCGGCCTTGCACAAGCGACGCGGGCGCCTGGAGCATTCCCCTTCGCGGCCATTTTCGCTACCCTTCGTCCTTTGATCGGTACACAGCGGCCCGCCGGGCTGCCAACCATGCGTTCCGGCAGGGTCCGCCCCTCGATCCAGAACCCCTGGAGCATGCGAACCAGCCTTTTTCCGCGCGTCAGGTACCGACCGCTCATCGCTTTAGGAATGCTATGTCCACCCCCACCGTCCGCGAACAATTCCTTGTCGTCAGCGCCCTGGGCCCGAGCCCGATGGAGCTGACCAACATCCTCTGCCGCGCCAGCAACGACAGCCGCTGCGCGGTGGTCACCTCCCGCCTGACCCGCCACGGCGAATGCAGCGCGCTGATCCTGCAGATCAGCGGCAACTGGGACGCCCTCGCCCGCTTCGAAGGCGCCCTGCCGAGCCTGGCGAAGAAGCACGGTTTCATCGTCAACGTGGTGCGCAGCACCGAGCTGGAAGTGCGCCCGCTGTCGCTGCCGTACGTCGCCTACGTCAGCGCTGCGTACCGCCCGGACATCATCAACGAGCTGTGCCAGTTCTTCATCGACCACCGTGTCGAGCTCGAGAACCTGACCTGCGACACCTACCAGGCACCGCAGACCGGCGGCACCATGCTCAATGCCACCTTCACCGTCACGCTGCCCGCCGGCACCCAGATCAGCTGGTTGCGCGACCAGTTCCTGGACTTCGCCGATGCACTCAACCTGGATGCCCTGATCGAGCCGTGGCGTCCGCAGAACCCGATGTAAGGAGCCGCCTCATGGCCGTCGAACTCGATAAACCCGTTGCCGACTTCCAGGTCCAGGCCACCAGCGGCCAGCAGGTCAGCCTCGCCGATCTCAAGGGCCGCCAGGTCGTGCTGTACTTCTATCCGAAGGACAGCACTCCGGGCTGCACCACCGAAGGCCAGGATTTCCGCGACCAGCACGCCGCCTTCCAGGCCGCCGGCACCGAGGTGTTCGGCGTGTCCCGCGATGGCCTGAAGTCCCATGAGAACTTCAAGGCCAAGCAGGCCTTCCCCTTCGAGCTGATCAGCGACAAGGACGAAAGCCTTTGCCAGCTGTTCGACGTGATCAAGCTGAAGAAGCTGTACGGCAAGGAATACCTGGGCGTCGACCGCAGCACCTTCCTGATCGACAAGGACGGCGTGCTGCGCAAGGAATGGCGCGGCGTCAAGGTGCCTGGCCATGTGGCCGAGGTACTTGCCGCGGCCGAAGAGCTCAACAAGGCTTGAACAGAAACGGGGCATGATCGACATGCCCTGTTTTCATTTCACGCTGTTCATTTCGCGCTGTTCACTTCATAGCAGCGGCGCCACCGCCGGTTCCCGCCTCGGCCAGGCATCCAGCACGGCCTTGAACAGCGTCGCCAGCGGAATGGCGAAGAAGATTCCCCAGAAGCCCCACAGCCCGCCGAACAACAGCACCGCGCAGATGATCGCCACCGGGTGCAGGCTCACCGCCTCGGAGAACAGCAGCGGCACCAGCACGTTGCCATCCAGCGCCTGGATGATCGCGTACACCGCCATCAGGTAGATGAACTGGTCACCCCAGCCCCACTGGAACAGCGCGATCAGGGTCACCGGCACGGTGACCACCACCGCGCCGACATAGGGCACCACCACCGACAACCCCACCAGCAGCGCCAGCAGGGCCGCGTAATTCAGGCCCAGGGCAACGAAGGCAATGTAGGTGGCCACGCCGCAGATCAGGATCTCGATGCCCTTGCCGCGGATGTAGTTGGCGATCTGCCGGTTCATTTCCTCGGCGACCCGGGTCATCAGTGCGCGCTCGCGCGGCAGGTAGCTGACGACCCAGCGGGCGATGGTCTCGCGGTCCTTGAGGAAGAAGAACACCAGGATCGGCACCAGCACCAGGTAGATCATGACGTTGACCAGCAGCGGCAGGCTGGACAGGGAGAAGGTCAGTGCCCACTGGCCGAACTTGCCGATTTCGCCGCGCATGGCCTCGATGGCCTGCAGCACCTGATCGTCCGACACCAGGTGCGGATAGCGCTCCGGCAGCAACAGCAGCAGCGACTGCCATTTGCCGAGCATGCCCGGCAGTTCGTTGAACAGGGTGATCAACTGGTGCCAGAGCAACGGCACCAGCACCAGCAGGAACACCGCCAGCGCGCCCATGAACAGGGTGAAGACCAGGCCGACCGCGACCTTGCTCGGCACCTTGAAGCGCTCCAGCGCATTGACCAGCCCCTGCATCAGGAACGCCAGGACCATCCCCGCCAGCACCGGCGCGAGCATGCCGCCCAGGGTCAGGACCGCGGTGAAACCGAGAAACAGCAGAACCGCCAGCACCACCGCTTCCTCATCGGAGAAGTAACGGTGCAGCCAGCTGCGAAGCACTTTGAACATCGGAAAGGACTCAGGCCTTTTTTAGCCAGTAGGTGTAGGTCCCGCCTTCGGCGGTTTCGTGAAGCAGGGTATGACCGGCAAGCCTGGCGAAAGTGCGGAAGTCGCGCTGCGAGCCGCCATCGGTGGCGATGACCTTGAGCACTGCGCCCGAAGCCAGGCGATTGAGTTCCATCTTGGCCTTGAGCAACGGCAACGGACAGTTCAAGCCGCTGGCGTCCAGTTCGGCATCGGGATTGGGAATAGCGGTCATTGCAGCACTCCAGAAGAATCGGAACGGGCCGGGCGAGCCGGCAAGCCTCGCAGAATTGCGCCACTGGTCGCAACCGTGCCGGGCGGCTACAGTAAGGCTTTTTGTCGACCAGAGCTCCGTGCATGACTTTTCTGCGCCCTACCCTGCTGACACTGGCCTGCCTGCTGGCGCTTCCGAGCCACGCCGACGACCTGCCGTCACTCGGCGACGCCAGCTCGGCCATCGTCTCGCCGCAACAGGAACACCAGCTAGGCCGCGCCTGGCTGAGCCTGCTGCGCGGCAACGTCAGCCAGTTGTCCGACCCACAGCTCAAGGATTATGTCGAAACCAGCGTCTACAAGCTTGCCGAAACCAGCCAGCTGCAGGACCGCCGCCTCGAATTCATTCTGATCAACAGCCCGGAACTCAACGCCTTCGCCGCCCCTGGCGGAATCGTCGGGGTCAACGGCGGCCTGTTCCTCAATGCCCAGACCGAAGGTGAATACGCCTCGGTCCTGGCCCACGAACTTGCACACTTGTCGCAGCGCCACTTCGCTCGGGGCGTCGAGGCCCAGCAGCGCATGCAACTGCCTATGATGGCGGCCTTGCTCGCCGGCATTGTGGTCGCGGCGTCCGGTGCCGGCGATGCCGGTATCGCCGCCATTGCCGGCACCCAGGCCGCAGCCATCCAGGAACAACGGCGCTTCTCCCGGCAGAACGAACAGGAAGCCGACCGCATCGGCATCCTCAACCTGGAGAAAGCCGGTTACGACCCGCGCAACATGCCGACCATGTTCGAGCGCCTGATGCGCCAATACCGCTTCGACGCCAAGCCGCCGGAATTCCTCCTGACCCACCCGGTTACCGAAAACCGTATCGCCGACACCCGCAACCGCGCGGAACAGGCGCCACCGGGCGGTATCGAGGACAGTGCGCGCTACCAATTGATGCGCGCCCGGGTGCAATTGTTCTATGAAGGCACGCCGGGCCTGGCAGCCAAGCGCTTCCGCGCGCAACTGGACGAAAACCCCAAGCTGGACGCAGCGCGCTACGGCCTGGCCCTGGCGCAGATCAAGGGTGGCCAGCTCAACGAGGCGCGGGAAAACCTCAAGCCGCTGCTGGCCAAGGCGCCCAACGACATCACCTACAACCTGACCCAGATCGACCTGGAGATCACCAACAATCGCCTGGCCGACGCGCAGCAGCGGGTCGATCGCATGCGCCAGTTGTATCCCGGCAACTACCCGCTGAAACAGGTGGCTGCCGACCTGCTGCTCAAGCAGAACAAGCCGGCCGAGGCAGAAAAGGCGCTGGAAGCCCTGGTGAAGGACCGTAGCGACGACCCGGATGTCTGGTATGACCTGGCCGAAGCCCGCGGGTTGTCTGGCAATACCATCGGCCTGCACCAGGCCCGGGCCGAGTTCTTTGCGTTGACCGGGGATTTCGACCAGGCGATCCAGCAACTGGACTACGCCAAGCGGCGTGCCGGTACCAACTTCCAGTTGGCCTCACGGATCGATGCCAGGCAGCGGGACATGCTGGAGCAGCAGCGGATGGTCAAGGATATGATGCGCTGATCTTCAGGGCCTCATCGCTGGCAAGCCAGCTCCCACAGGTATAGCAGTGCTCTCACGAGCGGCGCAGTCACTGTGGGAGCTGGCTTGTCGGACCGGCGCAGTCACTGTGGGAGCTGGCTTGTCGGACCGCCGCACCGCAGCGATTGGAGCAACCGAGGTTCAAGCGTTACCCGACAGTTTCAACCGCGCCGCCGCGGTGAAATCCAGCATCCGCTGCAATGGCCGGATCGCCTGCGGCACCAGCGCCGGCTCGACGAAGATCTCGTTGCTGCCTTCGCGCAGGCATTGCAGGGTGCGCTCCAGGGTGTTCATCGCCATCCATGGGCAATGGGCACAACTGCGGCAGGTCGCGCCGTTGCCCGCCGTTGGCGCCTCGATGAACTCCTTGTCCGGACACAACTGCTGCATCTTGTAGAAGATGCCGCGGTCGGTAGCAACCACGAAACGCTTGTTCGGCATGCGCTGCGCTGCGGCAATCAGCTGGCTGGTGGAGCCCACCGCGTCGGCCAGCTCGATCACCGCCTCCGGCGATTCCGGGTGCACCAGGATCGCGGCATCCGGGTACAGCGCCTTGATATCGGCCAGCTGTCGGGATTTGAATTCTTCGTGAACGATGCAGGCGCCATCCCACATCAGCATGTCGGCACCGGTCTGCTTCTGGATATAGCGCCCCAGGTGCTGGTCCGGCCCCCAGATGATGGTTTCGCCGTTGTCCATCAGGCTTTCGACGATCTCCAGCGCGCAACTTGAAGTCACCACCCAGTCGGCACGGGCTTTCACCGCCGCCGAGGTGTTGGCGTAGACCACCACGGTACGCTCGGGATGCTGGTCGCAGAAGGCCGAGAACTCGTCCACCGGGCAACCGAGGTCGAGGGAGCAGGTGGCTTCCAGGGTCGGCATCAGGATGCGTTTTTCCGGGGTGAGGATCTTCGCGGTCTCGCCCATGAAGCGCACGCCGGCCACCAGTACGGTACCGGCCGGGTGGTTCTTGCCGAAGCGGGCCATCTCCAGGGAGTCGGCCACGCAGCCACCGGTTTCCTCGGCGAGGGCCTGGATCACCGGGTCGCAATAGTAGTGGGCGACCAGCACCGCATCCTGCGCCTTCAGTTCGGCGGCGATGGCGGCACGGTAGTCGGCCTCTTGTTCAGGGGTGAGGGGCTTGGGCTGCTTGGCATCCAGGTGGGCCTGGACCAGAAGGCGTTCGGAAATCTGCGTCATGTTCGCAAGACCTGCAGGCGCTGATGCGCGTAAGTCGAGAGTATCATCGGGCACGGACAAATCGGGTAACAGCTCGACTGTTGCACAGGTGGCAAAGTCCGCTGCGACCTCGGTTTTATGAGTGGCCGAAGGCTACAGACAATCGGATGAATTCTAAAGGCTTTTTTAGCTTGCCAGGCTGGCGGGCGACGCTCGACACAGCGCCCGCGAGCCCGTGTGGTTACTGTGCCGCGCCAGTGAATCCGGCAGTACGCTGCTGGACCAGCGCAGCAAACTGATCGACGGTCATCTTCTGGCCGTTGAAGTCCACCTGGCCGTCGGCGTAGCGCAGTTGCACGAGGATGTCATCTCCCTTGATAGCCGCAAGCTGGCTCTGCGCCGCGATCATCCCGACCATCTCGCCGGAAGCCGAGGCCTGGCGCACTTGCTCGGCGTCCAGCCCTTCGAGCCTGGCGCGCAAGGCCGCGAGGTCGCCGATCATCGGTTTGGAGATCTTCAGATTGGTCTGCAGTGACTTGACCGACTGGGCGAAGGCCTGCTCCAGCGGGACACCTTCCGGGCCCTTGGCGGACAGGTCGAGATCGAGATCGAAGCGGCTTTCGCCGTTGGCAGTCTTGAACGACAGCTCCTGCAGGGTAACCCGTGGACCGCCCGCCAGCAGTTTCAGCAAGGGCGCCTGCAACTGCGGGTCATCCAGCATCAGTGCGCCGGTGTCCGGGGTCAGGCCCAACGCCATGCTTTGCAGTTGCGGCAGGTTCTGCTCGTACCATTGCACCAGGTTGCCGACCGCCTCCGGATTCAGGCGCGCGACATGCCAGGCTACCCGTGCGCTGCCGATGGGGTTCCCGGAAAAGGTGATATCCGCAAGGCTGGCCTGCTGCTGCAACGACAGACCGCTCTGCTCCAGGCGATAGACATCGCGCTGTTCGAACTTGCCGAAACGCAGTGATTGATTGTCGCCGAACGACAGCGAGCTCTCGGCCACGTCCAGGTTCATCGAGCCGACGAAATAGCCGTAGCTGCTCATGGTGAAGTCGGTGGACAGCGCGATGCCCTTGAGCGAGACACTGACCGGGGCTTCACCACCCGTCACCATTGCCACACGGCCCAGCTCACCGCGAAGACGCAACCCCTCGCCTTCGAGCGTCGAATCCATGTCCAGGGTCAGGCCGGAGAACGACAGGGAGGTATCGTCCTCGCCGACGGCTTCGAACGGCGCCAGGCGCAGCTCGTTGCGGATCGCACCGCCGTAACCGACGCTCATGCTGCCTTGCAGCGGTGCTTGCTCGCCGGTCACGGCAAACCAGGGCGCGCTGTCGTCGGTGTTTTCCAGTACGTAGTTGCTCGCAGCCATCACCGGCGCCAGTTGCAGGCGCTTGACCCGCGACCAGGGCAACGGGCCATGCTCCAGCCGGTCCTTGAACTCGAGCTGGAGGTGTTCGCCCTCGGCACCGTCGAGGGTCAGGCGATAGCGCGCCTGGCTGCTGAACACTCCGGAATCCAGGGACAACAACTCGACCTTGCCGCTGCCACTGCCGCTCAGGGCTGCGGCCAATTGCCGGTTGGTCTGCGCCAGCGAGGCCTCGAGCACCTCGGGCAATTGCTTGCCGGTGTACCACGCGATCGAGGTACACGCCGCTCCCGCGACCACCAGCCCGCCGATGACTAACAGTGCTTTCTTCATGAAGTGTTCCAGTTGCTTTCCCTGATTGATTGACCGACTGCCCGGGCGTCCCGCCGCGTATTGCCGGGCAGCGAGATTACCACCCCCGCATCGCACGCTCATACAACTGTCATCGGACACTGCCATGTTCAGCGCATCAACCCGCCCTGCGCGGCGGCACGAACGGCATCGCACCGAAAAGGGAGCTTCTTATGAAAGTTGCAGTGTTCGGCACCGGTTACGTGGGCCTGACCCTCGCCGCCTGCCTCGCCGAGGTGGGCCATGCGGTGTGCTGCGTCGATGTGGATGCCCGGCGCGTGGCGAGCCTGTCCGAGGGGCACTGCCCGATCTTCGAACCCGGCCTTCCAGTGCTGCTGAAAAACGGCCGGGCCAGCGCCCGCCTGGCCTTCACCACCGACGCCGCCCGGGCCATCGACGCGGCGACAGTGATCTTCATCGCCGTCGGCACCCCTTCATTGCCCGACGGCAGTGCCGACCTGAGCCAAGTCTTTGCCGTGACCGACAGCATCGCCCGGCATGCCCGCGGCGAGAAGATCGTGGTCAACAAATCCACCTCGCCGGTCGGTACCGTCGATGCGATCAAGGCCCGTCTGGCCCGACACGACGCCAGCACCGCCACGCGCGTGGACGTGGTGAGCAACCCGGAATTCCTCAAGGAAGGCTCGGCGGTGCTCGACTGCATGCGTCCCGACCGCATCCTCATCGGCGGCGCCAGCCCGGCGACCCAGGCGCTGCTGCGCGAGCTGTTCGCACCGTTCAGCCGCAACCACGACAAGTTCATCTGCATGGACGCCCGCAGCGCCGAGCTGGCCAAGTACGCGGCCAACTGCATGCTGGCAACCAGGATTTCGTTCATGAACGAGATGGCCAACCTGGCCGAGCACACCGGCGCGGACATCGAGGCGGTGCGCCGGGCAATCGGCTCCGATCCGCGTATCGGCTACGACTTCATCTATGCCGGCTGCGGTTTCGGCGGCTCGTGCTTCCCCAAGGACCTTTCCGCGCTGCAACGCATCGCCGAGCAATACGACTACCAGCCGCGCCTGCTCCAGGCCGTGGACGCGGTCAACCAGCGGCAGAAACATCGGCTGTTCGAGAAGATACTCGGTCACTACGACGGCGACCTGGCAGGCAAGACTTTCGCCGTCTGGGGCCTGGCGTTCAAGCCCAATACCGACGACATGCGCGAGGCCTCCAGCCAGGTGCTGCTGCGCTCGCTGTGGCAGGCCGGGGCGAATGTCCAGGCGTTCGACCCACAAGCCCACGCCGAAGCCCGCCGCCTGTTCGGTGAACGCGAGGACCTGCGCTTGATGGACAGGAAGGAAGACACCCTGGCAGGCGCCCATGCCCTGGTGATAGTCACCGAATGGCAGGATTTCAGGGTTCTGGACAACGGCCTGGTCAGGCAGCGCCTGCTCGACGCCACGGTGTTCGATGGCCGCAACCTTTACGAACCGGCACAGATGGCCGAGGCAGGACTGGTGTACTACAGCATCGGTCGCCCCGACGCCGGGGCGCACCAGGCGCCCCGGTGATCCCGGGATAACGAAACGTCCTACTCGTTGACGTCCATGAACTCGCGGGCCCAGACGATGTAGTCATTTGGCTGGGTGTAGGTGTGAGTCAGCTCGGTGGCGCTCAGATCCGAGGCGGCACTGGTAATCCGGCGCTGCTCGCGAAGGCTGTCGTAGGTAGCCTTGATCGCGGCGAAATAGGCGCCATGGCCATCGACCGCGATGCGCACACCCAGTTGCGCCAGGCGCGCATCGTCGTGCAGTTGCGGGTTGCCGTAGGTCACCAGCATCAGCGGTACGCTGAGGTGGCGGGCGATTTCTTCCAGGTGCTCGAAATCGCGCACGCCAACCATGCACACACCATCGGCGCCAGCGTTCTGGTAGGCCACCGCGCGGGCGATGACTTCCTCGGTCGGGATGGCCGCGGCGTTGGTCCGGGCGATGATCACCAGCTCCGGATCGACACGGGCTTCAAGGGCCGCACGGACCTTGCCGACGCCTTCCTCGATGCTGATGAGGTCGGTGGATTTGCGCCCGAACTGGGCCGGCAGCAGGGTGTCTTCGATGGTCAGTGCGGAAACCCCGGCGCGCTCCAGTTCGATCACCGTGCGCATCACGTTCAGGGCGTTACCGTAGCCATGGTCGGCGTCGGCAATGAACGGCAACTGGGCGACACGACCGATGCGGGTGGCCTGCTCGGCGAACTCGCTCAGGGTGATCAGGGCAAAATCCGGTGCTGCAAGTACCTGTAGCGACGCCACCGAGCCCCCGAGGATACCCACCTCGAAACCGAGGTCGGCGGCGATACGCGCGGACATCGGATCGAACACCGAGGCGGTGTGGTAACAGCGGGGGGAAGCAAGGAGTTTACGAAACGCACGGCGCAGTTCTTGGTGGGACGCTTTGGGCATGATCAATCCACTTATTTCGACTTCATTCTGCCCCGCAACATACCACTGCTTGATGTCGCTCTGACAGCAGGAAAGGTCCTTGTCCGACAAATTGACGAAACGTTTCATCTCCCCGGGCTTGCAGGGAAACTGGATGGCGAATGACGCCCCGACGCCGACCGGCCAAGGCCGGGCCTGGGTGGATCGAGGCTGGCGAAACAGGAATTTTTTCAGCGTTTCATAAAAAAAGCGCCGAATGAGTATGAACTGTGCATGGGTTTTTCCCTCAACACTGACTCAGGCCAATCCTGTATCCACGATCAGGGATTACCGTAATGGATCCACTTGAGGCATCAGAGATTCCCTGAGTCATTAAGCATAGAATTTGTATGGCTATGGCATAATGAAATCATTCCGCAACTCCAGATAACGAGCCGTGACTTGTGTCAGTAACTACCCTAACCGTATGTGACGACTCCACCGTTGCCCGCAAGCAGGTATTGCGGGCCCTGCCTTCCGACTGGCCGGTTTCGGTCACCGAAGCCGCCAATGGCCACCAGTGCATGGACGCTGTGCGCAAGGGCCTGGGCCAGGTCGTGGTGCTGGACCTGAACATGCCGGAGATGGATGGCTACCAGGTACTGCATGCATTGCGCGACGAAGGCTTGAAGGCCAACGTCATCGTTATTTCCGGGGACGTTCAGCAGGAGGCCCTGCGCCGCGTGCAGGAACTGGGCGCCCTCGCCTTCCTGAAGAAGCCCTTCGAACAGGACCAGTTGCGCGAAACCCTCGACCGCCTCGGCCTGCTGCGCCTGGCAGGCCAGGCGGCGCATAGCCATCGTCCGCAGACCCACGCTGCTGTCAGCTTCAACGAAGTCTTCCGCGAGACCGTCAACGTCGCCATGGGGCGGGCCGCTGCACTGATCGCCAAGGTGCTCGGCGTCTTCGTCCAGTTGCCGGTCCCTAACGTGAACGTCCTCGAGGTCGGCGAACTGCATATGGCCCTGGCCGACGCCGGGCGCAGCCAGCAACTGACCGCCGTGTGCCAGGGTTTCATCGGCGGCGGTATCGCCGGCGAGGCGCTGCTGATGTTCCATGACGCCGAAATCGCCGATATGGCGCGCCTGATGAAGCACCAGAGCAGTCATGCCTCCGACCTGGAAATGCTCCTGGACCTGTCCAGCATCCTGATCGGCGCCTGTCTGAGCGGCATCGCCGAGCAGGTCGATGTGGTGTTCTCCCAGTGCCACCCGCAGATCCTCGGCCAGCACGCCAACATCGAGGAGCTTATCCGGGTCAACCAGGGGCGCTGGAAGAAGACGCTGGCGGTGGAGATCAGCTATCGGCTCGAAGGGCATGACATCAGCTTCGACCTGTTGCTGCTGTTCACCGAGGACTCCATCGAACGCCTCACCCATAAACTCGCGTACCTGATGAACTGAGCCATGAACAAACCTCTTGATCTGACCGAGTTCCACTGGCTGCTGGCGATCGTGCAGAGCATCGATGTCGGCGTCGTGGTGCTCGATCGCGACCACTGCGTGCAGGTCTGGAACACCTTCATGGAGAACCGCTCCGGGGTGCCGCCCAAGGATGCCATCAGCCAGTCGTTCTTCAGGCTGTTTCCCGAAGTCAACGAAGAGTGGTTCCGGCGCAAGCTCGACAGCGTCGCAACCCTGGGCACGGCAGCGTTCACCGTATGGGAACAACGCCCCTATCTGGTGCGGTTCAAGAACTACCAGCCGATCACCGGGCAGGAAGACTTCATGTACCAGAACACCACGCTGTTCCCGCTGCGCTCCACCGATAGCAGCATCAGCCACTTCTGCCTGGTGATCTATGACGTGACCGACGTCGCCACCAACCGGCACATGCTGCAGTCGGCCAATGCCCAGTTGCAGAAGCTGTCCAGCACCGATCGCCTGACCGGGCTATACAACCGTGGTCACTGGGAAGACAGCCTCAAGGTCGCGTATGCCCGCCATCAGCGGCATGGCAACCCCACCAGCCTGGTGATGTTCGACATCGATCACTTCAAGCGCATCAACGACACCTACGGCCACCAGGCCGGCGACAAGGTGATCGAGCAGGTCGCTGCCCTGCTCCGCCAGTACGTGCGCGACACCGATGTGGCCGGACGCTACGGTGGCGAGGAATTCGCGGTGGTGCTGTCGGACACCGACAAGCTCGGCGCGACGGCCTTCGCCGAGCGCCTGCGCAAAGCCGTGGAGGAACTGGAAGTCCAGCACGAGGGGCAGAGCATCCGCTTCACCATCAGCCTGGGTGTCGCCGATCTCGACCGGGCCTCGGACAGCCATGCCGATCTGATCGCCTGGGCCGACCAGGCGCTGTATGCGTCGAAGAAGGGTGGGCGCAACCAGGTCTCGGTACATCCCTAGCCTGCGCTTTCCAGACTGACCTGTACCTGGCGCAAAAACCACTCGAGCGCCGTGGACTGGGTGCTGCGCGAGTGCCAATGCAACGACACCTCGAAGGCTGGCACCTCGAATGGCAGCTCGAGTGTCTTGAGCTGCCGGGGCAGTGGCATTTCGCAGAAGCTTTCTGCGATCTGGCTGGGCAGGATGACCAGCATCTCGGTGCCCGGAATCAGTCGTGGAAGTACGGAAAAATGCGGCAAGCGCAACTTGATCCGGCGCTCCACGCCCAAGCGCTGCAACGCTTCCTCGGCCATGCCATGGCCCGATGTGCGGGTGACCAGGGCATGGGGCTCGGCAAGAAACTGCTGCATGTCGATGCTGTCGCCGATACGCGGATGGGCGGCATCGAGCAGGCACACGTAGCGCTCCTTCATCAGTACCCGCGAGACCACCCCGTTGTCGGTGAGCTTCCTGCTGCAGATCGCCGCGTCAATGTGGCCGTCGTTCAGCCAGATACCGACCTGGTCGATCTCCAGCGGTACCACTTCGAGTTCGATATTCGGGGCTTGGTGGCTCAGGTGCTCCATCAGCCTGGGCAGCAGTGCCATCTCCCCCAGGTCGGACAATGCCAGGCGAAACTGGCGCTGCGAGTGACGGGGGTCGAACTTGCGCGCCTCGCCCACTGCCGAGTCGATGCAGCGGGAGGCTTCCTTGAAACTGCCATACAACTGCGTGGCCAGGCGGGTCGGCTGCATGCCTTGGCGGTTGCGCACGAACAGCACGTCATCGAACTGCTCCCTCAGCTTCGCAAGCGCGTAGCTGACCGACGGCTGGGTAACGAAAAGCCGTTGGGCGGTCACCGTCACGCTCTGTGTTTCGTAGACGGTAATGAAAGTGGTGATCAGGTTGAGGTCGAAGCTGGCCATGTTCGCGGCTGTCCACGGGCTGTTGGTCAAGGGGCACAACTATAGCTGGTGTTTATACAACACTCATAAAGCATTTATTTGATCGATCATGAAGGGATTCTTAGAGTGGAGGCCTCACGACACACGCGGAATCACCCACGATGCAAACCATTCACTCCGCCGCTTACACCCTGCTGCGGCGCCACGGTATGACCACCATCTTCGGCAATCCCGGCTCCAATGAATTGCCGTTTCTCAAATCGTTCCCGCAAGACTTCCGCTACATCCTGGGGTTGCACGAAGGGGCTGTGGTAGGCATGGCGGATGGCTACGCGCTGGCAAGTGGCAAGCCGGCTTTCGTCAACCTGCATGCCGCGGCAGGCACCGGCAACGGCATGGGCGCGCTGACCAATTCCTGGTATTCCCATAGCCCGCTGGTCATCACCGCCGGCCAGCAAGTGCGCCCGATGATCGGCGTCGAAGCGATGCTGGCCAACGTCGATGCCGTGCAACTGCCCAAGCCGCTGGTCAAGTGGAGCTATGAGCCGGCCAACGCCCAGGACGTGCCGCGGGCGCTCAGCCAGGCTATCCATTACGCCAATACCACACCGAAAGCACCGGTCTACCTGTCGATTCCCTACGACGACTGGGATGCGCCCTGCCCGCCCGGTGTCGAGCATCTTTTCGAGCGCCAGGTGCAGGTCGCCGGCACTCCCGACGCTGCCCAGTTGCAAGCGCTGATAAAGCAGCTGGACCAGGCACGCAATCCCGTGCTGGTACTCGGGCCCGAGGTCGACGCCACCCTCGGCAATGCCCACGCCGCGGCCCTGGCCGACAAGTTGCGGTTGCCGGTGTGGATCGCGCCATCGGCGTCGCGTTGCCCGTTCCCGACCCGTCACCCGAGTTTTCGCGGCGTGCTGCCTGCGGCCATCGCCGGGATCAGCAAGACGCTCGCCGGGCATGACCTGATCCTGGTGGTCGGTGCTCCGGTGTTCCGTTATCACCAGTTCGCGCCCGGAGACTACCTGCCAGCCGGCGCACGCTTGCTGCAGATCACTTCCGACCCGCAGGAAGCCGCGCGGGCGCCGATGGGGGATGCGCTGATCGGCGATATCGCGGCGACCTTGCGGGCCCTGGCCGAGGGTGTAGCGCAGCAGGCACGCAGCTATCCCGAAGCGCTGCCGGCACCGCAGCCAATGGCCGACGAGCCTCGGCACCTGCGTCCGGAAACCCTGTTCGATGTGCTGGACGCTGTGGCGCCGGAAGACGCCATCTACGTCAAGGAATCCACGTCCACCACCAGCGCCTTCTGGCAGCGCATGAACCTGCGCCACCCCGGCAGCTATTACTTCCCTGCGGCGGGCGGCCTGGGCTTCGGCCTGCCGGCAGCGGTCGGCGTGCAACTGGCCCAGCCGCAACGACGGGTGATTGCCCTGATCGGCGACGGCTCTGCCAACTACGGCATCACCGCCTTGTGGACCGCTGCCCAGTACCGCGTGCCGGTGGTGTTCGTGATTCTCAAGAACGGTACCTATGGCGCCCTGCGCTGGTTCGCTGGCGTGCTCAAGGCCGAGGACGCACCCGGCCTGGACGTGCCGGGCCTGGACTTCTGCGCAATCGCCAAGGGCTACGGGGTCAAGGCAGTGCACACCGACACCCGTGCCGGCTTCGAGGCGGCACTGCGCGCCGCGCTGGATGCCAACGAACCGACCGTCATCGAGGTACCTACCGTCACCATCGAGCCCCACTGACCTGCTGCTGGAGCCATCAAGGCTCCTTCAACCCACCGACATAACAACAAGAAGACAAAACCATGACCCAGAAACGTGCGCTGGACGTCGCAGGGGGCGCGCCCCTCGGAAAACTTCATTACACCCTGCTGTTCTGGTGTTCTTTCATCATGCTCTTCGATGGCTATGACCTGGTCATCTACGGCTCGGTCGTACCGCGCCTGATGGAAGAATGGGCACTGACGCCGGTGGTTGCCGGCTGGATGGGCAGCGCGGCGTTGTTCGGCATGATGTTCGGCGCCGTCGTGGTTGGCCCGCAGGCCGACCGGCTTGGGCGGCGCAAGGTGGTCATCGGCTCCATCGCCCTCGCAAGCCTGTGTGCCTTGGGGACCGCCTTCACCTGGGATGCACCGAGCTTTGCCCTGCTGCGCTTCATCACCGGCGTAGGCCTTGGGGGCGCGATACCCAACATCGTTGCCTTGATGAACGACCTTGCGCCGACATCACGCCGCAGCTCCCTCACCACCATCATGCTCAGCTTCTACTCGATCGGCGCGATGATTTCCGCGCTGGTCGCGATGTGGATCATCCCTCGCTACGGCTGGGAGGCGACTTTCATCATCGGTGGCGTACCGCTGCTTCTCCTGCCATGGCTGGCGCGGCAGCTGCCCGAATCGCTGCACTATCTGCTGGAGAAGGACCGCGCTGCGGCGAGCCATCTGCTCACCCGTATCGATCCGCAGGTCGATACCAGCAACGTCAGCTTCGAGGCCCCACCCAGGACCTCTTCCGCGGCACCGCTTTCGCGTCTGTTTGCCGAAGGTCGCGGCGTGGGTACGGTGTTCCTCTGGCTAGGCTTCGGCATGTGCATGCTGATGGTCTACGGGCTCAACACCTGGCTGCCCAAGATCATGGTCGCCGGCGGTTTCGAACTGGGTTCGAGCCTGATGTTCCTGGTCACCCTGAACATCGGCGCTACCTTTGGCGCGCTGGGCGGCGGCTGGCTGGCCGACCGCTGGGGCTGCAAGCCTACGCTGATGCTGTTCTTCCTGCTTGCGGTGGTGTCGCTGTGCACCCTGGGCATCAAGCCCGGTCCGCTGTTGCTCAATGCCATGCTGCTGGTGGCAGGGGCCACGACCATCGGTACCCTGGCGGTGATCCATGCCTTTGCTGCCCAGCAGTACCCGAGCGAGATCCGCTCTACCGGCGTCAGCTGGTGCTCGGCCATCGGCCGCTTCGGCGGGGTGGCCGGGCCTGCCCTGGGCGGTCTGATGCTGAGCCTGAACCTGCCGCTGCAGCTCAACTTCATCCTCTGCGCCGTGCCCGGTGTGGTGGCGATCCTCGCCATTGCCATGATCCGCCAGCGCAACGTCGCAGGCTCCGCTGCTTCGGGTCGGGCGCTGGAAGCCCGGCACTGAGCTGACTCGCAAGCCTCTTCCGCTTGAAAACCTTGCCAACAGTGGCCGCTCGTCCCCGAGCGGCCCGATGGATCGTGCCATTTCGACAACAATAATAGGTACCTTCATGCGTCACTCTCCTGTTCCCCGCCACAGCGCCTGGCTGCTGGGCTGTGCCTGTCTGTCGCCGGCCTTTTACGCCCAGGCCGACTTCCTCGATGACAGCAGCGTCGTCCTCGGGCTGCGCAATGCCTACATCGACCGCGACTTCAAACAGTCGGATGCTCCCAGGTCGCGGATCGGTAGCTGGACCCAAGGCTTCGATCTGCGCCTCTCCTCCGGGTACACCGAAGGCCCGCTCCAGTTCGGCCTGGAAACCAGCACCCAGTGGGCCTATCGCCTCGATGGTGGCGGCGGGCGTGGCCCCGACAGCGTGATCCCCTACGACGCCAGCAAGGGCGAGCAGGTACGGGACTATGGCCGTACCGGGGTGACCGGCAAGCTCAAGTATTCGCAGACCGAGCTGCGCGTCGGTGAACTGCGCCCGCGCTTGCCGGTGGCCTATATCGACGACTCGCGCCAGTTGGTCACCACCTACCAGGGCGCCATGCTGGAGTCACGGGAATGGGCCGGCCTGACCCTGACAGCGGGACGCATCGATAAGATCGCCACCCGTGAATCCTCAAACCGGGAGCGGATCTACCTGATGAACGGCGCCAACATCAGGCGCCCCAGCGACGGCCTTAACTTTGCCGGCGCTACCTACCAGTTCACCCCTGACCTGTCGGCGACCTACTTCTACGGTCAGCTCGAGGATATCTATCAGCAGCATTACCTGGGTCTGTCCAACCGCTGGGCGCTGTCTGCGGATTACACGCTGCAGACCGAGCTGCGCTATTACCAGAATCGTGAGGACGGCCAAGCGCTGTATGGCGAGATCGACAACAAGAGTTACGGTGCCATGACCACGCTGAAGACCGGCGGCCATGGCTTTGGTGTCGGTTATCAGCGGATGCTCGGCGACAGTGCTTTCCCGTTGTTCAACGGCTATGCACCGCAGCCCTGGCTGGTCAACTGGTCGACGGTCGGCTTCTTCAAGGCCAACGAAGGTTCCTGGCAACTGCGCTATGACTATGATTTCGCGGCCCTGGGCGTGCCGGGCCTGAAGTTCATGACCCGCTATCTACGGGGTAGCGGTATCGATCGAGGCAACAACGATCTGGACCAGAACGTTGAAAGCGAGCGCAATTTTGTCGTGAGTTATGTGCTGCAAAGCGGTGCGCTCAAGGGGCTCGGCTTCGAATGGCGCAACATTGACGTGAAGACGCGTTACGGCAGCGGCAGGGTGTCGGGAGTCGATTACGACGAAAATCGCCTTATCACCACCTACACCTGGAGGTTCTGATCGCTTAGCGATCGTTTTACCAACGGGTCGCTTGACTGAGCGTCGCATCATCGTTGCCTTAACCGCTCGCGCGCTTTGGGCAACGAGGCCAGCCGTTACAGCGGACCATATCTTGCAGGTTTTTCGTTATGTCATTCTCCAGGTAACCGCCATGACGATCTCCATCTCAACCACCTGTGTCCCGGCTTCAGAGCGCAGCGGTTTCTGGGACGACATCAGTAGCCGATTTTTCGTCAAGCTCGATTGCCAACTGGATGGATTCTCCAGTAACGCAGCGTCCGGTGGATTCGAGGCGCATCTCAAGCACAGCCGTTTTGGCAGCCTCGACCTGATCGACCTCCAGGCAAGTGCGCACAGCGTCGAGCGTCGAGTCAGCGCTGGCAACGACCCGCATTATTTCATCCTCAGCCTGATTACCCATGGCATGTGCGAACTTACCCAGGACGACCGGCGCTGCGCCGTAGGTGCAGGTGACATCGTGCTGTATGACACTCGCCGCCCCTACAAGGTCGTACTGCCCCGTGCGTTTCGCATGTGCTCGCTACGCATCCCTCAGGAAACCATGCGCCTTTACAATCCTGCCGCAGAGCGTGCCGTGTCGAAGCCTCTGACCACCGCCAGTACCATGGGGCGCATCATTGGCGGCCTGATGCTGACGCTGTTCGAAGAGCAGGAGCATGCCGCCGAATTTGGTGAAGATGCCATGGCCCGGCCGCTGCTGGAAATGCTCTCGCTGGGTCTGCAGTCATTGGGCAAGGGCGAGGCTGACCCGGCGTGCACCCGCCTCATGCAGTTCCACCTTGAGCGCATCAAGAGCCTGATCGACAACCATTTGGCCGAGCCATTGCTGAGTGTCGAATGGATCGCCGAGCAGCTGAAGATGTCTGTCAGTTCCGTGCACCGGGTGTTTTCCGGGCAACCGGTCTCGGTGAGCGAGTACATCTGGGGCAAGCGTCTGGAACTGTGCCGTATGGCGCTGGCCAACCCTTGCCTGCGTGACCGCAGCATCAGTGATATCGCCTACAGCTGGGGCTTCTCCAGCAATGCGCATTTCAGTCGGGTATTCAAGCGTCATCTGGGCCTATCTCCCCGTGAATATCGCACGCTCTCGCTAGCCGCCAGGTAAGGGCTTGCAGGCCCCGCTCACTGGCGAGAGCCATACGAGCGGGGCCAAGGCTTCACTACAGCGGTTCGGCATTCCCAATGACCGATGCGCTGGCCATGGCTCGCGGCGCCGTTTCAATGAACGCGAACGAGACGATGGCGATAGCGGCGAAGGCGATCCCCACAATCATCATCGGATATTGCAGCCCAAATGCATCAGCCAGTCCTCCCGCCACGATGGGCATGAGCACGCCACCGAGCATCTCCCCGACGCAGGTCGGAATACCCACGGCGCTGCCGGTCATGCGCGAGGGCACGGTCTCCGCGGGGATAATTGCCAGAAATATCGGCGCGATGCCGAAGCCGAACACACCTGCGATGAACAACAATGCGAACATTCCGGCCGGGGGAAGCGGATAAAGCGCGAACATCAGCATCAGCGCGCTGTAGGCCGCCGCACAACCAATCATCATCGGGCGCCGGCCAAGACGGTCGGAGAGCGCCGGCATGATGATCATGCCGAAGAAACCGCCAAAGCCCCAGCCGGAAACGATCAGGCCGACCGTACTCAGCTCCAGGCCGATCACCTGGGTCAGGTAGAGCGCGACGAAGGTCGAGAAGACGAACAGCCCCGTCTGGAAGCAACAGCTGACCACGGTGGCCACCCAGATGTTGCGGTAACGCAGCGCCGCGAAGGCGCCATCGCTTGAAGCACTGTGAGCGCCTGGCGTGTCACGTGCAGGCTCACGCATGAACCTGGCCAGACACCAGGCTAGCAGCACGCCTGGAACGCCCACCACGATGAAGACCATCTCCCATGGCATGTAGTTATTGAGTTGGGTGGCGATGATCGGCCCCAGCCCGATCCCCAGCAGCGGGAAGAAGGCCTGGTGGATGCCTAGATTGAGGCCCTTTCTTTCGGGTGTGGAGGCGCTGGCAATGGCCGCGACGCTGGTGCTGAACACTCCGCCTTCGCCGACACCCAGCAACCCTCGGATCACCAGCATGCTGGTGAAACTCTTGGCGATCGCGGTCATCCACGTCATTAGCGAGAAGAACAACGTCGAGTAGATCAGCACCCGTTTGCGCCCGTACTTGTCGGACATACTGCCCAGGACCCAGGTCGAGATTGCCCAGGTGAACGCCAGCACGGAAGCGATGGCACCGGCCTGGATGTTGTTGAGCCCAAGCTCCGGGATGATGACGGGGAACAGATAAAGAACGACAAACCGGTCAAGGCCGACGATCCCGAACAGGACGGCCAGCAGGAATACCAGCTTCCACTCGTAAGAGAGTTTTTTCATGGTCAATGCTCACAAAGGAGTGGGGCGTCAGAAGGCGTGTGCGATGCGAAGGTTCACCCGGTATTTCTCCTGGGCGCCGTTGACGACATCGAGATCCTGGCCGAACTGGGTCTGTATCTGCAGGGTCGGTTGCAGGAAGTGTTGCCAGGTCAGCAGATAGCGCTGGGTACGGGTCGTGTCGTTCTGGGCCACGCCGCCGACGTGGGTTTCGCCGCCTGTGGTGTGAAACCAGCTGACACCGAACTGATTCTGCTGGTTGAAGACATAGCGCAGGTGCGTTTGCACTTCGAAGACATCATCCTGGCGCAGCGTCTGGCCGAAGAAGTCATCGTTATTGCCGAACGTGTCATGCTCCAGGGTTAACTCTGCGTACAGCGTGTCAGGCAAAAGAGCCTGCACGTAGGCAAGATGAACCATGCCTTTCCAGCGGTTTTCACCGAGATTGACCGGGGCGTCGTGGTCATAGCTACCCAATGGCATACCGACATAACCGGCGATGGCCAGGTAGCGCTCCTGCTTGGGATCGTTTACCAACCACAGCGCACTTCCGACCATGGGGTCTGCGGCGCCGCCGACGCTGTAGTCACGGCTGCCGCCCAAGTCGAGATGGCCAAAGGGCAGTATGACTTGCGGGGTCACGGTGAAACCGCCCAAGGTGGTCCAGTGCACGAAGCGAGCGATGCCAATGTCGCTGTCCAGGCCAAAATCACGGGTCACGGTATGGCCGTCAACCTTGATGCGGTTGCGTTCGGCGTGCTGGTAATACAGAAGACCCAGCTCGGTACCGGGTGGCAAGGCGACATAGTCACCAGGGTCGGTTGATAGCACGGCTGCCTCGACGGCGTTGCTGTTGGCCAGGGCCAACACTGTCAGGGCTGCACTCAGGGTGGTGAAGACGGTCATGCCTTTGCGGGCTTTCATGATGAATTGCTCCGGAGATTTATTATTGGCAGTGAGCAAAAGGACGGGCGGTGACGGCTGAATTCTTATGTGCTGTGCCGTCTCAGGCGTCTGGCTGAACCTCGTCGGGGTTCCTGGTGGGCGCGACTGCGTCGGATTGCGCGAAGGTGCCGAGCTGAACGGGCCGGCGAGGTGTGTTGTCGAGCAGCAGGCGGGTGACATCCGGGCGTGAGTAATGGCCTACCGGGTCGGCGGCGAGCTTGGCCAGGCTCAGGACACCCAGGTCGATGTCCGCAAGCAACAGCCCCTCGCGGTGTTCATCCAGTGGCTCGGCCAGAGGCGAGCCATCGGGCCCGAAGATTCGGGCATGGCCACCTCCGGATGGCAGCAGTTGCCGAGCCTCTTCGTTGTGGCAGAGCAACTCGACCATCCTGTCGCTCACCACGGAACTGGGCGCCACCACGAAACACTGGCCTTCCACGGCGTAGGTCTGGGTCACGGCCGTGTTGACCTCAGGGCCAAGGGCGTAGGCGACCCCGCTATAGAGCGAGAAGCTCGGCCAGGCTGCGATGTGCACCTGCTCGTGCTGGGCGAACAGCGCGTATTTGCTCAACGGCTGCACATGTTCCCAGCAGCACAGCGAACCGACCTTACCCAGTGGCGTGTCGATCACGCTCAGGTCACTGCCATCGCCTTCGCCGAAAAGGCTGCGCTCTACCAGTGTCGGCTTCAGCTTGCGTCGGGTGCTGAGGGTCTTGCCCTGATCGTCGATCAGCGCCTGGGCCATATACAGGCTGCCGTTGGATTTTTCGCTGAAGCCGATGGACAGGTAGATCCCCAGGCGCCTGGCTGCTTCGCACAGGCGTTGATAGTGCGGGCTGTCAATGACCAGCGAGTTGTCGTGGTAGCGCTGGATAAACTGCATGGCCCAGGCAGGCGAACCTAGCCAGAGAAAGAAGGGGTAGCCGGGAAAGAAGTTCTCGGGAAATGCAACCAGGCTTGCGCCTGCGCTAGCGGCCTGTTGCATCAGGCCGACAGCTTTCTCTACGGTAGCTTCGAGGTCAAGAAACTCAGGGGCCGCCTGAACAGCGGCAACGCGGTAGGTTGGATGATTGATGGGCATCGCAGGCTCCTTTGGGTAAGTGCAGCCTCATTCTATGGAGCGGGCTTGCCGCGCTTTTTCCCCTGCGTTGCGCAAAAGTTGCCTGGGCGTAGCAAATTCGGAGTCAAGACCTGGAACAGCGGATGGCCCTACCCCCATAAATACCTTCTATGTTTTCACTCTCAATTATTTATTTGTGAGATATCCGGCGAGTTCTTACAGTGTGTTTTTATTCACTCGGAGGAACAGCGATGAAGATTGCGATTGTTGGTGCGGGCGCCATGGGCGGGTTGTTTGGGGCGCGTCTGGCATTGGCAGGGCAAGATGTTTCGTTCGTTGAAGCCTCCGATCACGCTATCGAAGTCATCAGTCGGCATGGGTTGCGCCTTGATACTCCCGATGTGCAAACGACCGTGCAGGTGCCGATTGCTCGGGCAGCACAATTGTCAGGCCACTTTGATTTGCTGGTGATCTTCACCAAAGGCTTTCATACCGCAGCGGCAATCGACTCGGTGCGCCATTTGGTCGGGCCCGACACCTGGGCGCTGTCAGTACAGAATGGCCTGGGCAACGCCGAACTGATTGCCGGCGTGGTGCCTGCCGAACGCGTGATCGTGGGCATGACCAATCTGCCTGCGGACCTGGTGGCGCCTGGCGTGGTTCATAGCCATGGCGAAGGCCACGTCAACCTCTGGTCCTACAGCGGCAAAGAGAGTCCGGTGGTCCAGAAAGTGGCCGCTGTGTTCAGTCAAGCTGGCTTGCCTTGCGAGGCCGATCCACAGGTGCAGGTAGCGATCTGGGAAAAGGTTACCTTTAACGCAGCCCTCAATTCGGTGTGTGCCGTTACCCGCCAGACTGTGGGTGCGGTTGGCAGCTCCGAGCAGGGGCGGCAAGTGTTGGCCAGCATCCTTGCGGAAACGGTGGCCGTTGCCCGGGCGAACGGGATTGCGGTCGATAGCGAGCGCGTCAACGCGGCGGTGGACCACGCCTTGCGCAATCACCAGCAACACAAGCCGTCGATGCTGCAGGATCTGGAGGCAGGGCGAAAAACCGAGATTGATTTCATCAATGGGGCAGTGGTGGCCCAGGGCAAGCGCCTTGGGGTAGCAACGCCCGTCCTGCAGGCCCTGTACAACCTGGTGAAAGTCAGCGAAGGCTGAATCCCTCGAGGCTGCTGACGGAATTCCCGACGACTCATCAAGCGATGCGTCCCATTCAAATAAAAAGAGGTAACCCATGACTCATCTTGCCAATCAATTTCCAGCCTTCAATCAACAATTCATTGCCGGTCAGTGGCGAGACGGCCGTGACGGCAGCGTGCTGCGAGTCACCAACCCGTTCGATGGCAGCCAACTGGCGGAGATTGTCCAGGCGGATCGCGATGACCTTGACGAAGCCTATCGCAAGGCCGCCGAAGCGCAGGTGAAGTGGGCCGCCACAGGCCCTGCCGAGCGGGCAGCGGTGATGCACCGGGTGGTGCAGTTGTTCGACGAGCACCGCGAAGCGATCATCGACTGGATCATCCGCGAGTCTGGCAGCACCAGGATCAAGGCGCAGATCGAATGGGGCGCGGCCCGCAGCATTACCCTGGAGTCTGCTTCGTTTCCGGCCCGGGTGCATGGCCGGATACTGCCGTCCAACGTACCCGGCAAGGAAAACCGCGTGTACCGCGAGGCCCTAGGTGTAGTGGGTGTGATCAGCCCCTGGAATTTCCCCCTGCACCTGTCGCAGCGCTCCGTGGCGCCTGCCCTGGCGTTGGGCAACGCAGTGGTGATCAAGCCTGCCAGCGATACCCCGGTTACCGGCGGCCTGCTGCTGGCCAGTCTTTACGAAGCGGCGGGCTTGCCGGCCGGGCTGCTCAGCGTCGTGGTGGGTGCAGGATCGAAGATCGGCAATGAATTCGTCGAACACGAGGTGCCCAAGTTCATTTCCTTCACCGGCTCGACCCCGGTCGGCCTGAACATAGGCCGCCTGGCTTCAGGCGGGCAGCACCTCAAGCATGTGGCGCTCGAACTGGGTGGCAACAGCCCGTTCGTGGTCCTGGCCGATGCCGACCTTGAACAGGCTGCCAGCGCCGCGGTGATGGGCAAGTTCCTTCATCAGGGACAGATCTGCATGGCGATCAACCGGATCATCGTCGAAGACGCGGTCCATGACGATTTTGTCCAGCGTTACGCCGAAAAAGTAAAAGCATTGAAGGTTGGCAACCCGCACGATGCCGATACCGTGGTCGGCCCGATCATCAATGCCAAACAGCTGCAAGGCCTGCTGGAAAAGATCGCACGCGCCAAGGAGGAAGGTGCCCGGACGGTGGTCGAAGGCGAGGTACAAGGCCAATTGCTGCCGCCCCATGTGTTCGCTGATGTGACCAAGGATATGGAAATCGCCCGTGAAGAGATATTCGGGCCCCTGGTCGGTATCCAGCGTGCCCGCGATGAAGCCCACGCACTGGAGCTGGCCAACGATAGCGAGTTCGGGCTGTCCAGCGCGGTCTTCAGCGGCGACCTGGAGCGTGGGGTGCGTTTCGCTCGCCGGGTCAAGGCAGGTATGACCCATGTCAACGACATCCCGGTGAATGACGAAGCCCACGCCCCGTTCGGCGGCGAAAAGAATTCCGGACTCGGCCGCTTCAACGGCGACTGGGCAATCGAGGAGTTCACCACCGATCACTGGATCAGCGTGCAAGGCGGCCCGCGTCGCTATCCCTTCTGAACAAACCTGGGTGCCCGACCTCGCGGGCACCCTTTACACCGCTAAGAGAACGAGCGCACCACATGCTCGGGAGACAGTTCCACTACTGATGCACAGCCCATGTTGGCCAGGGTTCGGCTTATTTCATCAGCGAAA
Source organism: Pseudomonas sp. GD04058 (assembly GCF_029836855.1). Classification (NCBI taxonomy): domain Bacteria; kingdom Pseudomonadati; phylum Pseudomonadota; class Gammaproteobacteria; order Pseudomonadales; family Pseudomonadaceae; genus Pseudomonas; species Pseudomonas sp. GD04058. The sequence continues at coordinate 113,744 of NZ_JAOECN010000002.1, forward strand.
ATGCCCAGCACGCTGCTCGCCCCCTCCTCGCCGGCCGCCGCCAGTCCATAAAGCAAGGGGCGCCCGACAAGTACGCCGCTCGCTCCGAGCGCAAGCGCCTTCACCACATCGGACCCGCGCCGGAATCCACTGTCTATAAGTACCTTGCCAGGGTGCGCCAGTGCGATCCGCTCGAGCGTAGCCATCGGTGAACAACTTGAATCAAGCTGGCGGCCACCATGGTTCGACAGGATCACACCGTCTGCGCCGAGCTCGATGCAACGGGATGCGTCTGCAGGATGAAGAATGCCCTTGACCAGAAGACGATGGGGCCAGATCCGACGCAGTCTTTTCAACGATTCCCAATCGAAGCCAGCGTCCATCTTTCGCGACAGAAGCGCAGCCTGCAGCTCCACATCGCACGCCTCATCGCTTGCGAAGTTGGCCATCTGCGGGATCCCTCCTGCCAACAGACGCATGGACCAGCGGGGATGCAGCATACCGTCGAGAATCACCCTGGGGGTATATCTGAACGGCAGGCCGAACCCGCTGCGCAGATCACGCTCACGCTTGCCGTTGACCGCCACATCGGTGGTCAGCACCAGGGTTCGGTAGCCTGCGTCAAGGGCACGGGCTACCAGGCGGTCTGCAAGGGTCGGGTGCACAACATACAACTGGAACCAAAGATCACCGCCGACCTTCTCGGCGACTTCCTCGATCGATGCATTGGCCGCGGTGGAGAGAATGAAAGGGATTCCAGCCCTCTTGGCTGCACGTGCAAGTTCAAGGTCGCCCTTCGGCCAGAAAACCCCGTTCAGCCCCATGGGTGCAACCATCAAGGGTAAAGATTGCGCTTGGCCAAAAACCTCGCAGCCAAGGTTCCTTTCAGCAACATTCACCAGGCGGCGAGGGAGGAACTCCAGTCGGTCAAAAGCACTCAGGTTACGTCCCATGCCCTTCTCGTCATCGGCACCACCCTCCAGGTAGTCGAATACCATCCGAGGCAGACGCCGGCGCGCAAGTTCACGATAACCCGCAACATTGAAAACTGGACTCATATCAACCTCAAAGTAGGCCAAGGCCAGAATGAGTCGATTCTAGAAACTGGAAAAAAGTAATCAAATCAATACTGAACGATTGGGATATAAATCAAGTCTATAAATCCATCACCTCCCTTGCAGTCCGGGTCGAGCAGGAAAATCCTGGAGACCTGTAAGACCCTGTGCGAGGCTGGTCGACATTCCGAACCCACGAGATTGGCTATATGCGAACCATCCCACTAAAACCGTTCAAGCCAATCGGATGTGCCGAGTGCCGCAACCCTGACGGCCTGGGATTCGACTTCACCATGGCGTTTCAACCCATCTTCAATGTCACCACCGCAAAGCCTTATGCCTATGAGGCTCTGGTTCGGGGCCTTGATGGGCAGTCCGCAGCCAGCATCCTGGCCAGGGTCAATGAAACCAACCGCTATCGATTCGACCAGGCGTGCCGGGTCAAGGCGATCGAGTTGGCGGCACAACTCGGCATGCCGGCGATACCGGACTGCAAGCTGAGCATCAACTTTCTTCCCAACGCGGTCTACCGCGCCGAGACCTGTGTCCGCGCAACGCTGGAAGCCGCCAGTGAATGGGCATTCCCCATCGACCGGATCATGTTCGAAGTCACCGAAGGTGAGCAGGTCGAGGATCCCGACCATCTGAAATCCATCTTTCTGGAGTACGAGCGCCAGGGATTCACCACGGCAATCGATGATTTCGGCTCGGGGTATTCGGGCCTCAACCTGCTGGCCATGTTCCAGCCCCAGGTGCTGAAAATCGACATGGCGCTGACCCGCGGCATCGGCCAGGACAGTGTGCGACGCGCCATTGTCGAAGGGATCGTCCTGGTTTCCAGGCGCCTGGGCATCACCGTCATCGCGGAGGGTATCGAAACACGCGAGGAACGAGACGCCCTTGCAGCACTGGGTATCGAGTTGATGCAGGGGTACCTGTTCGCGAAACCGAGCATCGGCGTATTGCAATCGATGCCAACGGAGCTGATCTGAACGCTGGCTGGCCTCTGGAAACCCCATGAACGAAAAAGCCCGCTGACCGTCACCGGCAGCGAGCCATTTCATCTTTCATTCACCTTGAAGCGCGCCCGGGTTTGCTGATCAAGCGAGCTGCCGGCGAGTCACTGCTGTCCCCAGCCGACGATGCCCTTGATCTCCAGGAAGTCATGGATACCCCACCCCGCATACTCGCGTCCGTTACCCGACTGCTTGTAGCCACCGAAGGGTGCGAAGGTGTCCCAGCTTGGGTAGTTCAGGTAGACCGAGCCGGCCCGCATGCGACCGGCGACGGCGCGGGCTTTTTCGAGATCCCGTGACTGCACGTAGGCCGCCAGGCCGTAGACCGTGTCGTTGGCCATCTCGATCGCCTGTTCCAGCGTGTCATAGGGCATGATCGACAGCACGGGACCGAAGATTTCCTCGCGGGCGATGGTCATGTGCGGCGTGACGTTGCCGAACACGGTCGGTCGCACGTAATAGCCTTTGTCCAGCCCGTCAGGCCGCCCGAGGCCGCCGGCGACCAGCGTGGCGCCCTCTTCGATGCCGCTGGCGATCAGCCCCTGGATCTTGTTGAACTGTGCCTCGCTGATGACCGGCCCGAGATTGGTTTTTTCGTCCAGCGGGCTGCCGGTGACCAATTGCCCGGCAGTCAGCCTGGCGATCTCCAGCGCGCGGGCATGCAGGCTGGCCGGCACCAGCATACGGGTCGGCGCGTCGCAGGATTGCCCGGAGTTGGAGAAACAGCCCTGCACGCCCTTGGCCACCGTCACGTCGAGGTCGGCGTCCTCGAGCAGGATGTTGGCCGACTTGCCGCCCAGTTCCTGGGCCACGCGCTTGACGGTATCGGCCGCCGTCTTGGCGACGATGATGCCGGCGCGAGTGGAGCCGGTGAACGAAACCATGTCCACTTTCGGGTGGCTGGCCATGTGCTGGCCCACGTCGGGACCGGTGCCGTTGAGCAGGTTGAACACCCCCGCCGGCACGCCGGCCTCATGCAGGATCTCGGCAAAGATGATGCCGGTGAGCGGCGCGATTTCGCTGGGCTTGAGTACCACGGTGCAGCCGGCGGCGATGGCCGGTGCCACCTTGCAGACGATCTGGTTCAGCGGCCAGTTCCACGGCGTGATCAGGGCGCACACGCCAATGGCCTCGCGCACCACATGAGTGGCGCCGTGCTGCTCGCTGAACCGGAAGTTTTCCAGGGCGCTGATGGTGGATTCCAGGTGCGCGCGACCGCTCCAGATCTGCGCATCACGGGCAAAATGCAGGGGTGCCCCCATCTCCTGGCTGACAGCCTTGACCAGGTCTTCGTAGCGCAGGTTGTACACCCGCAGGATTTCCTTGAGCAGGGCCAGGCGTTCAGCAACGGACGTATTCGAGAACGCCGGGAAGGCCCGGGCAGCGGCCTCTACCGCCTTGTCGACATCCCGGGCGTCGCCCACGGCGATCTGGATGAACGCCTGCTCGGTGGCAGGATCGATCACGTCCAGGGTGCTGGCGGCCTGCGGGGCTACCCACTGGCCGTCGATGTAAAACTTCAATGCGTTGTTCATAGTTGTCTCCACGGTGAGCAGGACGCCGCGTGAGGCTCATCGCCCACGCGGCAGGATTGACCTGGCCTTGGCCACTCAAGCGTTGCTGGGGAACGCGAACTGGGCGGCTTCATGGCTGGCACGGCGCGGCCAGCGCTGGGTAATGGCTTTCTTGCGCGTGTAGAAACGCACACCGTCGGGGCCGTAGGCATGCAGGTCGCCGAACAGCGAACGCTTCCAGCCACCGAAGCTGTGGTAGCTGACCGGCACCGGCAACGGCACGTTGACACCGACCATGCCCACCTCGATCTCGTCGCAGAACAACCGGGCCGCTTCGCCGTCGCGGGTGAAGATGCAGGTGCCGTTGCCGTATTCGTGCTCGTTGATCAACTGCATCGCCGCTTCCAGGCTCGGCACGCGGACGATGCACAGCACCGGGCCGAAAATCTCGTCGGTGTAGATGCTCATCTGCGCGGTCACCCGGTCGAACAGCGTGCCGCCGACGAAGAAACCCTGTTCATGGCCGGCCACCACCAGGTCGCGACCGTCCACCAACAGCGTGGCGCCCTGGGCGACGCCTGCGTCGATGTAGCCCTTGACCTTGTCCCGCGCAGCGCCGGTCACTAGCGGCCCCATGTCCAGGCCGCACGAGGTGCCCGCGCCGATCTTCAAGGCGCGCACCTGCGGCACCAGTTTTTCCACCAGTGCATCGGCGATCGCATCGCCCACGCAGACCGCCACCGACAACGCCATGCAGCGTTCGCCACAAGAGCCATAGGCCGCGCCCATCAGCGCGCCGACGGCATTGTCGAGGTCGGCGTCGGGCATCAGCACCGCGTGGTTCTTCGCCCCGCCAAGGGCCTGCACGCGCTTGCCGCGCCTGGTGCCTTCGCTGTAGATGTATTCGGCGATGGGCGTGGAGCCGACAAAGCTCAGCGCCTTGACGTGCGGCGACTCGATCAGGCCGTCGACCGCTTCCTTGTCGCCATGCACCACGCTCATGACGCCAGCGGGCAGCCCCGCCTGGATCAGCAGTTCGGCGATGTACAGGGTGGAACTGGGGTCGCGCTCGGAAGGCTTGAGGATGAAACAGTTGCCACAGACGATGGCCAGCGGGTACATCCACAGCGGCACCATGGCCGGGAAGTTGAACGGCGTGATGCCGGCGACCACACCCACCGGCTGCAGGTCGGTCCAGGCGTCGATGTGCGGGCCGACATTGCGGCTGTAGTCACCCTTGAGCAGCTCGGGTGCGCCGCAGGCGAACTCCACGTTCTCGATGCCACGCTTGAGCTCGCCTGCCGCGTCCTCGAGCGTCTTGCCGTGCTCTTCGCTGATCATCGCCGCGATGTCGGCTTCGTGTTGCTCCAGCAAGTGCTTGAAGCGGAACATGATTTGCGCACGCTTGGCCGGCGGCGTGTTACGCCATGCCGGGAAGGCAGCCCTGGCAGCCTCGATGGCCTGCTGCAGGGTGGCCGCATCGGCCAGCGCCACCTGCCTGACCACGGTGCCGGTGGACGGGTTGTAGACGTCAGCAGTGCGCCCGGTCCCCTGGACCCGCACACCGTTGATGAGATGAGGAACGATACTGCTCATGCATATTCTCCGATGCCGAAAGCCGGCTGTTCAGGGGCCGGTCAGGCCTTGACCGCTGCCTGCAGGGCGATTTCGACGAGGATGTTCTCCGCCGCCATGTTGGCCTCCACCGTGGCCCGTGCCGGCAGCGCGTCTTGCGGGATCCACTCGCGCCACACGGCGTTCATGGCGGCAAAGTCCTGCACGGCATGCTTGAGCCAGATCTGCGCGAACAGGATGTGCGACTTGTCGGAACCGGCTTCGGCCAGCAGTGCATCGATCCGCGCCAGGACCTGGGCAGTCTGCCCGGAGACATCCTGGGTGCGGTCGGCCGGCACCTGGCCGGTGATGTAGACGATGCCGTTGTGCACCAGCGCGTGGCTGAGCAGGCCGGGGTTGGGTTGCAGACGAGTGATGGTCATGACGTGATTCCTGTTGGGGAGGTGAATGCTGTTGGGAAGGTAAATAGCTCAGGCAATTTTCAGCACGGTGCGACCCACCAACTGGCCCTGGCGCATGCGTGCAAAGATGTCGTTGATGTCGTCCAGGCGCTCCAGATTGACCTGGGCCTTGACCTGGCCGCGGGCGGCGAAGGCCACCGCCTCGTTGAGGTCCTGCCGGGTGCCGATGTTCGAGCCGGTGATGGACAGCTCCCAGCCGCTGATGCTGGAGATCGATGCGCGCACCGTATCGGCATCGCCACCGGGCAAGCCGATGAACACCGCCGTGCCGCCAGGGCGCAGCATCTTCACCGACTGCTCGAAGGCGGCATTGGCAGTGGCCGTCACCAGTACCGCGTGGACCCCACCCGGAATGTGCCGCTTGAGGGTTTCCACCGGGTTGTCGAGGGCGTCGACCAGGCACTCGGCGCCGTAACTGCGTGCAAGCTCCAGCTTGTCGGCGGACACATCGATGGCCGCCACCCGCAAGCCCATGGCGACGGCGTACTGCACCGCCACATGGCCCAGGCCGCCGATGCCCATGACCGCCACCCACTGCCCCGCCCGGGCGCGGGAGCGCTTCAGGCCCCGGTACGTGGTCACTCCGGCGCAGAGGATGGGCGCCAGGGCGTAGAGATCGACCCCAGGCTCGATGGTGGCGACAAAGCCTGCCGGCGCCACCATGTACTCGGCGTAGCCGCCCTGCTTGCTGTAGCCGGTGGATTCGCGCTGGGCGCAGATGGTTTCCATGCCGCCCAGGCAGAACTCGCAGGTGCCGCACGCGCTGTACATCCACGGCATGCCGACGGCTGCGCCGATCGGCGGTTCGCTGACCCCGGCACCATGGGCCGCCACATGCCCGGTGATTTCATGACCGGGGATCAGCGGCAAGGTCGGCAACGCGGACCAGTCGCCATCAATCGCATGCAGGTCGCTGTGGCACACGCCACAGGCCGCGATACGGATGAGGATTTCGCCGGGGCCCGGCTTAGGAACGGGCACTTGCTCGATACGCAGCGGCTCACCTACAGCGTGCAGGACCGCAGCCTTCATGGTCTGACTCATAACTCTCTCCTTCACGTACGCCTGGGTTTCGGGCAATGGGGCACCTATACCGCCGGCCAGGGCCGGCAGCAGGGTGTTCGGGTGCAAGGGGGTTCCCCGGGGCGTCAGCCCACGGGGCGTAAACTGCGCGTCGCGCTGGCTATGTTTCGGGCGGTGTTGATGACCTTGGGCGCCAGTTGGCTACGCGCGTCCTCGAGGGTCCAGCGGCTGAACGGCACGGAAATATTGACCGCGCCCAACGGATAGCCATCGGCATTGACCACGGCGGCGGCAACGCTGATATCGCCGGCGAAGTACTCTTCCTGAGCATAGGCATACCCGGCGCTGCGGGCTTCGGCGACCAACGCACGCAGTTGGTCCAGTTCGGTCACGGTGCTGGCGGTATAGCCCTGACGCTCGGAGGCCATCAGGATCGCGTCGGACTCGTCCTCCGGCAGCGCTGCCAGGTAAGCACGGCCCGCCGATGTGCAGTACATGGGCAGGTGCCGGCCCAATGGCATGTGGATGGCGATCTGCTTGTGGCTTGGGAAACGTGCCACGTAGAGCATGTCCAACCCGCAGGGTTCGAGCAGGTTGCAGCTTTCCTCGACATTGCGGTTGAGCTCATGCAGGTACGGATTGGAGCGCTCGATCAATTCGCTGGTCTGCAGATAGCCGGTGCCCAGGTCCAGTGACTTGGGCGCCAGGCGAAGACGCTTGGTCACCGGCTCCTTGTACAGATAGCCCAGCGCTTCGAGGGTAAAGGCGGAACGCTGCACGGTGCTTTTGTTCAGCCCCGTGTGTTCGGCCAGCTCGACCAGGCTCATGCTCGGCCGCCCGGCTCGGAATGCCGTCAGGATCGAAAGCCCTTTCGACAGGGCAGTGATGAAAAGTGGTGAGTCTTCCAGGGAACTCATGGATTTATCCTTATTCTGCAGCATCGGCATACGCATCACGGTACGTTTCAGGTTATGCGGGTTCGAGGGCGTACGGTACCCGTTTGGTTCGCTCATTCGAAATGACTCAGTACGATGCCAGGTTCTACCACTGGCCGGTTCAGTTCGAATCGGTCCACGGCGAACGGGCGCATGCGCTCGTCCACCTGCCCGCTGACAATTGCCTTGGCCAACAGCTCGCCGGCAGCCGGGGCGCCTGCGTGGCCGTAACACCAGCCAGCGCTGACAAACAGCCCCGGCAACGCATGATGGGCGCCCAGCAGCGGCCCGAAATCCTTGGAGATGTGTACCAGCCCCGCCCATTGGCGCAGGATCCGCGCGTGACCCAGTTGCGGAAACATCTCCAGGTACGCACGCGCGGTGGCGGCCATCACGGGCACATCGGCATTCAGAGTGTGTTGCGGGCGCTCGGCCACCTCGGCCCCTCCCACCACTTCCCCGCGCGCGGTCTGATGCATATAGCAAAGCCGATCCAGCAACGCCACGGCCGGACCGATCAGGGGCCGCGTGGGTTCCAGCGCCATGGCCTCCAGGCGCATCGGGTAGCCATCCAGCGGTACTCCGGCCATCTGCGCCAGGGCATTGCTCTGGGCACCGCCGGCCAGTACCAGGGTGTCGCTGGCAATCCGCTGGTCGCCGACCCGCACCCCGGCAACCCGCCCGGCGCTCTGGTCGATGGCGGTGACGCAGGTGCGATAGTGAATGCTTACGCCCCGGGCCTCGCACGCCCGGCGATAGGCATGCATGGCCGCGTGGTGAGGCGCCACGCCACTGTCAGGCAGGTGCAACGCCGCGCTCACCCGTTCATGGGCCAGGGCGGGTAGCACTTCACGCAACCGGCCCGGTGTCAGCAGGTGGGAATGGATCCCGCATTCCTTGTGCACGGCCAGCGTGCGGTCGAGCAATCCGGCCGTGGCACTGCGCTCGCCTACCATGGTGTAGCCGCGGCGGGAATACATGACATTCTCGCCCAGGCGCCTGGACAGGCCTTGCCACAATTCGCAGGAATGGGCGAAGAAACGTGTCCATTCGGGAGAGCTGAAGGCACCGCGAATCAGCGTACCGTTGCGGCCCGAGGCTCCGCCCTGCCAGTAGCCGGCGTCGAGCACGAGTATGTCGCGCACGCCCAGTTCCGCCAGATTAAACGCCAGCGACAGGCCCTGGATCCCTGCGCCGACAATGATGATCGATGCCTTGGCAGGCAAAGGATTAGGCGTATTCATTTCAAAGGCTCGACTACATCGGCCAGGCCCGCGGCCTGAGCGACGCTCAGGGCCCGGCGTGGCGGGCGCAGCGTCGGCCTGGCCAGCAGCTCCAGGGCGATACCGCTTCGGGCACTGACCCAGGCGCGCAGCGAATCCCAGCAGGGTTGTCCCTGGCAAGGGCCCATGCCGCACGAAGTCAGGCGTTTGATCACTTCCAGATCGGTGATGCCCTGCTCTATCAACGCTTGCACCTCATGGCTGGACACGTCGAAGCACGGGCACAACAAGGTGTGACGGGACGCTGGCGCCGCTACGGGCACCGGCTGGTCCGGCTCGGCAGCGGCCCCCACCAATTGCCAGTCGCAAGGGCGTTGCTCGCGCAACTGCAGCAAGCCTTCGGCGCGGCCCTGGAAGGTCAGGCTGGCCTCTGTCAGCCAAGAGCCGGAATGTACCAGCGCATCGCAGGCAATGCGCTCGGCAAAGTGCGCTGCCTTGACCCCGTTGCGCCCCGCTACACGGCGCAAGTCGCCCAACGGGCGAACCGCCACGACGTTCACGCCCAACTGGCGCAAGCGCCTGGCCAATGCCTCCTGATCACCATTGCCCACCACGACCACCCGCTCGCCCGGCGCCACGGCCTGCTCACTGGCCATGATCAGGGCCGTGCGTGCCTCCATCACCCCCGGCAGCCACATACCGGGGACCACCGGCGGGCAGGCGCGCCGTCCGGTGGCCAGGACAATCTCCTCGGCTTCGAGCGCCAGCGCACCCAGGCGTGGGTCGTGGGGCGCGCCCAGCAGCAGCTCGCCCTCGCGGTAGGCACCAAACACCTCGACGCCCGTGACCAGCGTTACCCGCTCGTCCAGGACTGGCCGAGCCAGCCCGGCGGCCCGGGCATACCGCGCCAGGTCATGACCACGGGTGACCAGCACCACATCCAGGCCTTGCGCAGCCGCCTCGTTGGCCGCCGCGCAGCCGGCGGGCCCGCCACCGATCACCAGGCGCCCGGCGCTCAAGCGACGGGCCGGCGGCACTGCGACCTCCCCGGTGTGGGTGGCCGGCCTGGCCGACCCGGCCAGAAACGCCAGGATCGCTTCCCAACGCTGGAACAACGCCGTGCCACTGGGCACAACATTGGTGTGCTCGAAGCCGCCCTGGATCCAGCCCGACGGAATCAGCCGCGACAGGCGCAACACATCGAACGCCGGGCTCGGCCAGCAGTTCTGCATCTCCACCCGCACTCCGGCCGCCACCGGGAACAAGTCCAGACGCACGTTGGGCACGCCATCCACCCGCGCGAGCACGCCGCTCAGGTAATTGCCCGAGTAGCCCAACGGCCGATGGGATTTGCGCGTCCAGGCCAGCACCTTGATGCCGTTGGCCAACAAGGCCGTGGCCAGGCTTTCGCCCCGGCGCCCCTGAACCGGGCGACCGTTCCAGAAGAACCCGACCACCTCGCCGCTGGCGTGTTCGAGCCGCAGGTCGACACCCCTCATGCCGCCGCCCTCCGAGCCTTGCGCTGGGCCATGATGCTGATGCACAGCATGCTGATCGACAGCAGCGTCATCAGTGTCGCTACCACCGCGATCAGTGGATCGATCTCCGAGCGCAGCGAACTGAACATGCGCTTGGTCAGGGTGGAACTGTCACCGCCACTGATGAACAGCGAGATCACCGCTTCGTCCAGGGAGATGGCAAAGGCGAACATGGCGGCGGCGATCACCGAAAAGCGGATCTGCGGCAACGTCACGTCGAAGAACGCCCGCAGCCGGGTCGCCCCGAGAATGCATGCGGCCTGCTCCAGGGTCATGTCGTAGCTGCGCAGGCCGGCGCTGACGTTGATTACCACGTAAGGCAGCGCCAACAGCGTGTGCGCCAGCACCAGCCCGGGGATGGTGTTGTTCATGTCCATGCGGGCATAGACAAAGAACAGGCCGATGGCGATGAAGATCGTCGGCACGATCATCGGCGCCATCAGCAGGCCGCGCAGCACGCCCGTCAGCCGCGACTGGGTGACATGCAGCGAATAGGCGGCCGCCGTGCCCAGCGTGGTGGCCAGCAGCATGGTCAGCGTCGCGGTGATCAGCGACACCACCGTCGCGCTGCGCCACTCCAGGGAGGCGAAATAGCTGAAGAACGGCTCGATGCTCAGCGACTTGGGCGGAAAACTCAGGTAGCGCGCATCGGACAGCGACATGGGGATCACGATCAGGGTCGGCAGGACCAGGAACAGCATGGTCGCCAACACCAGCATGTACAGCCAGGAACCACGCAGGGCAGCCATCAGGGTTTGCTTGAATGCGGTCATGATCTCACTCGCTGCGCCGGCCGAGGCCAGCGCCCTTCTTGACGATGAACAACATGAGCAGGGTGGCCAGCAACAGCACCACGCCCAGCGAAGACGCCGCTCCCCAGTTTGCATACATCGAGACATCGCTCTCGATCCGCATGGAGATCATCTGCACCTTGCCACCACCCAGCAGCGCAGGTGTGACGTAGAAGCCCAGCGTAATCACGAATACCAGGGTGGCACCGGCCGCCAGCCCTGGCAGCGACAACGGCAGGAACACATCGCGAAAGGCCCGGGAAGGCGACGCGCCGAAGGTGGCAGCCGCCTGGTTGTAGATCGGGTCGATGCTCTTCATGGCGGCATACAGAGGCAGGATCATAAATGGCAACATGATGTGCACCATGCCGATCACCGTGCCGGTCAGGTTATGCACCAGTGCCAGCGGCGTGTCGGTCAGGCCCAGGCTCATCAGCAGGTCGTTGGCGATTCCGCGACGCTGCAGGATGATCAGCCACGCGTAGGTACGCACCAGCAGCGAGGTCCACAGCGACACCAGCAGCAGCCCCATGGCCAGGTTGGCCAGCCAGCGCGCGCCCTTGACCATGAAGTAGGCGTAGGGGTAGCCGATCAGCACGCAGGCGATGGTGACGATGATGCTGATCTTGAAGGTCTGCACGAACGTCAGCACATAGATCGGCTCCAGCAGCCGGGTGTAGTTCTCCACCGTCAACTGGCCGTTGGCATCGAACAACGACAGCCAGAACAACCAGCCGATCGGCAGGACGAAGGTCAGCAGCACCAGCAGCAACGCAGGCAATCCCGAGCCGAACAGATACCAGCGGTGACGCCGCTCGGCACCGCGCAAGCGACGGGCATTCAACGCGTCCAGATCGCCAATGCTCATGGTTCGTCTCCAACCACCAGGGTGTCCTGCGGGTGCAGGCCCAGCACCACGGCCTCGCCACGGGCCGGCAGGCGGCCGCTTTCGGAGCTGCGGGTCGGCCGGCGGATGGCGACCGACATGCCCTCGCCCAGGTCGATCTGCACCAGTTGGCTCTCACCCTGGAAAATCACATCGGTGACATGGCCGTAAAGGCGGTTGTACTCACTAGCGTCGGCCGAAATAAATTGCAGCTTTTCCGGACGGACCACCAGGCTAGGGTTCTTGAGCCCGGCCACCGCGCTGACAGTGGCCGGGGAACGTCCCTGGAATCGAGCGCCCCCTTCGTGCGGCACCACCGGCAGGCAGGACGATTCGCCGACGAACTCTGCAACGAAGCGATTGGCCGGGCGCTCGTAGAGGTTCACCGGCGTATCGATCTGGCGAATCCTGCCCTTGCTCATCACCGCAATGCGGTCGGACATGGTCAAGGCTTCGCGCTGGTCGTGGGTCACGTAGACCACGGTCATGCCCAGGCGCTCATGCAAGCGGCGCAGTTCCAACTGCATGGTTTCCCGCAGGCGTTTGTCGAGCGCCGACAGAGGCTCATCCATCAACAGGATCTTTGGCTCGAAGACAATGGCCCGGGCCAGGGCAATCCGCTGGCGCTGACCACCCGACATCTCGGTGATGTTTCGCTCGATCAAGTGGTCGAGCTCTACCGTGGCCAACGCCTGCTCCACCCGCTGGCGAATGTCCGCCCGTGCGTAACCACGCAGCTTCAGCGGGTAGGCAACGTTCTGGAACACGTTCATGTGCGGGAACAGCGCGTAGCTCTGGAACATCATGCCGACATCGCGTTTGTGTGGCGGCTCGAAAATCATCTCCCGACCGCCAAAGCGAATACTGCCGGCGTCAGGGCGAACAAAACCGGCCAGCGCCATCAATAGCGTGGTCTTCCCGGACCCCGAGGAACCGAGCAGAGAAAGGAATTCGCCACTCTTGATCGAGAGTGAGACATCATCCAACGCAGCAAAGCTGTCGTAGGTCTTAGTAAGGTTCTCGATGTCGATCGACATCGAAAGTTTAGGATCTTCGGACATACACACACTCGGCACACGGGCAACTTCAGCCCTTTTTATTGAAGCAGGGACGCCGAGGCGCCCCTCCTCACTTCGCGTCTGGCAGCAACCGTCAATGCGCCAGGAACAAGGCGAAGCGCTGGCGAACGGCAGCTTGATTGCTTACCCACCACTCGGGAGACACCGAGACCACCTTGTCGATGTTCTGCGGCGAGGTTGGCAGGCGTGCCGCCAGTTCCTCGGTGATCGCCGGCTCCTGGTATGCCTGGCTATTGACCGGCGAGTAGGGAATGAGCGTCGCCAGGGCTGCCTGGCTCTGCGGCGTCATGATCTGGGCGATCAGCTTCATTGCCAGGTCCTTGTTGGCCGCCCCCTTGGGAACGATCAGGCAGTCATGGCTCAACAGGGCGCCGTCGAAGCTGTAGTTCACCTTCTCGCCGCTGGCCTTGACATCATTCACCCGTCCGTTCCAGATCGCCAGGAAGTCGACCTCGCGGCTGCGCAACAACTGCGCCGAGTCGGCACCGGCACTCCACCAATTGACCACCTGTGGCTTGATGCGCTCGAGTACCTTGATGGCGCGCTCGACATCCAGCGGATACAGGTCTTTCGGCGCAACGCCGTCACCCAGCAACGCCGCCTCCATGGTCAACCAGGGTTGCCGATACAGGGCACGAGCGCCCTTGACCTGCGGATCGAAAAACTGCTGCCAGTTCTTCGCCACGGGAGCACCGGTGTCATCGGCCCAAGCCACGACGGTGGCGTAGGCATGGCTGGCGATCCAGTGACTGCTGACCACGCTCTTGTCGACATGAGTCGCATCGATCACCGAGTAGTCGAGGGGTTCGACCAGGCCTTCCTGCTGGGCCTGGGCGCACTCTGTACTGCCCAACTCCACGACATCCCATTTCGGCTTGCCCGACATGACCTGGGCGCGCACCGCCGCCAGGCCATCCATGTTGTCTTCTTTGATCGTCACGCCCAGCGCCTTGGCCGCAGGCTCCAGGTAGGCCTTGCGCTCGGCATCCTGCAATGCCCCACCCCAGCCCGAAAACGTCAGGCTGTCGGCCAGCGCGGTACAGCTTGCGGCGAGGGCCAATGCGGCCACGACGGCCGTATGCAAAGTTTTTCTCTTGAAACCGGACATACCCGAGCCTCCCATCAATTCTGGATGAACAAGTCAAAACGACGCTGGACTTCCGCCTGGTGCGCCTGCCACCAGACCGGGTCGAAGAACACCACCTTGTCGACGTTCGCAGGTGCGGTTGGCAAGGTCGCGGCCATGGCGGGCGGGATGATGTCGGTGTCGTAGGCCTTGACGTTGATGGGCGGGTTCGGAATCAGGGTGACCAGCGTCGCCTGGCTTTCCGGCTTCATGATCTGCGCAATCAGCTTCATGGCCAGTTCCTTGTTCGGCGCGCCCTTGGGCACGACCACACAGTCGTAGTCGAGCAGCGCGTGGTCATAGGTGTAGTCGACGTTCTCACCGGACTTCTTCAGGTCCTCGACCCGCGAGGCCCAGATCGCCAGGGCGTCCACTTCGCGGCTGCGCAGCAATTGCGCGGAGTCGGTACCGCTGCGCCACCAGTTGACCACTTGCGGCTTGATACGCCCCAGCACCTTGAAGGCACGGTCGACATCCAATGGATAAAGGGCCTTGGGCGACACGCCGTCAGCGATCAGTGCCAGTTCCAGCGTGGTATAGGGCTGGCGATACATGGCGCGGGAGGCCTTGACCTGGGGATCGAAGAATTCTGTCCAGGTTTTTGGCGCATTGCCGTTGGCATCGTTGGCCCAGGCCAGCACGGTGGAGTAGGCATTGCTGGCGATCCAGTTCTTGCCGTAGAAGTTGGCTGCCACGCCTTCGGTGCTGATCACCGAGTAATCGAGGGGTTCGGTCAGGCCCTGTTCCTGGGCGAGCACGCAATCATTGGAGGCCAGCTCGACCACGTCCCACTTCGGCTTGCCCGACATCACCTGAGCACGCACTGCAGCCAGACCGTCCATGTTGTCTTCCTGGATCCTGATCCCCAGGGCCGCCTCTGCCGGTTTGAGATAGGCCTTGCGTTCAGCGTCCTGCAACGCCCCGCCCCAACCAGCGAATGTAACGGTACCCGCAGCCTGCACAGGGGCCACGGAACACACGGACAAGGCCAGCGCCACGCCAGCCAAGCGCTTATTGATCGAATGCATTTTCAACTCCTGAGTTATTTTAGTTAGACAGTTGAATCGAACGCGGGGCGATATCACCCGAACCACTCTTTTTATAATGACGGAGGCAGCACGGGTGCCTCTCTAATTCCGGCCTCTACCGCAAACATACGGGATGCGAAAAGCCTATTGGGAATCCTTGAAGCGATACCAGGCGTAAGTCATGCGTTGCCCCAACCGCAGGAACGGCTGGAAGGGAAAACGCTTGGGAACCTGGTGCAGGAAATCGATCGAGGTGGGCTGCGTTGTCCCCGTCAGCATCTGCGCCAGGCGCTTGCCGGTCTGCACCGAGAACGACACACCGCTACCGGCATAACCACCACCGGCGTACACGTTGTCGAGCCCCGGCACCCGGCAGATGAAGGGCAGCGAGTTTTCGCTGACGGCGACCCAGCCGCCCCAGTTGTAATCCACTTCAATACCGGCCAGTACCGGAAACTTGCGGCACAGCGCGTCGTGCAGGTTCTGCCTGTGACGAGGATCGTCCGCCTCCCGACCGGTGATGGCGCTGCGTCCACCGAACAAAATGCGGTCGTCCGGCAGGCGTCGGTAATACGAGAGCAGGTTGCGGGTATCGAACATGCATTCGCTGCCTGGAAGGCTGAGCCGCTTCTCTTCCGAAGTCAGGGGGCGGGTCACGATGATTTGCGAATGAACCGGCAGCACACGTCCGGCAGTGGCCCTGTTCAGTGCTGGCGAGGTGTAGCCATTGGTCGCCACCACGACCTTGCGGGCCGTAACCACACCACCAGGCGTGACCAAGCGATGAACACCGTTGCTGCTGTGCCACTCCATCACCGGTGACGAGGTGTGCACCCTGGCACCGGCCGTGCGCGCCATGCGGTGAAGCCCCCAGGCCAGCTTGAGCGGGTGCATGGAAAACCCGTCCGGCATATACAAGGCTCCGAATGCCTCGGCGCCGCTGTGCACCGAATGCACCTGGCTGCCACTGACAAACTCGGCGCGGTAGTTCAATACATCGTTGTACAGGCCCACCTCGTGCTTGAGTGCCTCGACGTGTGACGCATGGCTCGCCACCTTGTAAACGCCATCGGGCTGTGGATCGCATGCGATCGCTCCGTCGCGGATCAGTCCGCGAACGGTGTTGAGCCCGTCGGACATCTCCTCGAAATAGGCCTTGGCCCTGGTTGCGCCGTAGCGCTTGATCAACTGTGCCAGCGGCACACGACCACCAGAAATACGCGCAAAACTGCCATTACGACCGCTGCACCCCCAGGCCACCTGATTCGCCTCCAGCACCACGGCATTGATCCCATGATCACGAGCCAGATGCAGCGCGCAACTGAGCCCCGTGTAGCCGGCCCCGATGATGGCAACCTCTACATCGACTGCACCCGAGATCGGGCCATCGTCATCCGGGGCCTCACCCGCTGTATCAACCCAATAGGAGGGCGAATGTGGCATTCCTGCGCCTGGGGTAGCACTGACAAGAGGATCGTACAATTTAGACTCCGTATCGCTGTGCGATTCGACAAAATCACTTAACAAAAATAATCCGTCACATATCGATCCATGTCAATCGAATTGATGGAATGCAGGGCATTTTTTGATTTACTAAGGGGAACCTTCAGAAACAAGCCGTGCTGTTCGAGCAACCGCTTGCGGGGTGTAGCAGGTGCTGCCTGTGCTGCTCGTTGTAGCCACTAGGCGATGCTGCTGGGATGCAGTAATGACTATGCGTAGCTGAAATCGCCGGCTGGGACGCTGGCGGCGCTATATGGGGGCCGGGAGGCGACGAAATCCTCTGCTAGGCTTTTATAACTCCCAGTGGAACGCGGAGCAGTCCGGGAGCTTATTTGCCATATTGGCAGAAATCCGTAGGAATCACGGGCGCAGGACCTGCAAGGTATTGTGTTGAGCGAGTCCGGTTTACAAATACAGATGTAGCCCGAATTTCTTAACTTGATGCAACACCAGGGATAAAGCAGATGAGCGACAACGATTACGAACTTCGCATGCTCAAGGTCATGGAATCAATCACTAACTTTTTCGGGCCGGGCCATTCAAAGCCGCAGGAGAAAGTTTACGAGCACCAAAAAAGCTGTGTTAAGTCGATCACGCTTCATATCGGGAACCACAGCTGGTATTTACTGAAGCTCGATTCGAAATCCGTGATAGGAAAAGTTTTTTCTGACGCCGGACCAGACATCACTCCCACGGGGCTGAAATACGACGTCGTTTGGGCTGCGGGCGCCCACTCTATGAACGAGGAGGTTCGTCTGCAATTGAACTACGAGCTCAAGAAAGGGAACTCGTCCCCCGAGGTCGACAGCCCCATCCGCATCGCCATCGAAATCGCGGACGGTCCGGACGGGATGCCCTTCAACGTGACTTGGTCGGGGCCCGATACGAACGCCTTATACGAGCGCGGACTGGAGCTGACGCACACTACGCTGGTCGAGGGTAGCCATTGGGTGGTCGGCGTCAATCTCACTCAAGAAGGGTTTCCAGAGCATAGCGCGAAGCCTGTCGGCGCCCGGCCCGCAGCGATAGTAGATTGGGTGCCGGGCGGTGTCACCACGTTGACCGACGATAACTTGCCTGAGGCAATCAAGAGTTCGACGCCGGTCCTGATCGATTTTTGGACGGAGTGGTGCGGCCCATGCAAGGCGCTGGAAAAGACACTGCGTGAGCTATCGCCACAGTACGGGGGGAATCTGCGGGTCGCGAGAGTGAACACTGATGAAAACTCTGCTTCCGGGAGCAAGTTTCACATCACCAGTGTTCCGGTCATGAAGCTGTTCAAGAACGGGGAGGAACTCGAAACTATTCCGGGACACCAGCCCGAGAGTCGGATCAAGGAAATATTGTCTCGGCATATGTAGTGCGTGCGGAACAATGTGCTGGTGGACCTGACGCCGGTTATTACAAAGCACGCCCGCATCCTATTTGGAGTTATGACTGCTAATGAGGCGTGGTATCGCTGGCGGGACCAAAGAAAAAGCCCGCGAACCTGTACAGGCCGCGGGCTATTTCATATTTACATCACATCGAAGCGACTCTAGGGCTCACTTCATACGGCATCATGACTGGGCTGGCTCTTACAGGCCTTCCCTTCCTAGTACATACGAACCGCTGTGAAAATGGTGGGTCGTGTAGGATTCGAACCTACGACCAATTGGTTAAAAGCCAACTGCTCTACCAACTGAGCTAACGACCCGTTGGATGGCGCGTATAATACTGATTTCTAACGGGAAATCAACACCCCATCGCAAAATAATTCAAAAATATCGCGTCGGGTCCTGAATACCGGCCGCTGCGAAGCCTTCGGCACGCAGGCGGCAGCTGTCGCACTTGCCGCAGGCTCGTCCGTCATCGTCCGCCTGATAGCAGGAAACGGTGAGGCTGTAGTCCACTCCACGCGCGATGCCCGCCTGGACGATCTGTGCCTTGCTGAGGTTCTGCAGCGGTGCCTGGATGCGGAAGCCCTGCCCTTCCACGCCGGCCTTGGTCGCCAGGTTGGCCATGCGCTCGAAGGCTTCGACGAACTCGGGACGGCAGTCAGGGTAGCCGGAATAATCCACGGCGTTGACACCGATGAAGATGTCGCGTGCCTGCAATACTTCGGCCCAGCCCAGGGCCAGGGAGAGGAACACCGTGTTGCGCGCCGGCACGTAGGTTACCGGAATGCCTTCACTAGGAGCCTCGGGGACGTCGATGCTGCTGTCGGTCAGGGCCGAGCCGCCGATGCCATTCAGATTCAAGCCAATCACCTTATGCTCCACGACACCCAGGTCACGGGCGACCCGGGCGGCGGCATCCAGCTCGGCGCGGTGGCGCTGGCCGTAATCGAAGCTCATGGTGTAGCACTGGTAGCCCTCGGCCTTTGCCATGGCAACCACAGTGGCCGAATCCAGCCCGCCGGACAGCAGAATTACCGCACGTTTCTCAGTCATTGCAGAAGCTCCTCTCAGCGTCCCGGCTCATCGTTCCAGAGCAGTTTGTGCAACTGCATCTGCAAGCGAACCGGCAGGTTGTCGGCGACGATCCAGTCAGCCAGATCAGTGACGTTCAGTTCATGGTGGCTGGGCGAGAACAGGACTTCGCCGGCACGCTTGTCGAGCCCGTACTGGGTCAGCTTGGACACCGCCCAGTCGTAGTCCTCCCGCGAGCAGAGCACGAACTTGACCTGGTCGTTGGCGGTCAGCAGTTCGATGTTCTCGTAGCGGTTGCGGTGGACTTCGGCGGAACCAGGGGTCTTCAGGTCCACCACGCGACTGACCCGCTCATCGACGGCGGAGATATCCATCGAACCACTGGTTTCCAGGGAGACCTCGTAGCCGGCGTCACACAGCTGCTTCAGCAGGGGAATGACGTTCGGCTGGGCCAGTGGCTCGCCACCCGTTACACACACGTAGCGCGGGCGATAGCTGGCGACCTGCTCCAGCAGCGAGTCGAGGGTGCGAAGAGTGCCGCCACTGAAGGCGTAGGCGCTGTCGCAGTACTGGCAGCGCAGCGGACAGCCGGTGAGACGCACGAATACCGTGGGCAGCCCAGCGGTGCGCGTTTCACCCTGCAAAGAGTAAAAGACTTCGGTGATGCGTAATGTGTCTTGCATAGTCGCCACGGGCTGGACAGCTGAACAGGCTGTCCGCCTCCGTCAGGCACCGCCGCGAACTCGACATAGCGTTATTCGCGGCAGCGTTTCAATAAAAGGGGGCAGATTCTAACGAAAAAACCCGCGACAGGCGCGGGTTTCTTTCAAACGCTGTGATTCAGAGCTTCTGCAGGTCGCGTTGGGCGAGCTGGGCAGCCGAAGTACCAGGATACTGGGTCACCACCTGCTGGAGGATGCCCTTGACCCGATCGGTATGACCGAGACGGCGCTCCACGTCGGCCAGCTTGTACAGCGAGTCCGGCACCTTGTTGTGCTTCGGATATAGCTGGCTGACCTTGGCGAAGGCCTGGCCTGCGCCTTGCAGGTCGCCTTTGGCCAGGTTCACTTCACCCAGCCAATACTGGGCGTTGCCGGCGTACTGGCTGTTCGGGTACTTGCGCAGGAAGGCATTGAACGCCTGGGCGGCCTTGTCGAAATCCTTGGCCTTGATCAGGTCGAACGCTGCATCGTAGTACAGCTTTTCCTTCGCCGGATCACCCGGTTCGCTGCTTGCGGCCGGCTGGTTGGCCGCTGCCGCAGTGTTGCCGGCGGCCGGCGCAGTCGCGCCACCGTCAGCGGAATTCTCGGAGGTTGCAGACGGAGCCGGAGCCGCGCCGCTGGAGATACGCCGATCCAGGTCCTGGTAACGCTCCAGGCCCTCCTGTTTCAGGCGGGATACTTCATTCTGCAGGATCTCGATGGTGTTCTGCTGCCGATCGATCTGTTCCTGCATTTGTTGCAACTGCATGAAAAGCTGGCCCTGCGCCGAGGCAGGGGTCGAAACCCCTCCCCCGGCGTAGGCGCCGTTCGTACCGTAACCTGCCGGCGGATAACTGCTTGCGCCGTTATATCCACCAGCATTGTCATCGACAACAGGAACCTCGGCCGCTGCCACGAGAGGCAGGGCGAGAGCCAGGACGGTTACAGCACGACGGCACGCTCGCATATCGAATTACTTACGCAGTTCGACGCGACGGTTTTGAGCCCAGGACTGCTCGTCGTTGCCGGTGGCAACTGGACGCTCTTCGCCGTAGGAAACCAGTTCCAGCTGGGCTGGGGAAACGCCTTGCAGCACCAGGTAGCGCTGAACGGCCTTGGCACGACGCTCGCCCAGAGCCATGTTGTACTCGCGAGTACCGCGCTCGTCGGTGTTGCCTTCCAGGACGACGCGAGCGCCGTTGGCTTTCAGGTCCTTGGCGTGAACGTCCAGGGCGCGCATGGCTTCTGGCTTCAGGTCCGAGCTGTCGTATTCGAAGTAGAAGGTGGTGATTGCGCGCAGAGCAGCTTCTTCGCTCAGGCTGCCGTCGACGGCACCGGTGTTTGCGCCGTAGCCAGCGTTTGGATCAACAGCGCCTTCGCCAGCGTTGTCACCGCCTTTCGAGGAGCAACCTACAGCTACGGCCATGGCCAGAGCCAGCGCAGCAAACTTACCAAACTTCAGCATTTCCATCGTGAAACTCCTAATGAACCCCAGTGTGTTAAGTAAAACGTATATCGCCGCATCAGTTCAGGTAAGGGGACCAGGACGGTTCTCTGACTTCGCCTTGAGCGGTAGGAAGCGGGAGCCTCACGCGTCCATTGAGAGAGACGAGCATCAAGACTCCCCGGCCCTGCTGGCGGGTGGCGTAGATTAGCATGGTGCCGTTTGGCGCAACAGTGGGAGACTCATCAAGGTTGGTATCCGTGAGGATCTTTACACTGCCGCGCTGCAGGTCTTGTGCAGCCACTTTGAAGTTGGTGAAACCGTCCTGGCGGTGGATCATCACCAGAGTCTTTTCATCCGCCGAAAGTTTCGGGTTGGCGTTGTAGTTGCCGACGAAAGTCACGCGCTCGGCGCCGCCGCTGCCGATGGTGGTCTTGTAGATCTGCGGCTTGCCGCCACGGTCCGAAGTGAAGTACAGGGTCGAACCGTCCTTGCCGAAGAAAGGCTCGGTGTCGATGGCCGGGTTGTTGGTCACACGGGTCAGCTGCCGCGAGCCCATGTCCATCACGTAGATCTCCGGGTTGCCGTCGCGCGACAGCACGAACGCCAGGCGGTTGCCATCAGGCGACCAGGCCGGAGCACCGTTCAGGCCTTCGAAGTTGGTGATCTGCTCGCGGCGGCCGGTATCGATGTGCTGCACGAAAATGCGCGGGCGACGCTGCTCGAAGGACACATAGGCGATGCGCTTGCCATCCGGCGCGAAGCGCGGCGACAGGATCGGCTCGCGGGATTGCAGCAGGGTCACTGCACGAGCGCCGTCGTAGTCGGAGCGCTGAAGGGTGTAGCGGGTGCTGTTGGCGGAGAAACGCTCGGCCGTCACGTAGAGCATGCGGGTCGAGAATGCGCCCTTGATGCCGGTGAGTTTCTCGAACGACTGGTCGGCGATGTAGTGGGACATGTCGCGCAACTGGTCGACGGTGCCCGACACGCTGCCGGTCAGCACTTGCTGCTCGGTGGCAACGTTGAACAGCGCGTACTGCACCTGCAGGCGACCGCCCGCCGGCACGATGCTGCCGACCATCACGTACTGCGCACCCAGCGCTTTCCAGTCGCGGAAGATGACTTCGCTGGCCTGGCTCGGCTGGCTGATCATGTTCTGTCGCGGAATCGGCGAGTAGTAACCCGAGTTGCGCAGGTCATTGCCGATGATGTCGGCCATGTCCTCGGGCAGGACGCTGCCGCCCTGCAGACCGAAAGGCACTACGGCGATCGGGGTGGCCCGGTCGCTGCCGCTGGTCACCAGGATGTTCTTTTCTTCTGCGTTGGCCATCCCTGCTGCACAGCAGAGAACGACCAGCAGTCCTCTAAGAAGGTTAATCACAAGGCTAGGTCCTCAGGTGTGAATGTCATCTTGAATGAACGATACGGATTGAATTCGCTCGGTTTCAAACCCTGCATTTCGGTCAGGCGCCCGATGTTCTTGACAGCCGCCACGGCGGAGCTGTCGAACGGACCGTCACCACTGGAGCGTGCGACGCTGACGTTGGTGATGGTGCCATCGGGCAACATGTTGATCTGCAGGACCACTGTCATGTTCTTGCGCGCAGAAGGTGGTCGCGCCCAGCCTTCGGCTGCCCGTGCCCGGATCAGGTCGTCGAAGTCGCCGGCGACCTGGTCGCCCTGCTCGTCCGCCAGTGCCTGCTGGCGCTCGGTGGTGTCGGACAGCAGCTCGGCCAGGGCCTGGGCTTTCTTGTCTTCCGCCGCCTTGCGGGCTGCCTCGGTGGCCTTTTTCTTGGCCGCGTCGGCTGCTGCTTTCTTCTTCGCTTCCTCGGCTGCCTTCTTCTTCGCTTCTTCAGCGGCGGCCGCTTTTTTCTTCGCGTCCTCGGCGGCCTTCTTCTTGGCGTCCTCGGCTGCTTTTTTCTTGGCCTCTTCAGCCGCTTGCTTCTTCGCCTCTTCTTCAGCCTTTTTCTTGGCTTCGTCCTCGGCCTTCTTCTTGGCAATATCGGCGAGCTGCTTCTCTTCGGCCTTCTTGGCTTCCTCGGCTTTCTTCGCCGCCTCGGCCTTCTTCGCCTCGTCAGCAGCCTTGGCCTGCTCGGCCTTCTTCGCTTCTGCAGCCGCGCGCGCTTCCTCGGCCTTTTGAGCCGCCTCTTCTTTCTTTTGTTCCGCGGCCTTCACAGCCTCCTGTTTCTGCTGCTCGACCTTCTTCTGCTCCATCTGTTCTTCTTCGGTCTGGCGCGAAGCGGTCTTCTTCGCTTCCCCGGCAATCTTCTGATTGGTCTGGGTAGTGGCCTGACTCTTGGACTTCAGCTGGTACAGGGTAGCCTGGACGATAGGCTTGGACGGCGGCAGTTCAGGGGTCATGGCGAAGCTGACGAACAGCATGCCGAACACCAGGACGTGCAGCGCGATGGCCCAGATACTGGGCCAGAAGTAGCTTTCCGAGGCGGATGGCTCTCGCTGTTGCATCAGGGCGCCTCGGTAATCAGGCCAACGTTACCGACACCGGCCTTCTGCAACCCGCCCATGGCGCCCATTACCGCACCATAGTCGACAGCCTTGTCGCCACGGATGAAGACCTGGGTCTGTTTGCCCTGATCACGGCCGGCGGCGATGATCTTGGTCACCGCGTCGGTCATTTGCGGCAAGGTCATGGCCTTGTCCATCTGCTTGTCGGTGTCGACTTCGCTGCCAAGGTTCCAGTAGTAGGTCTTGTCGGCCTTGATCGAAATGGTCAGGACCTGGACGTTGTTGTCCTGCGGCAAGGCTTCGCTGGAAACCTTGGGCAGATCGACCTTCACGCCCTGGTTGAGCATGGGTGCGGTGACCATGAAGATGACCAGCAGTACCAACATCACATCGATGTAGGGCACCACGTTCATCTCGGCGACCGGCTTGCGTTTCTGGCGAACTCGGGCCATGGGTGTCTACCTGATCACTCTTCGCTGGTGTGCACTTTGCGGTGCAGGATGGCCTGGAACTCGTCGGCGAACGTGTAGTAGCGACCGATCAGCACTTCACTGCGGGCAGAGAAACGGTTGTAGGCGATAACCGCCGGAATCGCGGCGAACAGGCCGATCGCGGTGGCGATCAACGCTTCGGCGATGCCCGGGGCAACGGTGGCCAGGGTGGCCTGTTGTGCCGAGGCCAGGCCACGGAAGGAGTTCATGATGCCCCAGACGGTACCGAACAGGCCGATGTACGGGCTGGTGGAGCCGACGGTGGCGAGGAACGGCAGGCTCTGCTCGAGTTTTTCTTCCTCGCGGGAGATGGCCACGCGCATGGCACGACCGACGCCTTCCATCACCGCGTCAGGATCGACGCCCGGCTGCTGGCGCAGACGGGAAAACTCCTTGAAGCCGGCCCGGAAGACCTGCTCTACCCCGGAATCCGGATCGGGATTGCTCCCTGCCTGGCGATACAGCTTGGACAGGTCGATACCCGACCAGAAGCGCTCTTCGAAGCTGTCCAGGGCACGACGACCGGCGCGCAGCATGGTGCTGCGCTGAAAAATCATGATCCATGAAGTCACCGATGCGGCAACCAGTGCCAGCATGACCAGCTGCACCACGATGCTGGCATTGCTGACCAGGCTCCACATGGAGGTATGGTCGACGACGTTAGCTTCCACGCTTAATCTCCTGCGTTTGAATGAATGCCCGGACTGCCCGCCTCGACGAAGGCCGCTCGCAGTTCGGGGGGAATAGCCCGGGGTTTGAAGGTATCGGCGCGCACACAGGCCACCAGGAACTGCCCTTCGCAGAGCAGCGTTGCATCACTTTCGCGCCAGACCTGCTGCACGAAGCGCAGGCTGGCACGGTTCAATTCAAGCACTTGCGCGGTCACCCGCAATTCGTCGTCCAGTCGTGCCGGCGCGTGGTAGCGCGCTTCGCTGGAGTGAACCACGAACAAGGTGTTCTGCTGCGCCAGTTGCGACTGGGCAAAGCCCAGGTCGCGCAGCCTTTCGGTGCGGGCGCGCTCCATGAATTTCAGATAATTGACGTAATACACCACGCCGCCCGCATCGGTGTCCTCGTAATAAACGCGACAGCGATGTGCGAACGGCTCGACCCCATTTTGCGCGCGCATACTCTAGTGCTAACTCCTCAGCTTGCCAATCCGCCCAACCAACTGTTTTTGCGGATCATGTCGTATTGCTAGCGCCGTCATGGCCAGTCGGCGATTAGGACCACAAATCCGCAAGATAAATCTGTCACGCATCATCCGAATCAGAAAAATCGCTACCGGATGCTTCACCCAACTGTTTCGGAATGTTCAGCCCGAAGTGCAGATAGGCATGACGGGTCACCACCCGCCCCCGGGGCGTACGCATGATGTAGCCCTGCTGGATCAGATAGGGCTCCAGCACATCCTCGATGGTGTGACGCTCCTCGCTGATCGCCGCCGCCAGGCTGTCCACGCCTACCGGGCCGCCATCGAACTTCTCGATCATGGTCAGCAACAGGCGGCGGTCCTGATGATCGAAGCCACGCTCGTCGACATCCAGCAGGTTCAGCGCCATATCCGCCACGCCCTTGGTGATCTCGCCCTTGCCGCGCACTTCGGCGTAATCGCGCACCCTGCGCAACAAACGGTTGGCGATCCGCGGCGTTCCACGGGCACGGCGGGCAATTTCGAAGGCGCCCTCTTCCTCGATGGGCAGCCCGAGAATACCGCCGGAACGGCTGACGATGGTGGCCAGGTCGGCGTTGCTGTAGAACTCAAGACGCTGGACGATACCGAATCGGTCACGCAGCGGATTGGTCAGCATCCCGGCACGGGTGGTAGCGCCGACCAGGGTGAATGGCGGCAGGTCGAGCTTGATCGAGCGCGCCGCAGGCCCTTCGCCGATCATGATGTCCAGCTGGAAGTCTTCCATGGCTGGATACAGCACTTCCTCGACCACCGGCGACAGGCGATGGATCTCGTCGATGAACAGCACGTCGTGCGGTTCGAGATTGGTCAGCAGCGCGGCCAGGTCGCCCGGACGCTCCAGGATGGGCCCCGACGTGCTCTTGATCGACACGCCCATTTCCTGGGCGATGATATTGGCCAGGGTGGTCTTGCCCAACCCCGGCGGGCCGAAGATCAGGGTGTGGTCGAGAGATTCGCTACGGTTGCGCGCGGCCTGGATGAACAGCGCCATCTGCTCGCGCACCACCGGCTGGCCGATGTATTCGGCCAGGCGCAGCGGGCGTATCGCCCGGTCCTGGACTTCTTCCCGGTCGCGCCCGGTGGCGGTTATCAAACGGTCGGCTTCGATCACTTAAATCATCCCTTTCAGGCTGCGCCGGATCAGCTCTTCGCTGCTCAGGCCCTTGGCATCCACGGCGGCCACCGCGCGGCTGGCCTCCTGGGGTTTGTAGCCCAGGGAAATCAGGGCGCTGACCGCGTCGGCTTCGGCGCTGGATACGGTCGCCAGTGGCGCAGGACCATTCGGCACCAGCTGGAACATGCTCGGCACCGTCTCCCAGGCCTTGAAGCGATCCTTCAGCTCGACCAGCAGACGCTCGGCGGTTTTCTTGCCGACTCCCGGCACCTTGACCAAGGCCGACGCATCCTGCGCCTGGACACAGCGCACCAGTTCATCGACATCCAGGCCGGACATCAGCGCCAGGGCCAGCTTGGGACCGACGCCATTGAGCCGGATCAATTCGCGGAACAGCTCCCGCTCGCGCTTTTCAAAGAAGCCATAAAGCAGGTGGGCATCCTCGCGCACGATCAGGTGCGTGTGCAAGGTTACGGTTTCCCCCACCTTCGGCAGGCGATAGAGGGTCGTCATCGGCACTTCCAGCTCGTAGCCGAGGCCATTGATATCGACAATCAGGTGCGGCGGCTGCTTTTCAGCCAAGGTGCCGCGCAAACGTCCAATCACGCTCGGATCCTTTCTCGTGAGCGCCGCGGTCAACCGGCAGCGCTTCTATATAAAGCAGGGATGCTATCAGAGACGCAGCCGTCCGTTGCGACTGCGCGCCACACCCAGGCCATGCGGTACCAGGCTGGAACGGGTATGGGCGTGACACAGGGCGATGGCCAGGGCGTCCGAGGCATCGATCTGTGGCTTCTGCGTCAGCTTGAGCAGATGCATGACCATCATCTGCACCGCCTCCTTGTTCGCGCCGCCACTGCCAGCCACTGCCTGCTTGACCTGGCTGGCCGTGTATTCGGCAATTTCCAGCCCGGCCTCGGCCGCCGCGACTATGGCCGCGCCCCGGGCCTGGCCGAGCTTGAGCGCAGAGTCGGCGTTGCGGGCCATGAACACCCGCTCGATGCCCATGGTTACCGGACCATGCTGACGGATGATCTCGCTCACGCCACGAAACACGATTTGCAGGCGCTCATGCAGCTCGCCGCTGCCCGTGCGGATACATCCCGACGCCACGTACTCGCAGCCGCGTCCGGTATGGCGAACCACACCGTAACCGGTTATCCGCGAGCCGGGGTCGATACCAAGAATCAGAGTCATTGCACCTGCGCCGTGTTGCACATACAAAAAGCCGGCCCCGCCTCCAGGGCGGGACCGGCCTCGGACAATGCAGAAAAACCTTAGCCGAGCTGTTCCATGATCTCGTCAGGAATTTCAGCATTGGAATAGACGTTTTGCACGTCGTCCAGGTCTTCCAGCATGTCGATCAGCTTCAGTACCTTCTGCGCACCGTCCAGGTCCAGCTCGGCGCTGGTGGTCGGCTGCATCACGATTTCCGCGTCAGAGGCCTTGAAGCCCGCGGCTTCCAGGGCGCTGCGCACGGCATAGAAGCTGGCGAACGAGGTGAACACATCGAAGGAGCCGTCGCCATTGCTGACCACGTCATCGGCGTCGGCTTCCATTGCCGCTTCCATCAGGGCGTCTTCATCGACGCCTTCGCCGAAGCTGATCTGCCCCTTGCGTTCGAACAGGTAGGCGACGGAGCCGTCGGTACCGAGATTACCGCCGCACTTGCTGAAGGCATGACGCACGGCCGCTGCGGTCCGGTTGCGGTTGTCGGTCATGGCCTCGACCATGATCGCCACGCCGCCCGGGCCGTAGCCCTCGTAGCTCAGTTCCTCGACGTTGTCCGCTTCGGCAGTGCCGGCGCCACGGGCGATGGCACGGTCGATGATGTCGCGGCTCATGTTCGCACCCAGCGCCTTGTCCAGCGCCAGGCGCAGACGCGGGTTGGACGCAGGGTCGCCACCGCCCTGCTTGGCAGCGACGGTCAGCTCACGAATCCATTTGGTGAAGATCTTGCCTCTCTTGGCATCCTGGCGCTCTTTGCGGTGCTTGATGTTCGCCCACTTGGAATGACCCGCCATAACTGACTCCAAAAATCCTTGAAACAAAATCAAGTGCCTTACCGCCGATGCGGAAGACACGACTGAATCGGGGTGCCTTAAAGCGAAGACGCATCCCGTGGGATGCGCCTTTCAGACCGGCTTACTCGGCCTTCTGCTGCTCACGCAGGCGAATGTGCAGCTCGCGCAGCGCCTTGGCATCGACCAGGCCCGGGGCCTGGGTCATGACGCAGGCAGCGCTCTGGGTTTTCGGGAAGGCGATCACTTCACGGATCGACTGGGCGCCGGTCATCAACATGACCAGGCGGTCCAGACCGAAGGCCAGGCCACCGTGTGGCGGTGCACCGAACTTCAGGGCGTCGAGCAGGAAGCCGAATTTCTCTTCCTGTTCCGCCGCCTCGATACCCAGCAGGCGGAATACCGCCTGTTGCATTTCCTTGCGATGGATACGGATCGAACCGCCACCCAGCTCGGTACCGTTCAGCACCATGTCGTAAGCGCGGGACAGCGCGGTAGCCGGGTTGGCTTCCAGCTCTTCCGGAGTGCACTTCGGTGCGGTGAACGGGTGGTGCAGCGCGGTGAAACTGCCGTCTTCGTTTTCCTCGAACATCGGGAAGTCGACGACCCACATCGGCGCCCACTCGCAGGTGTACAGGTTGAAGTCGGCACCCAGCTTGATACGCAGCGCGCCCAGGGCCTCGCTGACGATCTTGGTCTTGTCGGCGCCGAAGAAAACGATGTCGCCATCGACCGCGCCGACGCGATCCAGGATCACGTTCAGGTTGGCCTCGGGAATGTTCTTGACGATCGGCGACTGCAGGCCTTCGACGCCCTTGGCGCGCTCGTTGACCTTGATGTAGGCCAGGCCCTTGGCACCGTAGATGCCGACGAACCGGGTGTACTCGTCGATCTTGCTGCGCGGCATGCTCGCGCCGCCCGGCAGGCGCAGGGCGGTAACGCGGCACTTCGGATCGTTGGCCGGGCCGGCGAACACCTTGAAATCGACATCCTTCAACTGGTCGGCGACATCGACCAGTTCCAGCGGGATACGCAGGTCAGGCTTGTCGGAACCGTAGCGGCGCTGGGCTTCCTCGAAGGTCATGTGCGGGAATTCGCCGAATTCCAGGTCCAGGACTTCCTTGAACAGCTTGCGGATCATGCTTTCGGTCAGGCCCATGATCTCGGACTCATCGAGGAAGCTGGTCTCGATGTCGATCTGGGTGAACTCGGGCTGGCGGTCGGCACGCAGGTCTTCGTCACGGAAGCACTTGGCGATCTGGTAGTAACGGTCGAAGCCGGCGACCATCAGCAACTGCTTGAACAGCTGCGGCGATTGCGGCAGGGCGAAGAAGCTGCCGGCGTGGGTACGGCTCGGCACCAGGTAGTCGCGTGCACCTTCCGGCGTGGCGCGGGTAAGGATCGGCGTTTCGACGTCGAGGAAACCGTTCTCGTCGAGGAACCGGCGGATGCTCGAAGTGATGCGCGAACGCAGGCGCAGTTTCTCGGCCATCTCCGGACGACGCAAGTCGATGAAGCGATAGCGCAGGCGGGTTTCCTCGCCGACGTCGGAGTATTCGTTCAGCGGGAACGGCGGGGTTTCCGCTTCGTTCAGCACTTCAAGGTCGTAGCCCAGCACTTCGATGGCGCCCGACGCCATGTTCGGGTTGACCGCGCCGGCAGGACGCAGGCGCACGCGGCCGGTGATCTTCACCACATACTCGCTGCGCACGCGATCGGCGGCGGCGAAGCTGTCGGCGCGATCAGGATCGAACACGACCTGGGCCATGCCTTCGCGATCGCGGATATCGAGGAAGATCACCCCGCCGTGGTCGCGACGACGATGAACCCAGCCGCAAAGGGTGATTTCCTGACCGTCCAGGCTCTCGTTCAGTTGGCCGCAATAGTGGCTGCGCATCATGATGGTGGTTTCGCTTCTCGTCATTCGTGAATTCGTTCAGGCCCGGGCTAGTACGATGGGTACGGGCCCTGGCGGCCGCAAAGGGTCAATAGTGCAAGACCCGGGCAGTACAGTTCAACTCAGTCGCCGTTGCCGGCCAGATTCTTTTTCGCACCGGTCTTGAAATCGGTTTCGTACCAGCCCTTGCCGCTCAGGCGAAAACCGGGGGCGGACAGGACCTTTTTCAGTTCGGGCTGCTGGCAGGCGGGACAGTCGGTCAGCGGCGCCGCGCTGATTTTCTGCAGCACTTCCATCTGGTGGCTGCAGGAACCGCATTGATAGTCGTACAGAGGCATGAGGTGTATCTCGGGTGAGTCCTGCGCGGACCGCGCCACGCAGCAAAAAGCGGGATTATATATGGTTAGCCGGGGCTGTGCAGCCCACGGACGACACCTGCGTGGCGAACGGTCATCGGACCGGATCGCCCTCCTCGTCCGCCTCGTCGGCTGCGTTGAGCAGGAACACCACGCAGATGACCCGCACCAGCCCGCTGAAGTTCTTGACCCCGCCATGGCGCAGATGAACCTCCCGGTCGACATGGGACAGCACCGAGTTGACCGTGCAGCCGTTGGCCCGGGCAATCCGCTCCAGCACGGCCCAATAGATGTTTTCCAGGCGCAGGCAGGTTGCGAAACCGTTCAGTCGCACCGAGCGCGACAAGGGCTGGGCCAGTTGCATGTTGAAATCCGACTCGAACGGGTCGATATCGATGCCCCGCGGCTCGCCGGGCTTGCACAGGCTCTGATTCAGGGATCGGGACATTGCCACACCACTCACCAGGACAGGAAGGAAAGCGCGGGCGAAGGCACCGCGCACGTCCCGTCATGAAGCGCCGATGGATCCGGCTGCACTAGCAGACGACCGCCCTCGTGATGTAGGAGGTATCAGCAAACCGCGGCCTATCGGATAACCGGAGAAAACGCTTCCAGGCCTTGCGAAACGTGGCCGGCAGGCACAAAAAACCCGGCGCCTTTTCGAGGACGCCGGGTTTTGCGCTTAGCCTGGACAGGTCAGCGGTGAATCATTTCTCTTCGAGCAGGACGCGCAGCATCCATGCAGTCTTCTCGTGGACCTGCATGCGCTGGGTCAGCAGATCGGCTGTCGGCTCGTCGCTGACCTTGTCGGTCAACGGGAACAGGCTGCGGGCGGTGCGCACAACGGCCTCCTGGCCTTCGACCAGGTACTTGATCATCTCGTCCGAGCTCGGCACACCTTCGGTTTCCTTGATCGAGGCCAGACGCAGGTACTGGGCATAGGTGCCGGGGGCCGGGAAGCCCAGGGCACGGATCCGCTCGGCGATCGAGTCGACGGCCAGCGCCAGTTCGTTGTACTGCTCTTCGAACATCAGGTGCAGGGTGCGAAAGCTGGGACCGGTCACGTTCCAATGGAAGTTGTGGGTCTTCAGGTACAGCACGTAGGTGTCGGCAAGCAGGCGGGACAGGCCGTCGGCAATGGACTTGCGATCTTCTTGGCTGATTCCGATATCGATTGCCATCTGAAAATTCCTTCCTCTGATTTTTCGGTTCAAACGCTCTGGTGTCACTGTATCAAGAGTTTTCACAGCGTGCAGCCCAGACCCCGTGACACGATGCTGCAGGCCTCGCGAGCCGGGCGTCCCGCTGATTTGAGAAGCCCCGGGCTTTGCGGTTAAATAGGCGGCGTGCCGCCATGGCCAAGTCTCAGCGCCATGGCGCATAGGCTGGAAACGCCACGCTTTTGCGCTTTTTCCATGTACCGCGCACCGTGGTTCCAGCTCTTACTGTGATCCGCCTGAATAATGATGCGAGCCAAACCAACATGTTCAAGATCGTCCACCTCCTGACGGGCGCAGCTGCCTTGCTGCTGTCCTTCATACCCAGCCTCAGGGCCGATACCACGCCCTACCTGCAACAACCCGACGCCATCTACCTGGCACTCCTGGGCCTGGCCAACCTGATCCTTGCCCCGATCGTTCCGCAGTACTACAAGGGCGTACGCCAGTATCTGCAGATCGCCGCCAGCGTATTCCTGGTGCTTGCAGTGATCCTGCAGGCGCTGGCGCTGCTGGCATTGCCCGACATGGATGCCCTCGCCGCCCTGCTGGTTGCGCTGCTCGCCGCGGTGCTTCACCTCGGTGCCGGCTTCATGAGCCAGCCCAAGGCCCGCAGCACCGGCAACACCCAGTACGACATGAGCAACCGCGATACCGGCACGGTAAAGTGGTTCAACACGTCCAAGGGCTTCGGCTTCATTTCCCGGGACTCGGGAGACGACATCTTCGTGCACTTCCGCGCGATTCGCGGCGAAGGCCACCGGGTATTGGTCGAAGGCCAGCGTGTCGAGTTCTCGGTCATGAATCGGGACAAGGGGCTGCAGGCCGAAGACGTGATCGCTGCACCTCGCCGCTGATCACTGACCGCTGCAAACGAAAAAGCCGCGAAGCCTTGTAGGCTGTCGCGGCTTTTTCATGGAGGAAACTTCAGTAATGCGGCGGCGGCGCTTCCTCTTCGCCTGCCCCATATTGCCCCATCACCTCCTCATAGCGCTTGAGCAGGGCGGCCATCTGCAACTGCAGGCGCTCCACGACACGCTGCTGCTCGACGATCACATCGTTCAGGGCCAGCAAAGTATCATCCTGGAAGGCCAGGCGACTCTCCAGCTCCATTACCCGCTCTTCAAGGTTCATTGCTCAAGCCTCCACGAACCGGAAGTCATCACCCAGTACTGCCGCGATGCGCTGGCGGACTTCATTCAACTGATCGGCCGTATATCCGACTGCAGGTTTTTGCCCCCAAACCGGCGCCGGCCATGCAGCGTCATTACGACGGCGAACGATCACATGCATATGTAGCTGGCTGACGACATTACCCAGCGCGGCCACATTCATCTTGTCCGCGGCAAAACATTCCCCAAGCGTTTTACTCAGGAAATCGGTTTCCTTCCAAAGTTGCAGGCGATCACTGTCATCCAATTGAAATATTTCACTGATGCCAGGGCGACGGGGCACCAGGATGAACCAGGGATAGTTAGCATCCTTACTAAGTAACAAACGGCAAAGAGGAAAGTCCCCCAATGCGAAAGTGTCTTGTTCAAGACGCGAATCCAATGCAAACACGGGGCAATCTCCTCATCATTCAGTGCAGCCCACCTGCGCGACACAGGAGCGCAGGATACTCCTGTTACCGGTATCGGGCACGGGCGGACAACAAAGCACCGAAAAGCAGCCCGCAAAACCGGGCCGCCGAAGCGTTTCACCCCGTGTTTCAGGGCACCGGTAACAAAATGCTACTTTCCGCACCAAAATGGCGCTTCGCGACCTACCGAGGAGCGCCGGACATCCACAAACTACCCACTCAAGGCCCTGCGACGGTAACGTTCTGACTTCGAGGTCGATTTTTCCCTTATTCCAGAAAAATACCGACAAAAGAGCGGAGCGTTCTTTGAGCCCCGATTTTTCGGTCCTTTTCCGGTGCCAGACTGGAAAAAGTGAAAATTTCGTCAACACTTGGCGGCTTTGAGCACGCTTGTTGCATTGCACCTTGGCATGGTCGGCATGTCGTCTGCATACACAGCCGGGGTGCGACAAATAACAACAGCTGCACGGGCGACCAGGGAGTTTGGGGATCGCGGATCCAGGGTTATGAAGCATGGTCTTGGGTCCGACCGAAACAGCGCTGGAGTTGTACGATCCGTCCTACGCGGAACGTAATTTGCGACATGGATATAAGTATTTGCGACACGACCGTAAAGTTACCGAAAGGTTCAATTCGCAAGTATCGCTAATGACAGTCAGCGTGATATACATTTCCGCCGACTCAAACAAGAAAGAGCAGCCCCGATAAAAAAACCAGGTGGGGCAGCAGCAATCTTCCTAAAAACCAAAGGAGCAAATCACGATGCGCGTGATGAAGTGGAGCATGATCGCCCTGGCCGTAGCTGCCGGGACCTCGCAACTGGCTGTAGCGTCCTCGCAGGATGAGTCCAAGGGTTTCGTCGAAGACAGCACCCTGACCGCAAAAACCCGCGCCATGTACATGAACCGCGACCTGAAGCACGGTGAGGCCAACACCAACGTCAAAGGCGATCGCAAAGGCTATCGTGAAGACGCTGGCGTCTCCGAGCTGGTGACCTTCGAATCCGGCTTTACCCAAGGCACCGTAGGTGTCGGTGTGGACGCCATGGCAATGGGCTCGGTCCGCCTGGACGGCGGCAGTGGCCGCACCCGCGGCGACAGCGGCAACGGCCTGTTCCGTAACGACAGCGACGGCAACCCTGAAAAAGCCCAAGGCAAGGGCGGCGCCGCAGTCAAGTTCCGCATCTCCGACACCGTACTGAAGTATGGCCAGCAGTTCGTAGCCAGCCCGGTATTCGCCACCGACGACAGCCGTCTGCTGCCGGAAGTCGCTACTGGCACCTTGATCACCAGCAAGGAGATCAAGGGCCTGGAACTGAGCGCCGGTCGCTTCACCGCGCTGAGCTCGCAGACTGGCATGGGCCGTGACAGCATCAACGGTCGCAATGCCAAAGGCCTGACCTCGGCCAACATCGTCGGCGCCACCTACGCGTTCACCGATTCCTTCACCGGCACCCTGGCTGCATCGGACGTCGAAGACTACTGGAAGAAGCAATACATCAACCTGAACTACACCCTGCCGATCAATGACACACAATCGCTGAACTTCGACTTCAACGGCTATCGCTCGAAGGATCAGGGCGAAACAATAGCCAACGAACTGGACAACAAACTGTGGAGCCTCGCCGGTGCCTATAGCTTCGGCGCCCACAAGTTCACCCTGGCCTACCAGCGTTCCAGCGGTGACACCGGCTACAACTACGGCGTAGATGGTAACGGCACGATCTTCGTTGCCAACTCCATCCAGATTTCCGACTTCCTCGGCAAGGACGAGAAATCCTGGCAGGCTCGCTACGACCTGAACATGGCATCCTTCGGCGTACCAGGCCTGACCTTCATGACCCGCTACATCAAGGGTGATGACATCAGCACCACTTCGGGCAACGAAGGCAAGGAACACGAGTGGAACTTCGAGTCCAAGTACGTCATGCAGGAAGGCCCGGCCAAAGACCTGTCCTTCCGCGTTCGCTACGCCGTGTACCGTGCCAACGATGCTTACCAGGAAGACTACACCCCTGACAACAACGATGTACGCCTGATCATCGAGTACCCACTGAGCATCCTGTAAGCCCTCCGGCCCGCAGACCTCAGTACGAAGAAGCCCGGCCCTGCCGGGCTTTTTCATTTGTGTCATCGACTTACGACAGATTAGGTTTCCTGCGTCCTATACGTTACCGATTCCCCCCCGTACAATGCGGGGTCATTTCAGTTAAGCAACCGACAACGGCCTATCATGCGCACCAGTCAATATTTGCTCGCCACACAGAAAGAAACCCCTTCCGACGCGGTCGTCATCAGCCACCAGCTCATGCTGCGTGCCGGCATGATCCGCAAGCTCGCCTCCGGCCTGTATACCTGGCTGCCGATGGGCCTGCGCGTGATGCGCAAGGTCGAAGCCGTGGTTCGCGAGGAAATGAACGCCGCCGGTGCCCTGGAAGTGCTGATGCCGGCCATCCAGCCGGCTGAGCTGTGGCAGGAGTCCGGTCGCTGGGAACAGTACGGCCCCGAGCTGCTGCGCCTGAAAGACCGCCACAACCGCGAATTCTGCGTCGGCCCGACCCACGAAGAGGTCATCACCGACCTGGCCCGCAACGAGCTGAGCAGCTACAAGCAGCTGCCGCTGAACATGTACCAGATCCAGACCAAGTTCCGCGACGAGATCCGTCCGCGCTTCGGCCTGATGCGCGGCCGCGAATTCATCATGAAGGACGCCTACTCCTTCCATGCCGACCAGGCTTCCCTGCAGGAAACCTACGACCGCATGCACCAGGCCTACTGCAACGTGTTCACCCGCCTGGGCCTGAACTTCCGTCCGGTGCAGGCCGATACCGGCTCCATCGGCGGCAGCTACTCCCACGAGTTCCATGTGCTGGCCGAGTCCGGTGAAGACGACGTGATCTTCAGCGACAGCTCCGACTACGCCGCCAACATCGAAAAAGCCGAGGCCATCCCGCGGGAAACCGTGCGCCCTGCGCCGACCGAAGCCCTGCGCCTGGTCGATACCCCGAACACCAAGACCATTGCCGCCCTGGTCGAAGGCTTTGGGGTGCCGATCGAGCGCACCATCAAGACCCTGATCGTGCATGGCGCGGAGGAAGGCAAGCTGGTGGCCCTGGTGGTCCGTGGCGACCACGAACTCAACGAAATCAAGGCGACCAAGCTGCCCCAGGTCGCCGAACCGCTGGTCATGGCCAACGAAGAAGAGCTGCGCGCAGCCATTGGCGCCGGCGCCGGCTCCCTTGGCCCGCTGAACCTGCCGCTGACCTGCATCATCGACCGTTCGGTCGCCCTGATGAGCGACTTCGCCATCGGCGCCAACATCGACGACAAGCACTACTTCGGCGTGAACTGGGAACGCGATCTGCCGGTTCCGGAAGTCGCCGACCTGCGCAATGTGGTCGAAGGCGACCCTAGCCCGGACGGCAAGGGCACCCTGCAGATCAAGCGCGGTATCGAAGTGGGCCACATCTTCCAGCTCGGCACCAAGTACAGCGAAGCGCTGAAGTGCCAGGTGCTGGGTGAGAACGGCAAGCCGGTCACCCTGACCATGGGCTGCTACGGCATCGGCGTTTCCCGCGTGGTCGCTGCCGCCATCGAGCAGAACTACGACGACAAGGGCATCATCTGGAGCGACGCGCTGGCGCCCTTCCATATCGCCCTGGTACCGCTGCGCTATGAAACCGAGGAAGTCCGTGCGGCCACCGACAAGCTGTACGCCGAACTGACCGCCGCCGGCTTCGACGTGCTGCTCGACGATCGCGACAAGAAGACCAGCCCCGGCATCAAGTTCGCCGACATGGAACTGATCGGCATTCCGCACCGTATCGTCGTCAGCGATCGCGGCCTGGCCGAGGGCAAGCTGGAATACAAGCACCGCACCGAGAGCGAGGCCCAGGCCCTGCCCGTGGCGGACGTCGTGTCGTTCCTGCAAGCCCGCATCCGTCGCTGATAGCCAATGCCAGAGTAGCCATGTTCAAGCGAAGTACCTTTACCTTCGGCGGCGCCGCCTTGTGCGGCGCCCTGCTCCTGGGCGGTTGCGCCAACCAGATGTCGCAGCGCAGCGACCACGAGGAACGCATCGAGCGCAAGCTGCTCGAGCACAGCCTGCAGATCGATGTCGGAGAGCCCAAGGTACTCGAGCTGCCGCAACGCCGTGTGCGCATCCATGAGCAGAAGAACTTCGAAGTGACCGAATTCGAAGTGACCCGCCGCTACGATCGCTACACCCCGTATCAACCCTGGCGGGAAATCTATGAGATTCCGCTGGGTGCGGTGGCGGTGGTCGCCGGGGTCGGCGCCAACGTGGTGAACGTTTTCGCCCTTGGCAGCCTTCCCGACAGCGTCACTCATGACTGGCTCAGTTATGGCATCGCCGGCCTCAACCCGTTCATGAACGTGCAGTCCAATGGCCGCGCGCAGCAGAACCTGGCCGGCATCGATGAAGTGCAGAAGGACAAGCGCCAGGAATACAGCAGTGTTCCCTGGAGCGAGCGGCCGGTCGAGGTGAAGGCTGGCAAGAGCACCTACGAGCTGACCACCGATCGCAATGGCGTCCTGCGCCTGAACCTGCTGGACAGCCCGTTCAGCGAACAGAACCTGACCCATGTCGGCACCCTTCACCTGTCGGTGGTCGATGACGACAGTGCGGTGCGCGCCGACGCCAGCTTGCTGGTGAGCGGCACCCTGCGCAACAAACTGGTAGAAGCCCATGACCTGATCTTCGACGACCTCGAGGACGACGATGTCAGCCAGTGGGTGCACCGGGTCAAGCGCCTGTCGGACCTGGGCCTGGAAGAGGAAGCCAGCGAACTGGAACAGAGCCTGATCGAGCTGACCCGCAACGATCCGGAGCTGCAACAGGAATTCCTGCAGTCGCTGAGAAAGGATGCGCATCGCCTGGTCGCAGATCCTGCCGCCCAGTGAGTGAAATACCCTCCGCAAAAGCACCGTTAAGGTGCTTTTTGCATTTCAGGAGACGGGAAACAGCTCCAACTGTTCATGAGCGCCGCGCAGGTCCTGCAAGCGCACGCCGATACCCAGCAGGCGAACCGGCCGCCCACCGCGAGCGAAGGCCTGGCCGAGCAACTGCTGGTAACTGTGCAAGTCTCGCCCTGCCCCCGCCTGCTCCAGGGTGGTCTGGCTGAAATCATGGAACTTGACCTTGACGAATGGCTTGCCAGGCCGATAGCTGCTGTCGATTCGCTGCATGCGGCCATTGAGTGATTCAAGCAATTCCGGGAGCTTCTCCAGGCAACTGGCCAGGTCCGGCAAATCCTGGTCGTAGGTGTTTTCCACGCTGATGGACTGGCGCCGGCTGTCGTTCTGTACCGGGCGCTCATCGATACCGCGGGCCAGATTGAACAGGCGCTCGCCAAACCCGCCGAACTCCCTTACCAGCGCCAACCGCTCCCACTGACGAAGGTCGAGGCAGGTCACGATGCCCAGGCGATGCAGCTTGTCCGCGGTAACCTTGCCCACGCCGTGCAGCTTGCTTACCGGCAAGCCTGCGACGAAGCCTTCCACCTCCGCCGGGGTGATCACGAAGCAGCCGTTGGGCTTGCGCCAGTCGCTGGCGATCTTGGCCAGGAACTTGTTGGGCGCCACTCCGGCGGAAACGGTGATATGCAGGCGCTGGGCGATCTTGCGCCGGATATCCTGGGCGATCAGCGTGCCACTACCCGAACAGCGCTCGCTGTCGCTGACATCCAGATAGGCTTCATCCAGCGACAGGGGCTCGATAAGGTCGGTGTATTCTCGAAAAACGTTGTGGATCTCCCGCGACGCCTCCTTATAGGCATCCATGCGCGGCTTGACGATCAGCAGGTCCGGGCATAGACCCAAGGCGTGCCGCGACGACATCGCCGAGCGCACGCCGAAGGCCCGGGCCTCATAGTTGCAGGTGGCAATCACGCCACGACGCTCGGCCGAACCACCAACGGCAAGCGGCCGCCCGGCCAGGCGCGGGTCGTCACGCATCTCGATGGCCGCGTAAAAGCAATCGCAGTCGATATGAATGATCTTGCGTTGGCGCATGTATGACCGTTAATGCGGAAAAATCGTACGCGCAGTATCTCACTCGCCTTGCCCGACCGCATCACCCCTCTATACCGCCCCGATCAGCGCGGTGCGTGCCCCGCCGCCGGGCCCAGGCCCCTCCCAGAATGCTAACCATTTGAAGAAAAAAGGATTTTTTGCAGCTTTTGCTTGACAGGGAAACGCATCCCTGTAGAATTCGATCCCACAGGCGCGGGATGGAGCAGCCTGGTAGCTCGTCGGGCTCATAACCCGAAGGTCGTCGGTTCAAATCCGGCTCCCGCAACCAGATACAGGAAAAGGCCAATCGAAAGATTGGCCTTTTTCATTTGCCTGCGATTTGGCCAGGGTCAGGTTTTTCAGGAAAATCAACAATTAAGCATTGACAGCAAGAAACAAGGCTGTAGAATGCGCACCCATCAGACGCGGGATGGAGCAGCCTGGTAGCTCGTCGGGCTCATAACCCGAAGGTCGTCGGTTCAAATCCGGCTCCCGCAACCAGATACAGAAAAAGGCCAATCGAAAGATTGGCCTTTTTCGTTTGCGCGGGAAAATTCCCCCACCTCTCGCCCTGGCGCCGGCAACGTAAATATTCTTTAACTATCATGACCGGCACGGATCCGCCTGAACGCTAGTAATATTCAGACATTATTTTTCCATAGGGATTGGTAAATTGACTGGATACGCCCATCCTGTCGCGCACAGTCCCCGAGGTGATTGATGCGCCCTACCGCTGAAACCGACATTCCCGTTACTGCCGCCCATCCTATTGCCGACAGCCGCCTGCGCTGGCTCGATCTGCTGAGCAAGTATCGTCAACCCATCGGCCTGGCCGTGACCCTGGTGCTGTTCGGGATAGCCCTGATCGCCTGCCGACACTTGCTCAGCGAGCTGGATATCTACGCCCTGCATGACCAGTTGCTGAGCGTGCCGTTGCCTGCACTCGGCGGCGCCTTGCTGGCAACCGCAATCGGCTTCGTGATCCTGCTTGGCTATGAGTGGTCGGCCAGCCGTTATGCCGATGTCAAACTGCCTGCTGGCAGCCTGGTCATGGGCGGCTTCTGCGCCTTTGCCATCGGCAACGCCATTGGTTTGTCGCTGCTTTCCGGCGGCTCGGTGCGTTACCGCCTGTATGCCCGGCAAGGCGTCGGTGCGGCCGAAGTGGCGCGCATGACCTTGTTCGCCAGCCTGTCCCTGGGCTGCGCACTGCCACCGCTGGCAGCGCTGGCAACCCTGAGCAACCTGCCCGCTGCAGCCGAAGCGCTGCGCCTGCCTGCGGGCGTGCTGGCCGCTATCGCCATTACGGTGCTGCTGCTCAGCGCAGCCCTCGCCTACGGCCTGTATCGTCGCCGCTTGCCTGAACAACCGTTCGCCCACGCCCTGCTGGCCCGGGTCGGTCGTCGTACCCTGCGCTTGCCGGGCGCCAGGCTGGCCCTGCTGCAACTGGTCATAACGGCCCTGGACGTGGCCGCCGCCGCGACCGTGCTCTACCTGCTGCTACCCGAAGCCCCACCTTTCGGCGCCTTCCTGCTGGTCTACCTGCTGGCCCTGGCGGCAGGCGTCCTCAGCCATGTACCTGGCGGCGTCGGTGTATTCGAAGCGATCCTGCTGGCCGCCTTTGCCAACCAGTTGGGCGCTGCGCCGCTGGCCGCCGCGCTGCTGCTGTATCGCCTCATCTACGTGGTGCTGCCGATGCTGGTGGCCTGCGTGATCCTGCTGGCCAGCGAAGCGCGCCGCTTCCTCTTTGCGCAACAGGCGATCAAGGTCGCCTCGGGCCTGGCTGCGCCAGTGCTCGCCGTGCTGGTATTCCTTTCCGGCGTGGTGCTGCTGTTCTCGGGTGCCACCCCGGAAATCGATACCCGTCTCAAGCATCTGGGCTTCCTGATCCCGCACCGCCTGATCGATGCCTCGCACTTCGGCGCCAGCCTGATCGGCGTGCTCTGCCTGCTGCTGGCCCAGGGCCTGCGCCGTCGCCTTTCGGCAGCGTGGATGCTGACCACCATATTGCTGCTGGTCGGCGCCCTGCTGTCCCTGCTCAAGGGCTTCGACTGGGAAGAAGCCAGCATCATGATCTTCACCGCGAGCCTGCTGGCCCTGTTCCGGCGCTCGTTCTACCGTCCGAGCCGATTGCTGGAACTGCCCTTCTCGCCAGTCTACCTGGTAGCCAGCGCCTGCGTGGTCGGTGCGTCGATCTGGCTTTTGCTGTTCGCCTACCAGGATGTGCCCTACAGCCATCAACTGTGGTGGCAGTTCACCCTCGATGCCGATGCCCCGCGCGGCCTGCGCTCGGCGCTGGGCAGCGCGGTGCTGCTGGTCGTGCTGGCCCTGACCTGGCTGCTGCGCACCGCCCGCCCGACGATCCATCTACCGACCGCCGAAGAACTGCAGCGCGCCAACCGCATCCTGCTGGCGTCGGACCAGCCCGACGGCGGCCTGGCCTTGACCGGCGACAAGGCGCTGCTGTTCCATCCCAACGATGATGCCTTCCTGATGTACGCGCGCCGTGGTCGCAGCCTGGTCGCGCTGTACGACCCGATCGGCCCGACCCAGCGTCGCGCGGAGATGATCTGGCAGTTCCGCGACCTCTGCGACGTTCATCACGCCCGCCCGGTGTTCTACCAAGTGCGCGCCGAGAACCTGCCGTTCTACATGGACATCGGCCTGACGGCGATCAAGCTGGGCGAAGAGGCACGGGTCAACCTGCCGCGCTTCGACCTGGAAGCCAAGGGCAAGGAGATGAAGGACCTGCGCTACACCTGGAACCGAGGTAGCCGCGATGGCCTGAGCCTGGAAATCCACGAACCCGGCCAGGCGCCGCTGGAAGAACTGAAGGTTATTTCCGATGCCTGGCTCAGCGGCAAGAACGTGCGCGAGAAAGGTTTTTCCCTGGGCCGCTTCAGCGAAGACTACCTGCAACACTTCCGCATCGCCCTGATCCGCTTCCAGGGCCAACCGGTGGCCTTTGCCAACCTGCTGGAAACCCATAGTCGCGAACTGGCCAGTCTCGACTTGATGCGCGCCCATCCGGAGGCGCCGAAGCTGACCATGGAATTCATGATGATCGGCCTGATCCAACACTATAAACAGCATGGATATGCCCGCTTCAGCCTTGGCATGGTGCCCCTGTCGGGCCTGCAGCCGCGGCGCGGCGCACCACTGACCCAGCGCCTGGGCTCGATGGTGTTCCAGCGCGGCGAGCAGCTCTATAACTTCCAGGGCCTGCGCCGCTTCAAAGACAAGTTCCAGCCAGACTG
Source organism: Pseudomonas sp. GD04058 (assembly GCF_029836855.1). Lineage (NCBI taxonomy): Bacteria > Pseudomonadati > Pseudomonadota > Gammaproteobacteria > Pseudomonadales > Pseudomonadaceae > Pseudomonas > Pseudomonas sp. GD04058. Next base: position 156,657 of record NZ_JAOECN010000002.1, read on the forward strand.
GGAACCCCGTTACATGGCCGTCCCTGCCGGACTCGATCCGCTGGTCGCACTGGCCGATACCGCCGCCCTGATCGCGGGCGGTCTTACAGGATTGGTGAAACGCTGATGATTCGACGTTACTGGCATTACCTGCTCGGCGCGCTGCTCGCGGCGCTGCTGGCAGCGGCGGCAGGCTTCTGGCTGTGGACGCGCCCGGCTCCGGAGGCGCACCTGGAGCACATCACCCTCGGCGACGGCAGCACTGCCGTGCGCGCCACCCCCGGCACCGACGCCCGGGCCCGGGTGCTGATCGCCTCGCCACAGGACCAACTGCTGAGCGACAAGCAACTGCTGGACCTCAGCCAGAGCGGTGAAGCGCAGTTGGTCCAGGTCACCCTGCCGCTGGGCGACTGCGCTCAGCAGCAAAAAGCCGTGCAGCTTGCCATCGAGCAACTCAAGGGCGCGCCGACCCTGGTCGCCGGCATCGGCCCCGGCGCCAACCTGGCCTGGGACTGGCTGGCCGCGCAAAAGGACGACAAGGCCCAGGCCATTTCCGTGGGCTTCAACCTGGAACGCCCGGGCTGCACGCTTCCGCTCGCCAAGTCGGCCCCCCATGGCCACTGGAACGTGGCGTGGAACGACAACCCTGACGATGCCAGCGCCGCTTTCGTGCGCGACCAGGCCAACGCCGAAACCAGCATCTCCGACTACGACGTGCACCTGCCGCAGGTGCTCAAGGCGCAACTGACCACCGCCCTGCTGGGCGAAGACGGCAACGCGATGAGCATCCCAGTGGTGGAGGTGCCCGCCGGGCAGACGACCGACACCGTGACCCTGTTCCTTTCCGGTGACGGCGGCTGGCGTGACCTGGACCGCGACGTCGCCGGCGAGATGGCCAAGCTTGGCTATCCAGTGGTGGGCATCGACACCCTGCGTTACTACTGGCAGCACAAGACTCCGGAACAAAGCGCCGTGGACCTCTCCGAACTGATGCAGCACTACCGGCAGAAATGGGGCACCAAGCGCTTCGTACTGACTGGCTACTCCTTTGGCGCGGACGTGCTGCCGGCGATCTACAACCGCTTGCCGGAAGCGGACCAGAAGCGCATCGATGCCGTTATCCTGCTGGCTTTCGCCCGTAGCGGCAGCTTCGAGATCGAAGTGGAAGGCTGGCTGGGCCAGGAAGGCAAGGAGGCCCCGACCGGCCCGGAAATGGCGAAGATGCCGGCAGCCAAGGTGCTCTGCGTGTATGGCGTGGAAGAAACCGATGAAAGCGGCTGCACCGACAGCACGGCAGTGGGCGAGAAGCTCAAGCTGCCGGGCGGGCACCACTTCGACGAGAACTACCCGGCATTGGCGCGCAAGCTGATCGGCGAGATCGAAAGCCGCCAGGGCAAGACCAGTGTGGCTGAGCAGAATTGAGGTGGCCCTAGGCCTCATCGCTGGCAAGCCAGCTCCCACAGGGTCCGCGTGCACCGCTGAACCTGTGGGAGTCAGAGCCTGCCAAGGATTTTGTGATCACTGCGGACACTGTGGGAGCTGGCTTGCCAGCGATGAGGCCCTGGAAGCCCGTTAGATCTCGACCTGGGTTCCCAATTCAATCACCCGGTTCAGCGGCAGATTGAAGAACCGCAGGTTCCCGTTGGCATTCTTCAACAGGAATGCGAACAGATTCCCTCGCCACCGCGCCATCCCTTCCAGCCGCGAGGCGATCACCGTCTCCCGGCTGAGGAAGTAGGTGGTGCGCATAGGGCTGAAGTCCAGCTCGTCCAGATGGCACAGGCGCAGCGCCGCCGGTACGTCCGGCTCGTCCATGAAGCCGAAGTGCAGCAGCACGCGGAAGAACCCGTCGCCATACGCCTCGACCTCGAAACGCTCCTGCTCCGGCACCCGCGGCCGGTCTTCGCTGACCACCGTCAACAGCACCACCTGGCTGTGCAATACCTGGTTATGCAGCAGGTTGTGCAACAGCGCGTGGGGAACCGCATCCGCCCGCGCGGTAAGGAACACGGCGGTGCCCTCCACCCGGTGTGGCGGCTGCACGCGAATACTGCCGATAAACACCGGCAGCGGCAGCGCGCCCTCGTCGATGCGTTCGACAAGAATCTGCTTGCCACGCTTCCAGGTGCTCATCAACAGCAGCAACACCGCACCGGCCAGCACCGGGAAGGCACCACCCTGGACCACCTTGGGCAGGTTCGCGGCGAAGAACAGGCCATCGACCAGCAGGAAGCCAAGCAGGATCGGCACGGCCAGCAACGGTGGCCATTTCCACAGCAGCAGCATCACGGTGGACACCAGCAAGGTGGTCATCAACATGGTCCCGGTCACCGCCACGCCGTAGGCTGCGGCCAGGGCGCCGGAAGACTCGAAACCTATCACCAGCAGGACCACTGCCACCATCAGCGTCCAGTTCACCGCGCCGATATAGATCTGTCCCTGCTCGTCGCTGGAGGTGTGCTGGATCTGCATGCGCGGGATATAGCCGAGCTGGATGGCCTGGCGGGTCAGGGAGAACGCTCCGGAAATCACCGCCTGGGACGCGATCACCGTGGCCAGGGTCGCCAGGGCGATCAACGGGAGCAGTGCCCAGCCCGGAGCCAGCAGGTAAAACGGGTTGCGCGCGGCATCCGGGTTCTGCAGGAGCAAGGCACCCTGGCCGAAATAGTTGAGCACCAGCGCCGGCAACACCAGGGCGAACCAGGCCCGGGCAATGGGCTTGCGGCCGAAGTGGCCCATGTCGGCGTACAGCGCCTCGGCGCCGGTCAGCGCCAGCACCACAGCCCCGAGAATGGCTACGCCCATGCCGGGATGAACGATGAAGAAACGCACCGCCCACACCGGGTTGAACGCCTTGAGCACCTCAGGGCTCTGGGCAATGCCGTGCAGGCCTAGCAGCGCCAGGACCACGAACCAGGCGACCATTACCGGACCGAACAGGATGCCGATCTTCGCCGTACCGTGTTTCTGCACCAGGAACAGCGCCACCAGGACGACCAGGGCAATCGGCACCACCCAGTGATCGATGCCGTCGAAGGCCAGCTCCATGCCCTCTACCGCCGACAACACCGACACCGCCGGGGTGATCATGCTGTCGCCATAGAACAGCGCAGCGCCGATAAGGCCGCAGATCACCATCATCGCCCTGAGCTTCGGCCGTGACGCCGAGGCCCGGGTGGCCAGCGCCGTCAGGGCCATGATCCCGCCCTCGCCCTGGTTATCGGCACGCAGGATGAAGGTCACGTACTTGATCGACACCACCCAGATCAGCGACCAGGCGATCAGGGAAAGAATGCCCAACACACCATCATGGTTGACCGGCACCCCGTAACCGCCGGTAAAGACTTCCTTGAGGGTATACAAGGGGCTGGTCCCGATATCGCCATAGACCACCCCGACAGCTGCCACCAGCAGGCCCAACGACTTGGTCGCCCCATGCCCCGCAGCGGCTTCACTGCTCGCCTGACCCATCAACCACTCCCGCAAAAAAGAACCGGAAACCGGTGAATCTCGTACCAGACGTCATGATTTTTCTCGTCGGCCGAACCGCGTTGCGCCTGTCATGAATTGACACAGGCGCAACGCGGCGAAGCATAGCGCAGCGTTCGTCGTTTTTCTGCTGGGTGGAGACCCAAGGACGCCATCGACGCCTAGTCCGGGCGCACTGCGATGCTCCAAACAAACGCTCACACTCCTGTGCTCCCTGCCCGCCAGTCAGTCACTACACTCCCGGTCACCTCGCAAGCATTGCGCTCCGATATCTCATTTTGGCTGTATTCGCTGGATCCGATAAAAACATGCAATCCACGATCTGTCGCCTTTAAGGTACAGTTTATGTATGAAGTGGAACACGTACTGTCTCCCAACGGAGTGGATATCTATCAAGCCTGGCTCGACACCGTGCGAGACAAGCGCTCCAAGGCAAGGATCACTACGCGGGTGGACCGTGCCTCAGTAGGCCACTTCGGAGATGTCGAATCAGTGGGTGAAGACATCTTCGAAATGAAGATCAATTTTGGGCCTAGGTTTCGCGTCTATTACGCCTGCAGGATCGCAAGATCATTTTCCTGCTGGGCGGAGGTTCGAAAGACAAGCAGCAAAAAGACATCGACCAGGCCAAGGCCCTTTGGAAATCTCATAAGGTGAATTGAATGAAAGCTCGCAGTCGCCCTCATGAAGACAGCGTTCTCGACATGCTGCGGGATGACGAGGACTTTGCCATCGAATATCTCGCCGCCGCCCTTGAGGAAATTGACGAACCTGGTGGTGAAGACGTGTTTCTTCTCGCAATTCGGCGCATCGTGGAAGCAAGAGGTGGCATGAGTAGCCTCTCACAAAGTACAGGCCTGGCCAGACCCAGCCTGTACCGTTCGATAGCAGCAGGAGGTGACCCGAAACTCTCCACTGTTCTGAAGGTGCTTCAGGCTCTGGGCATCGGCATGTCCAAAGTCGTATCCCACAGAACTGAAGAAGCATGAGACCGACTCGTTATCCGGGGCTTTTCTTTCGCTCCAGCGTCTGCAACGCCGAACAGACAGCACCATCAACATCCTGAGGAAGGGTCGAGCTTTCATCACCCGGCACATCCTGAAGTGAGCGGCACAGCGTTCGTCGTTTTTCTGCTGGTCAAGCAGGCGAACGCTCGCTAGAATTGCGCACTTTTTGACCAGAGGCGCCTGGAAGCGCCCGCCAGGGTTGCCTCCTCCTTCTATCCGGCAGCCCCTCTACACCGAGGTTAACCATGTCCACGACCGATACTCCCACCACGCCGAAGGTAGGATTTGTCTCACTCGGGTGCCCGAAGGCTCTCGTCGACTCCGAGCGCATCCTCACCCAACTGCGGATGGAAGGCTACGAAGTCGTGCCCACCTATCAGGACGCTGACGTGGTGGTGGTCAACACCTGCGGCTTCATCGATTCGGCCAAGGCCGAGTCCCTGGAAGTGATCGGCGAAGCCATCAAGGAAAACGGCAAGGTCATCGTCACCGGCTGCATGGGCGTCGAAGAAGGCAACATCCGCGATGTGCATCCGAGCGTGCTGGCCGTGACCGGCCCGCAGCAGTACGAGCAGTTGGTCAGCGCCGTGCACGAGGTGGTTCCACCGCGTCAGGACCACAACCCGCTGATCGATCTGGTGCCGCCACAGGGCGTCAAGCTGACACCGCGCCACTACGCCTACCTGAAGATTTCCGAAGGCTGCAACCATAGCTGCAGCTTCTGCATCATCCCGTCGATGCGCGGCAAGCTGGTGAGCCGCCCGGTTGGCGAAGTGCTCAGCGAGGCCGAGCGCCTGGTCAAGGCCGGGGTCAAGGAAATCCTGGTGATTTCCCAGGACACCAGCGCCTACGGCGTCGACGTCAAGTACAAGACCGACTTCTGGAACGGTCGCCCGGTCAAGACCCGCATGCTGGAGTTGTGCGAAGCCCTGAGCAGCCTGGGCGCCTGGGTTCGCTTGCACTATGTCTATCCATATCCGAACGTGGACGACGTGATCCCGCTGATGGCTGCCGGCAAGATCCTGCCGTACCTGGATATCCCGTTCCAGCACGCCAGCCCGAAAGTGCTCAAGGCCATGAAACGTCCGGCCTTCGAAGACCGGACCCTGGCGCGCATCAAGAAATGGCGCGAACAGTGCCCGGACCTGATCATTCGCTCCACCTTCATCGTCGGCTTCCCCGGTGAAACCGAAGAAGACTTCCAGTACCTGCTGGACTGGCTCACCGAAGCACAGCTCGACCGCGTTGGCTGCTTCCAGTACTCACCCGTCGAAGGCGCGCCGGCCAACGACCTGGGCCTGGACGAAGTCCCGGACGAGATCAAGCAGGACCGCTGGGACCGCTTCATGGCTCATCAACAGGCCATCAGCAGCGCCCGCCTGCAACTGCGCATCGGCCGCGAGATCGAAGTGCTGATCGACGAAGTCGAGGAGCAAGGTTCGGTGGGTCGCAGCTTCTTCGACGCACCGGAAATCGATGGCAACGTGTTCATCGATGGCAACCATGGCTACAAACCGGGCGACAAGGTGCGCTGCCGAGTAGTGGATGCCGATGAGTACGACCTCTGGGCCGAGCCTGTCTAAGGCCCCCAGCGGAAAAAACCAGGCCCCTTTCCGGGGCTTTGTTTTTTCTGCGGTTACAATGCCACCCATTACCCCGCAACACGGCCTTTCCAATGTCTGAAACCACCCGTCTCTCCAAACGCCTTATCGCCCAACTGGGTTGCTCCCGTCGCGAGGCCGAACTCTATATCGGCGGCGGCTGGGTCACCGTGGACGGCGAGGTCATCGACGAGCCGCAATTCCAGGTCGACCAGCAGGTCGTCGCCCTGCTGCCCGGCGCCAAGGCCGATGCACCCGAGCCGGTGACCCTGCTGCTGCACCAGGAAGCCGGGCAGACTGCCGAAAGCGCTCGCCTGGGCATGACCGCAGCCACTTTTTCACCCGCCCACAGCGAGGGCCGTCGCGTATTGCGCGGGCATTTCGCCCGCCTCAAATGCCTCGCCGAGCTGCAAGCCGGCGCAAGCGGCCTGCAGGTGTACACCCAGGACTGGCGCACCGAGCGCAAGATCACCTCCGACCTGCGCAAGCTGGAACAGGAATATGTGGTCGAGGTCAGCGGCGAGATCATCAAGCACGGCCTGGAGCGCCTGAACCGCGGCTTTGAGTGGAAAGGCCATGAACTGCCTCCGGTCAAGGCCAGCTGGCAGAACGAAACCCGCCTGCGCCTGGCGCTGAAGAACCCAGCAGCCGGCTTGATCGACCTGCTGTGCCGCAGCGTCGGCCTGCAGGTGGTCGGCATGCGCCGCATCCGCCTTGGCGGCGTGGCCATGGGCAAGCTGCCCGCCGGTCAATGGCGCTACCTGGAAAGCAAGGAAAAATTCTGAGCTACGCCGTACTGGCGAGGCTCCCGAACAGGACTCCATACATGATCCACAATGACGTACTGCGCAGCCTGCGCTACATGCTGGATATCACCGACACCAAGATGGCGCAGATCGCCCGCAGCAATGGCTTCAAGCTGAGCGACGCAGACATGGCCAGCTACCTGAAGAAAGAGGATGACAAGGACTTCGTGCACTGCCCGGACGAAGCCATGGCGCACTTCCTTGATGGCCTGGTGATCTTCCGCCGCGGTCGCGATGAAAGCCGTCCGCTCCCGCCGATCGAGCTGCCGGTCAGCAACAACACCATCCTCAAGAAGCTGCGGGTAGCCTTCGAACTCAAGGACGACGATATCCTCGCCCTGCTCAAGGCGGTGAACTTCCCGGTATCCAAGACCGAATTGAGCGCGCTGTTCCGCAAGGTCGGGCATGACAACTTCCGTCCTTGCGGCGACCAGTTGCTGCGCAATTTCCTCAAGGGTCTGAGCCAACGGATCCGTGGCTGATACGAAGATGGACTATAAGGTCTCGCCGGTCGGTTTCATGCGCTCCTGCTTCAAGGAGAAGTTCGCCATACCGCGTCAGCCGCAACTGGCGCCAGCGGCCCGTGGCGTGCTGGAGCTGGTGCCGCCGTTCGATACCGGCGAGGCTGTGGCCGGGCTGGAGCAGTGCAGCCACGTTTGGCTGCTGTTCCTGTTCCACCAGGCGCTGGAGGACAAGCCGCGCTTGAAGGTTCGCCCTCCCCGCCTCGGCGGCAATGCATCCATGGGCGTGTTCGCGACCCGGGCGACGCATCGTCCGAACGGCATCGGGCAATCAGTGGTCACGCTGGAGAAGGTCGAGCCAGGACGGCTGCTGCTGTCGGGCATCGACTTGCTGGACGGTACGCCCGTTCTCGATATCAAGCCCTATGTGCCCTACGCCGACAGCATCGCCGGGGCGAGCAACGGCATGGCCAGCGCTCCGCCTACGGCGATCGCCGTGGAATGGAGTGATGAGGCGCTGGTACAGGCGCATGAGCATGCACAACGGCTGGCCGAGCCGCTGGTGGCGTTGATCGAGCAGTGCCTGGCCCAGGATCCGCGGCCGGCCTATCAGGTGCCGCCGCCGGAACGAGTGTATGGGGTGAAATTCTGGGATGTGCAGGTCAGGTGGCACTATCCGGAGCCGGAGAGGATCAGGGTGCTGGAAGTGGTGGCTGATCCTGTATAGATGTTTTGAGCAGCGCTGCCGAACCCTGTGGGAGCTGGCTTGCCAACGATGGGGCCCGAAAGCACACCACATAAATCCCAGACAAAAAAAAGCGCAGGCCAAGGCCTGCGCTTTTTTATATCAGCTTACTTCTCGACGAAAGCACGCTCGATCAGGTAGTCACCTGGCTCACGCATGCGCGGCGAGATCTTCAGGCCGAAGCTGTCCAGCACTTCGCTGGTCTCGTCGAGCATGCTCGGGCTACCGCAGATCATCGCGCGGTCGTCCTGAGGGTTGATCGGCGGCAGGCCGATGTCGCTGAACAGCTTGCCGCTGCGCATCAGGTCGGTCAGGCGTCCTTGGTTCTCGAAGGGCTCGCGGGTCACGGTCGGGTAGTAGATCAGCTTTTCACGCAGCGCTTCGCCGAAGAACTCGTTCTGCGGCAGGTGCTCGGTGATGAACTCGCGGTAGGCGACTTCGTTCACGTAGCGAACGCCGTGGACCAGGATGACTTTCTCGAAACGCTCGTAGGTTTCCGGGTCCTGGATGACGCTCATGAAGGGCGCCAGGCCGGTGCCGGTGCTGAGCAAGTACAGGTGCTTGCCCGGATTCAGGTCGTCGAGGACCAGGGTACCGGTAGGCTTCTTGCTGATGATGATCTCGTCGCCTTCCTTCAGGTGCTGCAGCTGGGAAGTGAGCGGACCGTCGGGCACCTTGATGCTGAAGAACTCCAGGTGCTCTTCCCAGTTCGGGCTGGCGATGGAGTAAGCACGCATGAGCGGGCGGCCGTTGGGCTGTTGCAGGCCGATCATCACGAACTGACCGTTCTCGAAGCGCAGGCCCGGGTCGCGGGTGCACTTGAAGCTGAACAGGGTGTCATTCCAGTGGTGAACACTGAGGACACGTTCGTGGTTCATGTTGCTCATGTTAAGGGGGCTCCTGAGAAAAACGCAGCGCTAAAACCGAGAGCGCGATTGCGCGATAGTTTAATGCGGAGGACAATATCTGTTAAATGAATTATCAAGATATGTCTTATCGGTTATATAGATATGCGATTTACCCTACGTCAGCTTCAGGTCTTCGTCGCCGTCGCGCAACACCAGAGCGTTTCACGTGCCGCCAGCGTGCTGGCGTTGTCGCAATCGGCAGCCAGCACTTCCATTACCGAGCTTGAACGGCAATCCAGTTGCCAGCTCTTCGACCGCGCCGGAAAACGCTTGAGCCTCAATGCCCTGGGCCATCAACTACTGCCCCAGGCGGTGGCACTGCTGGACCAGGCCAAGGAAATCGAGGACCTGCTCAACGGCAAGTCCGGTTTCGGCTCACTGGCGGTCGGCGCGACCCTGACCATCGGCAATTACCTGGCGACCCTGCTGATCGGCAGCTTCATGCAGGTACACCCGGAAAGCCAGGTCAAGCTGCACGTGCAGAACACTGCACATATCGTGCAACAGGTGGCTCACTACGAAATTGATCTGGGTCTAATCGAAGGCGACTGCAACCATCCGGACCTGGAAGTACAGCCTTGGGTGGCGGATGAGCTGATCGTCTTCTGCGCCCCACAGCACCCCTTGGCCAAGCGCGGCAGCGCCAGCCTCGACGAACTGACCCGAGAGGCGTGGATCCTTCGCGAGGAAGGCTCCGGTACCCGCCTGACCTTCGACCAGGCCATGCGCCACCACCGTTCGGAACTGAATATCCGCCTTGAGCTGGAACATACCGAGGCGATCAAGCGCGCGGTGGAGTCCGGGCTGGGCATCGGCTGCATTTCCCGCCTGGCCCTGCGCGATGCTTTCCGCCGCGGCAGCCTGGTACCGGTGCAAACCCCGGAACTGGACCTGGCGCGGCAGTTCTTCTTTATCTGGCACAAGCAGAAGTACCAGACCTCGGCGATGAGGGAATTCCTGGAGCTGTGCAGGAGCTTTACCGCTGGGGTGAGTCGGAGCGATGAGATCGTGCTGCCCAGTATCGCCTAGGCTCTGTACGGAAAAACTAGAGCAGGATCACGCCCCACACCAGCCCGACCATGGTCAGCGCCACGAACTGGGCGGCGCTGCCCATGTCCTTGGCGTTCTTCGACAATGGATGGCGATCGAGGGAAATACGGTCGATCGCCGCCTCTACTGCGGAGTTGAGCAGCTCGACGATCAGGCCCAGGAGGCACACCGCGATCAGGATGGCCCGCTCGGCACGACTGACATCCAGCCAGAATGCCAACGGCACCAGGATTACATTGAGCAGCACCAGCTGGCGGAAGGCCGCCTCGCCAGAGAACGCCGCACGCAGGCCATCGAGGGAGTAGCCCGCCGCATTGAAAACACGTTTGAAACCGGTCTGACCTTTGAAGGGCGACATAGAAGAACCACTTCCGACTGTGGAAAGCGCTGCAGACTAGTGCACCGCGAGTCAAAAAACCGTGAAGGTCGTTAATCAGCTGGAGGAAACCGACTCCAGTTGCTGCAACAGCAGTGCGGCCTGGGTCCGTGTGCGCACACCCAGCTTGCGGAAGATGGCCGTGACGTGGGCCTTGATGGTCGCCTCGGAGACATTCAGCTCATAGGCGATCTGCTTGTTCAGCAACCCTTCGCAAACCATGGTCAGGACGCGGAATTGCTGCGGCGTCAGGCTGGCCAGGCCTTCGCTGGCAGCCTTGGCCTCGGCGGAGACATCGACCTTCTCGAAGGCCTGCGGCGGCCACCAGACCTCGCCATCGAGCACCTTGCGCACAGCATCCTGGATGTCCTCCAGCGGGCTGGACTTGGGAATGAAACCACTGGCGCCGAATTCCCGGGACTTGACGACGACCGCCGCTTCTTCCTGGGCCGAAACCATCACCACCGGAATCTGCGGATACTGCCCGCGCAGCAGCACCAGACCGGAGAACCCATAGGCACCGGGCATGTTCAGGTCAAGCAGGACCAGGTCCCAATCGGATTTTTCGGCGAGACGGGTTTCCAGTTCGGCGATGCTGGCGGCCTCCACCAGACGCACGTCAGGGCCGAGCCCCAGGGTCACGGCCTGGCGCAGGGCGCTGCGGAAAAGCGGGTGGTCATCGGCAATCAGGATTTCGTAGGTGGCCATCGATCTAATGAACCTGTTCTGTGCTGGATCCGGAAGTTTCATCATTATGAAGCAAAGTGCAACATTTGCCCCTTGGACTATAGGAAGGGCCTAAGGCGCTGATGGACAGCATCGTCGATGTCCAGCGGCAGGCGGAACTTGGCCCCCAGGTAGTGAGCACTGAAAACATCGAGGTAGGCATCCAGTGCCTGCGCGGCATCCTGGTCGCCGGCCAGCTCCAGGCACATCGCCGCCACTTCTGCGGTACAGAAATGGTCGTCGCGCTTCGAGCGGCGCAGACGGTATCGGGAGATCTGCTCGGGCTCCAGGCTCAGCACCGGGAAACGGTCCAGGTAAGGACTCTTGCGGAACATCTTGCGTGCCTCGGTCCAGGTCGCATCCAGCAGGATGAACAACGGCCGCTTGCCCGGCTGCGGACGCACCTCGGTGACCACGCGCGACGACTCGACGAACTCACCCGGGAACACGATATAGGGTTGCCAGTCGGGCTTTTCGAGCAGGGCGAGCAATTGTTGGTCCACCATCGTACGCTGCCAGCCGAAGGCGCTGGTATCGTCGATTACGTCGGCAATAAGCCAACCGGTGTTGGTTGGCTTGAGTGGCTCGGTGTCATGCATCAGCAGGCACATCGCCGACGCCGCCGCGACCCGTGGGCGCCATGCGCACAGGCAATAATCGAAGATAACCCGGCAATCAGGACAACGCGGAGCGCGGGAACCACGGGCGACAAAGGGTTTGATACTGAGGGCCAGGCGCTCGGCGCGCAGGCGTGAGACAGCGTGGCTCATGAAGACATTCGACGAGAAAGGATAACGACAGGCAACGGCAAGCGCTCGGACGGGCGGAATCGGCGGGAGTTTACGGCACAAAGCTTTACCGTGCAGGGAAATCTCCGACTCCACTATAATCCCGGGCTTATTGATGGTTGCGAATGACTGCGCTCGTGACGGAACACGACGTGCGGATGCGGGTCAAAGCGCCAGTTACCGAATCTGGAGAAGTGAATGCTGCGTTTCATCGCCCCCACCCTGAGCCTGCTGCTGGTCCTGCCGATCGCCGCCAATGCCGCGTCCAAGCAGGAATACGAACTGAGCCAGATGCTCGAGAAAGTCGCGCGGGACAGTAGCGTCGGAACCCCACGCGCCATCAACGAAGACATCCTCGACCAGGGTTACACCGTCCAGGGCCCGCAACTGATCAACCATTTGAGCGTCCGCCCCAGCCACGCCGAGCAGATGCGCGCCAATCCGGACAAGGTACGTGACCAGTTGGGCGCCAGTGTCTGTACCAACAATGGCTATCGCCAGTTGCTGGCACGAGGGGCTGTATTGACTTACCAGTTCACCGAATACAAGACCAACCGTCCGGTGGCCGTGGAGAACTTCAACGCGCAAAGCTGCGGCATCAACGGCAAGAAGAAGTAACTACATCAATTGACTGCTTTCGCGCCGTTGTTCCTCATCGGCGCGCAACTCCGCGACCAGCGCCTGCAGATAGCGTGAACGGCGCTCGCCGCCTTCCAGCCGGCGCAGGCATTCCTCTTCGAACGTCAGGTTGTTGGCCCGGGCGGCATTTTGCAAAAGCCGGAACAGCTGGCTATCGACCTCCAGACTGATACGTTGCATTGGCAGCCTCCCTGAGCCGCATATCGCCAAGGTTCAGTTAACCAGAGCATTCGAAATATTGGATCCGATCTGACGAGCGGCGCATGTGGTTGCCGAGAGAAACACGACGACGATCTGTCATGACCTCATGCGTACATGGGCGATGGAGCGCAAACACATGGTAGGGTCTAGATTGATTACAAACATCTTTCCAATACCGGACAGACACAGGAGGCTGTCCGCGCCCGGTCCGTGCCGCGACAAAATCCCGAAAAAGAGAACACAAAGGGATAGGTCATTGCTGCAAAAAGGAGACGTTTGATGCCTTATCTACCCAACGAGCTGCTTGCCAGCCACTTCAGGAACCAGGGAATCGACCTGGACCACATCGACCGGCAACTGAGCCTGGTCGCCGCCGACAGCCCCAACCTGCCGCTTTACCGGGACATGATGCTCACCGTGCTGCGCATGGCCCACGACGACAGCAACCGCTGGAACGCCAAGATCACCCTCCAGGCCCTGCGTGAACTCGACCACGCATTCCGGGTGATGGAACAGTACAAGGGACGCCGCAAGGTCACCGTATTCGGCTCGGCCCGCACCCCGGTCGAACACCCCATGTACGCCCTGGCCCGGGAGCTGGGCGCGACTCTGGCCCACTCGGGGCTGATGGTAATTACCGGCGCCGGGGGCGGCATCATGGCCGCTGCGCACGAAGGCGCCGGCGTGGACAACAGTCTGGGCTTCAATATCACCCTGCCTTTCGAGCAGCACGCCAATGCGACGGTGGACGGCACGGACAAGCTGCTGCCGTTCCATTTCTTCTTTATTCGCAAACTGTTCTTCGTCAAGGAAGCCGATGCACTGGTACTGTGTCCAGGCGGGTTCGGCACCCTGGACGAAGCACTGGAAGTGTTGACCCTGATCCAGACCGGTAAAAGCCCGCTGGTGCCGGTAGTATTGCTGGATGCGCCCGGCGGCAGTTTCTGGGAGGACGCGCTGGCCTTCATCAAGCGACAACTGGAAGAGAACCGCTACATCCTGCCCACCGACATGAAACTGGTACGTCTGGTCAACAGCGCCGAAGAGGCGGTCGCCGAGATCAACCAGTTCTACGCCAACTATCACTCCAGTCGCTGGCTGAAAAACCAGTTCGTGATTCGTATGCAGCATCCCCTGAGCGAAGCGGCGCTGCTGGACATGCAGGAGAGCTTTGCCGACCTGCGCCTGAGCGGGGATTTCAGTCAGCACGGCTATACAGGGCCGGAACAGGACGAGGCCGGTTTCAGCCATTTGCACCGTTTGGTATTTGCGTTCAACGGACGCGATCAGGGCCGTTTGCGGGAACTGGTGGACTTCATCAACCTGCCGGAAAACCGTGAATCCCAGTCATCCATGCCTGCCGCACAGCGCACACGGCAACCATCCAGGGTCACCTGAGCGCTATCAATCGTCGAAGCTTCGGCCGCTGAGCAGGCGGCCGACCCTCTCCATGGAAAAACCGCGATAGACCAGGAAGCGGGTCTGTCTGGCCCGCTCGCGCGGGTCACTCGGTAACTGACCGGAAAACTTGCGCTGCCAGAGATCAACCAGTTGTGCCTGCCAATCGATGTCGGCGTCACGCAATGCCTGCTCGACATCGCCCCGTGGCAGACCGCGCTGGGTCAACTCCTCGCGAATACGCGACGGTCCATAGCCCGAACGCGCGCGTGAGCTGATATAGCTTTCCAGATAGCGGGTTTCACTCAGCAGCCCCTCGTCCGCCAGGCGGTCGAGTTCGTGCTCGATCATTTCAGGAGAGGCGCCGCGCTGACGCAACTTGCGCGTCAGCTCGGCTCGACCGTGCTCGCGACGCGCGAGCAGGTCCATGGCTGTCCGCCTGACGGCGACGGGGGTGTCGAGTACAACGGACATGCGCGGGCTCAGAAGTCGGCGTCAGCGTCGGCCATGTCTTCCGCAGATTCGTTTTCTGCTGCGGCTTTGCCGGCAGCATCGACGGCACCCGGGTTCAGCAGTTTTTCGCGGATCTGCTTCTCGAGGGTCTCGGCGATTTCCGGGTTCTCGGCAAGGAACTTGGCCGAGTTGGCCTTGCCCTGGCCGATCTTGCTGCCCTGGTAGCTGTACCAGGCGCCGGATTTCTCCAGCAGACCGTGCAGCACGCCCAGGTCGATGATCTCGCCGTTGCGGTAAATGCCCTTGCCGTAGAGGATCTGGAACTCGGCCTGACGGAACGGAGGCGCGACCTTGTTCTTGACGATCTTGACGCGGGTTTCACTGCCGACCACTTCGTCGCCTTCCTTCACCGCGCCGGTACGACGGATGTCCAGGCGCACCGAGGCGTAGAACTTCAAGGCGTTACCACCGGTGGTGGTTTCCGGGCTGCCGAACATCACGCCGATCTTCATGCGGATCTGGTTGATGAAGATGACCAGGCAGTTGGCGTTCTTGATGTTGCCGGTGATCTTGCGCAGGGCCTGGGACATCAGGCGGGCCTGCAGGCCTACGTGCATGTCGCCCATCTCGCCTTCGATCTCGGCCTTCGGCACCAGGGCCGCAACGGAGTCGACGATGATCACGTCGACGGCGTTGGAGCGCACCAGCATGTCGGTGATTTCCAGGGCCTGCTCACCGGTGTCCGGCTGCGAGACCAGCAGGTCGTCGACATTGACGCCCAGCTTGCCGGCGTATTCCGGGTCCAGCGCGTGCTCGGCATCGACGAAGGCGCAGGTGGCGCCGGCTTTCTGGGCCTGGGCGATGACCGAGAGGGTCATGGTGGTTTTACCGGACGATTCCGGACCGTAGATCTCGACGATACGGCCTTTTGGCAGGCCGCCGATGCCGAGGGCGATGTCCAGGCCCAGGGAGCCGGTGGAAATGGCCGGGATCGCCTGACGTTCATGGTCGCCCATGCGCATGACCGCGCCTTTACCGAATTGACGTTCGATTTGACCCAGGGCCGCAGCCAAGGCACGCTTCTTGTTGTCGTCCATTGAAGTCCTCACGTAATCGATAGGGCCTGACGGCCAGAAACAACTGTATAAGTAGCCAGTATTATTCCACAGGGTTTTGTTTCCGCCTACCCCCGATTCGTGAATTACTCCGAACCAAGCTGTAACAAGCCCTCTAGCGCGGCGATTACCGTTTGTCGGCGCACGCTTTCGCGATCGCCGTCGAAGTGCCGGCGCTCGCTGCTGACGTGCTCGCCGTCGGCCCAGGCCAGCCATACCGTGCCCACCGGCTTGGCGGCTGAGCCACCGTCGGGCCCGGCCACGCCGCTGACCGCCACGGCGAACCGCGCGCCGCTGGCAGCACGGGCGCCGCGGACCATGGCCTCGACCACCTCCTGGCTGACCGCGCCGACTTGGTCGAAAAGCGCTTCCGGCACCTGCAACTGACGGGTCTTCTGCGCATTGGAATAGGTCACGTAGCCCGCCTCGAACCAGGCCGAACTGCCGGGCACGCGGGTGATGGCCTCGGCGATGCCGCCACCGGTGCAGGACTCCGCGGTAGTGACCTGGGCATTGAAATGACGCAGACGTCCGCCCAGGCGGATGGAAAGAACGGTGATCGGGTCCATGGCAAGCTCCTTGGGGAAAACCGCCCTACCCTACACCACTCAGAAGGCCAGCGCGCGTACATAGGCCTGGCAGGCATGCAGGGCGATCAATCCTTCGTCGCCGTCGGCGGTGATGGCGATAATTCGTTGAGCATGCGCCGGGTCAAGTCGGGCTCGCGAGGGGCCATGAACCAGGCCGCCGGCGGGGGGGGTGGCAGGCACAATGGTGGAGTCGGTGTCGCTGGCGAGGAGGACTGACAACCGCAGATCAGCAGTAGCCAGGCGGTCGCGCAGACGCGCCTGAGTCTGTCGGGCATCGATAAGCTCCCGGGAATGGATCTGGTCAGCGGACTGGATGCGTTGTTCGAGGGCCAGGCGGCGGCCCTGCTCATCCTGCAATTGTGCGGCAAAGGCCTCGGCCTGTTGCCGACGCTCGTCGGCGTATTCGTTTTCGCGCACGGCCATGGCCCGCTCATGACGCCAGGCCTGGACCTGCCAGGTCAGCGCGCAGGCCGCCAGCACCAACAGCGCCAGCGCGATCAGGCGTGCGCCGTTCAACACAGCACCTCCCGCGCCCGAACCCAGAGTTTGAGGCGATCCTCCAGCCCGTTGAGCCCGCCATTGATGTGCCGGGTGATGCGATTGAACTCGCCAAGATCGGCCAATCGATTGAGCCCGCGCGAATGCCAGAACCAGGCGGCAGACTCCGTCGCCCACTGGGGTTCCTCAAGCATCTGCGGACGCGCCAGCAGGCGCTCGTCCTGGAACAGCGCCATGCTGCAGGCACGGTAGTTGTTGCGTCCGGTGATCTGGATCAGGCCGCGGCCGCAGTACAGTTGGCCATCGCCATCGGCCTCGGGGGTGTTACCCAGGCGCAGGGCCAGGGTGCCGGTGTCGTAGCGCGCCAGGTAGTGGTCCTGGCCCAGTTCCTTCACGTAGCGCAGTTGCCCGGACTCGTGGCCGATCTGGGCGAGAAAAGCGGCCATGCGGCGTGGTGTGTCGATGGACCAGTGCACCATGGCAGCATTCAATGGCGCAACGAAAACGCCCGCTGAGGTGCGGGCGTTGGGATAGATGCGGAACAGCTCGGATTCTGTCAGGTTCATTTGGGCTCCTTGCTCTGCGTAACCTTGAGCGGCTTGCTCTGCCGGGTCTTTTGGCTTTTCGCCGTGGACTTGCCCTGGTTGGTGCCGTTGCATTGCACGGTGGTGTCCCAACCCGAAACGGTGAAGGTCTGGGTTACCGTGTCGATCAGGTAATCGCCATCCAGCCCATCCTTGAAACCCTGCACCCGCAGCATGCGCTCGGCAAACAGGTCGGTGCGTCCGGCCATTTCCAGGGACACCGTGGCGGTACTGCGCTTGAAGGCCTCCATGCGGGCCTTGGCTGCCTGTTCCGCGGCGCTTCTGTTTGGATAGATATGCCGCTCGGTAAAGACCGCACCGACATCATCGGGCTTGTCTTCGTTATCCACCCGGACGGCCTGCTGATGGCCGCTGGCCGGGTCCTGGTAATGGGTCTGGGCCGCCTTGTACGTAGCCCGGTCCTTCAACTGGAACTTCCAGCGGCGCACATCATGCAGCGCTATCCCGACCACCCCGAGGTCCTTGCCACTGGCGCTCTTGCCGGCCTGGCGGGGCAACACCAACAGCGCACTGTCGGCGATCTTGGCGGTACAGCCGTATTGCTGCGCGATGCGGGTAATAAAGTTGAAATCCGATTCCTTGACCTGTTCGATCCGGGGAATGACCGTGGTCACCGGGCACTGTGGCTGCCAGCCATTGCGCGCGGCGATGTCGCGGACAATCTGCTGCAGCGTCCTGTTCTCCCAGCTACCACTGCGAATGGTCTTGCCGGTCCCGCGCATATCCGCTGCCTTGCCGCGGATTTCCATGGTCTGGGCCGGTCCGCTGAGATCGATCTGATCCACCGTATAGCGCCCCAGCCGTGTCAGCTCCTGACCGGAATAGCCGAGGTAGACCTCCAGTTGCGCTCCCCGCGCCGGCAGGGCCAGGGCACTGTCACGATCATCGAGCCTAAGCTCGAAGTCATCGGACTCCATCCCCGTCTTGTCGGTAGTGCGCAGGAGCAGGACACGGTCGTTGATCAGCGCCGTTATGTCCTCGCCGTCGGCGATGATGCGAAACACAGGTTGCATGTTCAGGCTCCCGAAAAAAGCAGACCCCGCACGAGGCGGGGTCTGACACTGCAAATGGCTCAATCCCACAGCATGAGCATGGAGTCGCTGGCGCCGGACAACACCGGCAGCCTGATCAGCACGCCAGCGCGAAACGGCTGGGCTTCGTCGGCCAGGCCCTGGTTGGCTGCCAGCACCGCCTCGACACTGCCGCGCAGATGCCCGTAGTAGTGCTGGCACAGGGTATCGAGCAGATCCCCTTCAGAGGTTCGGCATATCGTCGCCATAGCTCACGAACTCCAATGTGAAAGCTTGCTTGCCCGGGATGCCGCCTGCCAGGAGGCTGTCCTGGGTTTCGGTCACGCTGACCAGGCACCAGTTGCCGAGGATCTCCCCGTAGCCGGTGGCAAGACTGAAGGGTTTCAGTTGCTGGCCGATGCTGCGCAGGCGCTCAAGTTGACCGAGCCCGCCCTTGAAGGAAGGAAAGATCGCGCCGTCCAGGGTGATCTTGTCATCCCCCATGGCCACGGCCTGCTGCGCCTTGCTGCGCGACAGGCGATCCTGACCGGCCCAGTTGAACGCCTTGGTGCGCTTGAACTGGCTGAACGCTGCGGTATCAAGGTTGAAGTAAAAAGCTTCCGCGCCGTTTTCCAGCGGTTGCAGAACCAGCAGGTGTGGAAAGGGCTTGACCGCTTCTTCCGCCGGCGTCGTCCGGGGCGCGAAAGCGCCGGTCGGCAGGATCGCGCCCAGCGACGGGCTGATCTTGCCGGCAACCCGGTTGATCGCTGCGGCGGCCTTGCCGGCTTGCTCGGAGAAACTCTCCAGCCGGCCCTCGACCTCGCTTATGACACTGACCGCCCGGTTGTACGTCGCCGCAACCGTCCCCACCGTCGATTGCGCCACCTCGATGGCGCGCAGGGTGCGTTGCAGCTTCTTGCCGATGATTTCGCCCACGAAGGGCAGGTTTTCCAGCTCGGTAGCGGCACCGGTGATATCGCTGACGGCGCCATTCAAGGGCCCCAGCATTTCATCGGCACTGCGCCGCCCGGCCTCGCCCGCCGCTACCAGTGAGCGCAGGCTGGATTGCATCGATTCCATGTAAGCCATGATTTCTCCTCAGGCGACAAAGGTGACGGCAGGTGTGTCCCAGATATGCCCGCCGCTATTGGCCTGCGCGGCGTAGCCGTTGAACAGGCGCTGGATCTCCGGCTGCAGGACCCGAACCAGTTCGGCAGGGTCGGTCACGCTGCCCTGGATATTGATGGCAATGGTGGGCGACACCGCAAAATGCTGCGGCGTGCTGGTAGTGATCGACACGGGCGCGGGAGCAGTGGGCGCCGGCAAGCCGGCGGCCGACGGAACGGCTTCGCCCAAGGAGCGGACCACGTCACCGGTTTTCAGAGGCAAGGGAGGTCGCTCACCTGCCGGTTGGCCAATCGCCGGATTGGGGCTGTCGATCCTCGCGCCCCGGAACGGGATGACCGGTGCCAAAGGACGAACGCCCTGCCCCGGATCACCCGTTTCGCCGGGCGTCTTGAGCAACAGGGCAGCCGCCTCGGGTGCCTTGACGACCGTCAGCAACTTGCCGGCATCCGCCCCGGGCAGTTCCGCCAGGGGAGGCCTGGCGCCAGACGCATCCGGCCTGGCCTCGTCGCCCCAGAGTTCATTGACCTTGCGCCCCGCAACCTTTCCGAGCTCGCCACCGATGTAACCACCGGCCAGCGCCCCGACAGGCCCGAGGAACGCCCCAAGCAGGCCCCCGGCCAATGCCCCCGCGGCCTGACCATAGCCTTCGGCTTTTTCCCGACCGGTTTCGGCGTTCTGGTAAGTATTGATCGCCATGACCGCGCTACCTGCTACCGCCAGGGCACCGCCCAAGAGTTTTGGCACAAGCGGAACCTTGGAAGGGCGCGGAACTTCTGGCAGAAGCGTCCCGACCTTGGTCACAGCCTGCCCGACACGCGCGCGCCACCCGGGCGCGCCGGGTGCCGGCTTGAAGATCGTTGCAGCCGCCTCCGCCAGCACCTTGCCGCGCGGTCCCGCGACCGTCCGTACCGCATCCAGCAAGGCCTTGCCCTTGGCCAGCACGGCGAACGAGGTCACCAAAGCGGCCCCCCCTACCACGACCCCGCCAAGCACGGTTACCACCCCGCCCAACTGCTCGACCACCATGCCCAGGATGTTGGCGCCGGTGGTCATCAGGGAGGTCCATTGCGAGTAGAGCGGTGCCAGGGCATCGCCTACCGCAACCGAGACCCCGTCGTAGGCGGATTGCTGCGCCTTGCCTTGCCACTCGAGCGTTTGACGGCGGTCCGCCAGATCATTTTCGATGTAGTTCGGGGTCGGCCCCTTGGCGCTCGACGGCATGAACGCCTGGCCGTACCGGCCCATGTCGGCCGCGGAATTGCCTCTCTCGCGCTGGTACTCGAGAAAGAGCGCTTTGGAATTGCTGACGATGTCGTTGTAGTTCCCGGTCTTGCCCGATTCCTGTTGAAGAATCGCCGAGAGACGAATGGCGTCCTGCGGATCTCCTCCTACTTGCGGAAGCAGCCGCGTGATCGCCTCGGCTGTCTGGGAAATGCCAAGCGATCCGGCGCCAGCCTGGCCGACAAGGGTATTGAGCAGGCGTTCGAGCCCATCGCTGCCCTGCCCCGGGGAAAGGGTACGAAACAGTCCGGCAGTCACGCCTTCGCTTACCTGCTGGCCATCGCTGAACCTGGCGGCAAGACGCCCCTCCGGCACCAGCGCGTTGAGACCCATGCCGGCATCGAACATGCCCAGGAGCTGGCTGGCAGCTTCGGTTTTGCTCAGGCTGGTGCCATAGGTCATCCTGCCGATCTGCGCCTCGATCCTTGCCCTCTGTGCCTCTCGCTGCGCGGGATCCTTCTCTCCCTGGATCACCAGCTTGCTGACGATGCCCTCGTAGGTGGCGAAACGATCCACAGCACCGTCCGCCGACTGCAGGACGGTTCGGGATGCATCGTTAACCCGCTCCTGCGCATCCTCCCTGCCGGATGACTGCCCGGCAGCCGGAAAACGCACGGCCCCCATGGCCTTGCCCAGCTCGTCGTAGGATTTGGTCAACCTGGGCAAGGTCTCCAGCTGGGTGGACAACCTCTTGCCGATCTCCCCCAGGGAGGCCTGCCATTTCTGCGCCGACTCCGCCGCCGCGTCGTTGGTCATCCTCAAGGCCGAGGCAAGCGGTAACGCCTGCTCGGTGGCGCGCCTCAGGGCCTCGCCGATGCGCAATGCCAACGACTCGATCCGCACCACCTGGGCCTCGACCAGGTCGAAGACCTGGCCAAGGACAGGTTCGACGGCACCTCCTATGTTTATCTGGACTTTCAGTTCGCCCGCCATATGTCCTCCATGCGCGCAAACCGGCTCACTCGGTGAGCCACCAGACCATGTCGGAATACGACATGGTCATGATCTCGGTGGCAGAGAAATTCAGCTCCCTGGCGAGCCGCTTCGCTGCCGCTTTCTGACGCGAGGGATCAAAGCTCGTCGTCCTGCACCAGGCGAAAATAGCCGGCCTGCAGACGGCTGTAGTCCTTCAGGGCCAGGCCTTCCAGATCCTTGACAGCGACTTCGGCGAGGGAGGCGAACAGGTTCAGCTCCCGGGTTTCGTCGTCGACACCGCCCGATTGCGCGGCGCGCAGGTCACGCACCGTGGGCGCCCGCAGCGACAGGCTGTCGACCTGAATGCCGTTGGCCTCGGTGGCGCGGCTCAACTTCACCATCACGCTGTCCGCGCTGACGGTCAGCCAGGCGGGTACCTTCGTTGCTTGCTTCATACGAGCTTGTCCTTGTGTCAGAGGCCGAGGGCGGTACGCTGGGCGGCGAGCTGGTCAACGCCATTGACGACGCGCTTCATGCCCAGCGGGTCGATCTCGTACAGCAGCCGGCCATCGATCTCCAGCTTGTAGTAGGTCAGGGACACGACGTGATTGGTCTCCGGCTTTTCCGAGGCTTTCCAGTCGCCCATCTCGACCTCCTTGAGCATGCCGCGCAGGGTCACCACCACCGGCGTGATCGCCCCTTTCAGGCCCTTGAATGCTCCACGGAACGTGCCGTTGAATGCCGAGCTGTCGGCCAGGCCGAAGAACTTCAGCGCTTCACGGCGAACGCCGGTGGTCTTGAAGCTCGCGCTCAGCGCCTCCATGCCCTGGTCGATCTCGATCGCGGTATCCATGCCACCGACACGGTGGCTCTCGACCTTGATGGCGAGCTTGGGCAGGGTCAGGCTAGTGACGTCGCCCTGGAAGCTGACGCCATCGACGAACAGGTTCAGGTTCGCCAGGGTTTGCGGAATCATTGCCATCTGTTGTTTCTCCTTAAGCGTTTTGGTCGAGGACTTCGGTCAACCACTGGTTGGTGACCTCGACGCGGAAGTTGGGGTTTTCGGCAGGCGGTACGTCGGTGAAGCGGATGTTCCAGTAGACCTTGCCCTGCTCCAGCTGGCTGGCGGTGTTCAGGTCCGGGTCGGCGTAGACCTCGAAATTGATGATAGCGCCCTGGGCCTTCAGGTCGCGCATGAAGTTCTCCAGGCCCTCGGTCACGTCCTTGACGTAGGTCGCGGTGATCGAGCGGTCCACCGCCCACTTGTGGCCGTAGAGGATCGCGTCCATGACGATGTCCATGGTCCGCACGCGGGTGACGAAGGCCCATTTCGGATCGCTGGACAGGGTGCGGTTGCCCCACAGGCGGAAGCCGTCGTCGCGGATGATGGTGGTGATGTTGGCGTTGTTCAGCAGGTTGGCCCGGCAGCTTTCATCACCGTCGAGGAACTCCACGGCACGGGTGGTACCGGTGATGCCGACGAACTCCTTGTTCGACGGCGAAGCCCAGAAGCCGTACTCGTTGTCGGTCCAGGCGAACAGACCGGCGACCCAGGCCGAGGCCGGTGCATCGATGGTGGCGTCGGCGCCGGTGTCCCAGTACTGCACGCCCGGATCGACCATGAACGCGCGCTTGGCGCCGAAGTTTTCCGCATAGGCCAGGGCGGCCTCGTCGGTGGTGCCCGGACCGTCGATGATGGCCAGGCCGCGCAGCTTGTCGGCCAAGGCCACCAGGGCGGTGCCGACGGCTTGGGTGGCGCTGTGTTTCGGGGTTACCAGCAGGCGTGGCTGGGCGTTGAAACGGCTCTTGCCGTCGAGCAGCGCCTGCAGGCCGGTACGCTTGCCGTTGGCCTCGACGCCGCCGATGATCGCCGAGGTCTGCTCGGCGGCGTCGCTCAGCCTGGCCACGCCGCAAGCGACGATGACTGCCTTGGCCCGGGCAAAGACGGCCTGGCAGGACTTGGTGATGGCGGCATCGGCACCGAACGCAGCCACAGCTTCACGCTCGCTGGTGATCAACACCAGGTCGTTGGCCTTGGCCGTGGCGGTCGGGCCCTCGGTGAAGGTGTCGACCAGGCCGATGATGGAAGAAGACGGCAACGCGATGCTGCGCGCACCGGTGTCGACGTTGGTTACGGTGACGCCGTGGAAGAATCCACTCATAGGTATTTCTCCAGATGTGAGAAGGCCCCGTCGGTGCGGGGCCTTCGTGGGGTGTTACGGATAAGAAAAAGCCCCGGCTATGCGGGGCTCTATTGATTTTGAATAACGGTCCAAAGGGGCGCTTCGGGGCGCTGTTCACTGTCGGGGAACCCCTCGGAAGCGGGCCAGTCACGCAGGCGCTGACGGTATTCCAATAGCTCGGAATACTGTTCGAGCGTATTCGACGTGGTCAGCTCGAGGCTGCGCTCTTCGTTGTAACGCGCAACGAGCCATTGGGTAGCATTCAGCTGACCATCCCGCCAGGCGCGCTCGGAAGTATCAACGTCGAGGTCTTCTACTGCAGGATGTTTGACAATGCTGCCTTCGGAGTCGATACGCCATGTTCCGTCGTTTTCCTGGATCGTCTGGCTCCAAAGCTCATCGGAGACTTCAACCGCACCTTCAGGGATATTGTGTAGCCCCCCGATGAGCCGCGCCCTCAGGACACCCTGCTCATCAAATTCGATATACGTTTTCATTTTTCAGCTCCCTATCGCGATCCAACGCGCAGCGACCGACTGATCGGTTCTGGTATTTTCAAAAGATGCCCAGAAGCCAGCTTGGTCATAAACGTTCGAGGTAACCCCGCTGCTACGTGGCTCGGCCGTCCCAACGCTGCCGGTCATAACGCACAGCGCGCCCGAGGGGAACGCGATGGGATAAGCGAAATAAGCGGTTTTGACGCCGATAGTATTGACCAGTTGGCTCGGAGTGACTCCCCATTGAAGGATCAACCCGCCCAACCACCCGGGTAGGACTATATAGCCGTTACCACCGATTAGCAGACGGAACCCCGAGCGCAGCTTCTTCGGTGTAACCACCACCTCATCGCTCGCTCCAGCATTGGTTTCTTCCTGAGTCGCGATCTGACCGGTCAGCACAGGCTGGCCACGCCACTTCAGCTTGCCAACAGAATCCATCGCCAGCTTTCCGGCGATCCGACCCAACCAGTGAAAGCCAATCCCAGGAGCGAACGAATCCTGAGACTCACTCGCTCCGACCTCCATTACCTCACGAAGAATCAATGCGCCAGTGGAGTAACTTTCAGGCGGGCTTCCCGTGACAGGAGAGGCCAAAATGGGTTGCTGTCGGCTGACGTTGCCACCCAGAACCAGAAGATCGCTCTTGTTGGCTTTGCTGGACGGATCGAAGTTCTTTTCAGTCCAAACCTTACGGAAGGTTCCCGCGCCCTGGTAGCAACTGCGGACGAAGAACTCCTCCTGGCCGTTGAGCGCCCCAACAAAGTCGACACACTGCTCACCGCCGCCCCAGGTAACGTGGATACCCGCCGCATAGTTGATCCCGTCCGGGCGATCTTCCGTAGCGGGGCTCGTCGAGAAGAAACGCGTTTCGGGAATGGCGCTGATACGCCCCTGCACCGGGGTTGTCTGCGTCATCAGCCCCCCCGCATTTTTCGGCATGGCATCGGTGATGCCATAGCCACCAAGCGTGGTGGCCTTGTCCGCCTTTGTCGCAGGGTTGAAGTTGCCCTCATGGTAGATACGCTGTGCCTTCCACTGCAGTTGCCCCAGCGAATCCATGGCGATATCACCCGAGACAACACCCGTCCAATGCATCATGACCCGCGGTGCATAGGCGAAGCTCTTGTTCGACGCGCCGACCTCCTGCGCTTCACGTATCTCGATGGCGCCGCCTGACTCGGCCGCGCTGCCGTAACCCAGGCCCGAGAGGATCGGACGCTGGTAACTGGTGATACCGACCCTGAGTGCGTCGACGATCCCATAACCCGCAAGCGTCGTCGGATTCGAACCCTCCTGCACCACCCCACGATCATTGATCCTTACCTTGGTATAGCTCCCGGCCACCTTGTTCTTCGGCAGCACGCTGATGATCGAGCTGTCGACATACTCCCGCGTCGCCAGCACCACCGCCGGATCAATCTTGAGTTGCACATTGGCGGTACTGGTCACCACCAGGTTTAACCGCACCACTTGGGTCTTGCCGGTGCCTTGCGCCAGCAGCGGCTTGTAGCTAGGCGCGCAGTTGGCCACGGCAACCAGATCACCGGCCGCATCGTAGAGACCGATCTCGCGGATCCACCAACCACCGGCGTCCGGCGGAATCACCTGCTCGGCGATGATGATGCTGGCATCCTTCGGGTCCACCGAAAGCTGGTTGAGTGGCGCCCGACGGCGCTCGTTGATCAGTCTGGTCTGGGTGCGCGAAGGCACCGGGTCGGTATTGTTGGCATCGCCTACGCCCATCTGGGCGAAGGTCCAGGCCACGCCCAAGGCATTCGCATTGGCCTGCTTGGCCTCCCCCACCGCAGTGAGGATCGCGAAGAACTGGCTGTTCTGGTCAGTCATGAGTAAACGTCCAGGGTTTCGATTTGATGATCACGGCCAATGAAGCCGTGGTTGCCGCGAACCTCGATATCGCGCAAGGCAGGCGGGTAGATGTCGATGACGTCGCCTTCGCTGAGGCCGAGGGCGCTGCGCAGGTAACCCTTGCTGTCGAGGGTGATGGCCAGGCCGATCAAATGCCGGCTTACCGGCCTGGCATCGTCGATCACCGCGGTGAGTTCGTCGTAGGTCTCTTCGCTGATACCGGACTCGGAAACACCGATCTTCAGTGCGAAGGTGCCCGGCACTCCCGGTGGTACGGTGTTGAACCATTCGGCGACTTCGATCAGGTAGCCGAACGGTTCGACCACCCGCCGCAATGCACCCAGGGTGCCCTTGCGGGCATGGACGCTGAACGAACCCCGGATCACCGCGCGCTTGACCGATTCCGGCCAGTTCTCGTCCCAACGGTCCACCGACCAGGCCAGCGCCAGTTGGTGCAGCAAGTGCGCGGGGCATGTGTCGGGGTTGTAAAGGGTACGCAGGGGAATCTCGGTCACCTGCGCAGAGGCCTCTTCGAGCGCCCGCTCCAGCAACGTGCTGTTAAGTGGCAGGAGACTGGTCATTTCAGCCTCCCGCGATGACGTTGAACCCCGTGCACCAGGCCGCCTGGCCCTTGCTCGGACGGAGGTCCTGCCAGTCAACCAGTTCGACACGGCCGACACCGCTGATATGCAGCTGGGCGTCGATCCCCGAACGGGCGACTTCGACGCCGAGACGCCGGCGGGGATTGATCCAGGCCTGCAGGCGGCGTCGACATTCGACCAGGGTCGCCTCGGTTTCCGGTCCATTGCTGGCCATGTGCAGGATCGCGTCGATCCGGTAGGGCAGGATCTCGGCGCTGCGTACGGTCAAGCGATCCGCCACTGGACGTACCTCATCGTCGTTGAGGTAAGCCGCGACATGCGCCAGCAACTCCGGACTGGCGACACCATCGTCATCGAAGCTCAGCACCGTCACATCCACCACCGCCGGCGACGGGCTTTCCGCCGTGGCATCGGCGACCTGCCCCGAAGCATTGCGAGCATGCAGGATGTAGCTGTTGCGCGGGCCAGCCGTGGTCAGTCCTTCGTAGACCAGCTCGATGCGCTCGCGCAGGGCGTCGTCTTCTTCCAGTACCTGCTCGGTCGGAGGCACGGTGCTCGGGTCAGCGGCACGTACCACCAGGCGTTGCAGTTGCACATTGGCAGCCAGTTGGTCCAGGTCGCTACCCTGCGCATACGCCAGCAGCAGTGCCTTGGCCGCATCATTCACCCGGGCCCGGTTGAGCAGGGTGCGATAGGCACCGACCTCCAACAGTTTGGTCACCGGGTCGCTTTCCAGTTGCGCGGTCCAGCTGTCGCCCATGTGCGCCCGAAAGGTCGCCAGGTCAGCCTGGAAGATGTCCTCGAAATCCAGGTCTTCCAGGACCTGCGGCGCGGGCAGCGCCGAAAGGTTCACGATGCTCATGCCGTCACCTCCAGGATCTGGCTGTCACCCAGGTATTGCCCGGTGAGCTGCAGGCTGATCTGTCCGTTCACCACTGCCGTCACCCGCACCCGTTCCAGCTTCAGGCGAGGCTCCCAGCGCACCAGCGACCTGGCTACTTCAGCCTGTACCGCGCTTTTCCAGCCTTCGTTCACAGGAAGGTCGACGAAGCGGCGCAGCTTGCTGCCGTAGTCGGGACGCATGCGCCGGCTGCCCAGCGGTGTGGTCAGGATGTCCTCGATGGACTGGCGCAGGTGGGCGAGACCGGAGAGCGGTTGGCCAGAGCGGCGATCCATTCCGATCATGGCGCTACTCCTGTGCTTGATTGGGGTTGTGCACCGCGGCGCGGACGCCGGGTGCGAAATACTTTTTGGTGGGCGCCATGGCGTTCCTCCGTGGCATGAAAAAGCCCGCAGCAGGCGGGCTTCAGTGCTTGTGGTTCGGCGTGTTGCCTGCGGTATCGATGATCGTGCCGCCGCCGTGGATATTTCCCGTTACCTGTAACGCGCCGTTGATCTGCACCGGGCCATTCAAGGTCAGGTTGCCAGAGGTCAGCGTGATGGAATCGGGGGTGGCCGTCAGCGTGGTGCCGCCGACCTTGAGGGTGATGCTGCCGCGGGGCAGTTCGATGGTGTAGGCGCTGGCTTGCCAGTCGTAGACCAGCGAGCCGCCATCGTCGAAACGCCAGGTTTCGACATGCTCGCGGTTGTCCGGCGCGCTGCCGGCGTTGCCATAAAGGCCGGGTATGAAGGTGCCCTGGGCCGGTTCGCCACTGGGACTGATGAGCATGCCTTGCTCGTCCAGGCTCGGTGCCCGCCAGTGCCTGGCCTTGCCGGCAGCATGGCTGTGCCAGCGCAACCAGGCGCTGGTCCAGCCGGCGCCGTCGGAAACCCGTACCCGTGCCGCCGCGAGATCGACTGCAACGACCCGGCAGGGAATCAGCAGGCCGGCGATCATGCGGTCGTGCATAGCGCTGACGTAGCTCATGCGAAATCCTCCGGGGCCTGGTAGCCGCTCTCATGTTCTGGTCCGGTATCAGGGTCGAAAGCAATTACCAACGACCCGGGCGGCTGGTTCGGCCAGGGCCATTGCACCTCGCCGAGGTGCAGCGCCTGTTGCCATTGCACCGTCCAGGTCGAGGATGAGGTGGTCGTCGGCATCGCCTGGATGGCCACGGCTTCCTCGACGAAATCGATGTCCCAGTACTGCTTGCGCAGCAGCACCATCAACTGTGTCGCCAGGATCACGGCGTCCAGCGCCGCCTGCCCATCGCAGTTGATACGGGCTTCGAACGTGACTACGAGCCGGGAATGCCCATCCACAGGATCGGCGCCCGGCTTTATATCGACGATGCCGTGAAACAACGCAGGTAGCGGTGTGTCCTGTTGCACGCCGGCATAGCTGCCGACCGTCGCCAGTTGCGGCATCGCCGCGTGGATGGTTGCGCTGATGGCCTGATGCAATGCATCGAGGTCGCTCATGATCTCTCCTTGCTGTCGGTGCCGAGCCCCAGGCGCTTCGCAGCCCAGCGCTCGTACAGCCCCATGGTGATGTCCGCGCCGCCTACGGCGGTCAGGCAGCCCAGGGCACTGGCCGCCCACATCGACAGGCCGCTGGCATACAGCAGCATCACGGTGGATACGCCGCAGACCATGCAGGCCCCCGAACGCAGTACCAATCGCCTGAGCAGGGCGCCGCCTCGCGCCCCTGCCTTGTCCGCTCGCCACATCTCGCCGGAAACCCCGCCCAGCAGCGCCAGGACGATCACCAGCCAGATCGGCATTTCCAGTAGCGTTTGTTGTTCGCTTGTCACGGTCCTGCCTCCTTTCTGCTTCCCGCACGGCGCCAGCCGAACGGGGAATGGGACCGAGCATTCACTCGGCATTCCAAAAAGCCCGGGCATGCCCCGGGCTTTTCAGTAATGCGTCGTAGAGATGCCCGCCACTACTGGTGCGCTGGGCATCTGCGCTTCGAATTGTTGACTCCGACCGCGGCCACCTGCCCGCCGGATAACTGCTTCTGGTGCTTTACGCTGCACACCCGGGCCAGTTGCCAACCCTCTGAACAGTCGAGGCCTGTTCATCGCTGCCTTTCTCGTCGCCGGTGTCTGACCGGCTTGAGACAAAAGATATGCATTTATGCATATACAGTCAATGCATTTTTGGAAGAATTTGCACATAGGGATTTGCTTAAATGCATGAAGGCCTTGTCCTACCTGGCTCCAGGCAGTTTCCGACAGGCGAAAAAAAACCCGCCGAAGCGGGTTTTCGATAACTCGGGAAGGCGATCAGCGGGCGTACATGCCCCACCAGAACACATGACCGAGGATGGAAATCTGCTCTTCCTGCATCTGCTGGAAGCTGTAGTCCTCGTCGGGATGTTCGTCGCGATTGAAGCTGCGCAGACGGATGCCGGTGGGCATGCGGTAGAGCTGCTTCACGCGGAGCTGGCCATTGTGGTTGATGGCATAGAGATCACCATCGATGATGTCGCCAATCGAGCACTTGCCCGTATTGACCCCCACGGTGGCGCCATCACGCAGCACCGGCAGCATGCTGTTGCCACGCACCGTCACGCACTTGGCCTGGTCGAACTGCACCCCGTTATGGCGCAGGCTGCGCTTGCCAAAGCGAAGGCGGGCGCGTTCGCTTTCCTCGATGACGAATCTTCCTGATCCTGCTGCCAACTCGACCTCACGGAGAAAAGGAACGGACACCTCGTCGTCCTCGACGGGGGTTTCATCGTCCCACAGGCTGATATCGCGCAATTCATCGTGCCCCGGCTCCCGCTCGGGCATCTGGCTGTCGCCCAGCTCGGCGCGCCCGCGCAACTGATCGGTGCTCACCCCGAAGTACCCGGCGATCTTCGACACATGCTTGTCTGAAGGATCGACGATCTTCTCGCTGAGAATCCGCGACAGGGTAGATTGAGGCACGCCGGTACGACGGTGCAGCTCCGTGGCGGAGATTCCGTGGCGGTCCAGCAGTGATTTAAGGACGGTTGCTACATTGCGCTTGTGCATGGCGTGCATATTGCCGAGGGTTGGAGGGAAATGCAATTGCAAATATGCATCGACTAAAATGCCCGACCCGGTTCGACGCAGGATGATGCAGACCAGTCGCCCTTCGGTCTCGGCACCTGCTGGAGAATCCCTGTACTATTAGCGGTTTCATACCCTTTCGACGACACCCTGCTCCAAGGCCTTGAATGTCCGATCTTTCCGCACACACTCCGATGATGCAGCAGTACTGGAAGCTGAAGAACCAGCATCCAGACCAACTGATGTTCTACCGCATGGGCGATTTCTACGAGATCTTCTACGAAGATGCGAAGAAAGCCGCGAAACTGCTGGATATCACCCTGACCGCGCGCGGCCAGTCGGCTGGCCAGTCGATTCCCATGTGCGGTATTCCCTTCCACTCGCTTGAAGGTTATCTCGCCAAGCTTGTGAAGCTGGGCGAGTCGGTGGTGATCTGCGAGCAGATCGGCGATCCGGCTACCAGCAAGGGGCCCGTTGAGCGCCAGGTGGTGCGCATCATCACTCCGGGTACGGTCAGCGACGAGGCGCTGCTGGACGAGCGCCGCGATAACCTGATCGCGGCGGTGCTCGGCGACGAGCGCTTGTTCGGCCTGGCAGTGCTGGATATCACCAGCGGCAATTTCACCGTGCAGGAACTCAAGGGGTGGGAAAACCTGCTGGCCGAGTTGGAGCGGACCAATCCGGTGGAACTGCTGATTCCGGACGATTGGCCACAGGGCCTGCCGGCTGAAAAACGCCGTGGTTCCCGCCGCCGTGCACCGTGGGATTTCGATCGCGATTCCGCGCGCAAGAGCCTGTGCCAGCAGTTCGCGACCCAGGACTTGAAAGGCTTCGGTTGCGACAAGCTGACCCTGGCCATCGGAGCTGCCGGTTGCCTGCTGACCTATGCCAAGGAAACCCAGCGGACCGCCCTGCCCCATTTGCGCAGCCTCAAGCATGAGCGCCTGGACGATACGGTCATTCTCGATGGCGCCAGCCGCCGCAACCTGGAACTGGACGTCAACCTGGCCGGCGGTCGCGACAATACCCTGCAGTCGGTGATCGATCGCTGCCAGACTGCCATGGGTAGCCGCTTGCTGACCCGCTGGCTGAACCGCCCGCTGCGCGATCTGAAAGTACTCCAGGCGCGCCAGGGCTCGATCCGCTGCCTGCTCGACAACTATCGTTTCGAGCGACTGCAACCGCAATTGAAGGATATTGGCGATATCGAGCGGATCCTCGCCCGTATCGGTCTGCGCAACGCCCGTCCCCGCGACCTGGCACGGCTGCGTGATGCCCTCGGCGCCCTGCCCGAACTGCAGAACGCCATGGCCGAGCTGGAGGCGCCGCATCTCGCGCGCCTGGCAGCCATAGCCGGTACTTATCCAGAGCTGGCCGACCTGCTGGACAAGGCAATCATCGACAACCCGCCTGCGGTAATCCGCGACGGCGGCGTACTGAAGGCCGGCTACGATGCCGAGCTCGATGAGCTGTTGTCGATAAGCGAAAACGCCGGGCAGTTCCTGATCGATCTGGAAGCCCGGGAGAAAGCCCGTACCGGCCTGGCCAACCTCAAGGTCGGTTACAACCGCGTCCACGGCTACTTCATCGAACTGCCAAGCAAACAGGCCGAACAGGCCCCGGCCGATTACATCCGCCGCCAGACCCTCAAGGGCGCCGAGCGCTTCATCACCCCCGAGCTGAAAACCTTCGAAGACAAGGCGCTGTCGGCCAAAAGCCGCGCCCTGGCGCGGGAGAAGATGCTCTACGACGCACTGCTGGAAACCCTGATCAGTCATCTGGCACCACTGCAGGACACCGCCGCCGCGCTGTCCGAGCTGGACGTGCTGAGCAATATGGCCGAGCGCGCGCTGACCCTGGACCTGAACTGCCCGACCTTCGTCGACGAGCCGTGCATGCAGATCAGCCAGGGTCGTCACCCGGTGGTCGAGCAGGTCCTCACCAGTCCCTTCGTAGCCAACGACCTGGCCCTGGACGACGGCACCCGCATGCTGATCATTACCGGCCCGAACATGGGCGGTAAATCCACCTACATGCGCCAGACCGCGTTGATCGTGCTGCTCGCCCATATCGGCAGCTACGTGCCGGCGGCCAGTTGCACACTGTCGCTGGTGGACCGCATCTTCACCCGTATCGGCTCCAGCGATGACCTGGCCGGTGGCCGCTCCACCTTCATGGTGGAAATGAGCGAAACCGCCAATATCCTGCACAACGCCACCGATCGCAGCCTGGTGCTGATGGACGAAGTGGGCCGTGGCACCAGCACCTTCGATGGCCTTTCGCTGGCCTGGGCTGCCGCCGAGCGCCTGGCACAGCTGCGCGCCTACACGCTGTTCGCTACCCACTACTTCGAACTGACCGTATTGCCGGAAAGCGAACCGCTGGTGGCCAACGTGCACTTGAATGCCACCGAGCACAACGAGCGCATCGTCTTCCTGCACCACGTCCTGCCCGGACCGGCCAGCCAGAGCTATGGCCTGGCAGTGGCGCAGCTGGCTGGCGTGCCGACACCGGTGATCCAGCGCGCCCGTGAGCACCTGGGCCGCCTGGAGACTTCCAGCCTGCCACATGACGTGCCCAAAGCCGCGACCGACAGTCGCAGCGCGCCAGCCGTCCCGCACCAGAGCGATCTCTTCGCCAGCCTGCCCCATCCGGCCATAGAGAAGATCGGCAAGCTCGACGTGGACAACATGACCCCGCGCCAAGCTATCGAAATGCTCTATGAACTGAAGACTCTGTTATAACGCGCGGCCTCACAAGCTGCTAGAATCCCGCGCGGTTTGGCGGAGCGTCGAGTTATTAGCCTGGCTCGCCGCAACCTACCAGACCGAGCGGCCCTGACTGGAAAGGGCATCGCTGCCGTCGCCTGAGGAGAAAATTAGAAATGACCTTCGTCGTCACCGACAACTGCATCAAGTGCAAGTACACCGACTGCGTAGAAGTCTGTCCGGTGGACTGCTTCTACGAAGGCCCGAACTTCCTGGTCATTCACCCGGACGAGTGCATCGACTGTGCGCTGTGCGAGCCTGAATGCCCTGCCCAAGCCATCTTCTCGGAAGATGAAGTACCTGACGACATGCAGGAATTCATCGAGCTGAACGCCGAGCTGGCAGAGATCTGGCCGAACATCACCGAAAAGAAAGACGCACTGCCGGATGCCGAAGAGTTCGACGGCGTCAAAGGCAAGATCAAGGATCTGGAGCGCTGAGTCCCGGACTCGCTCCCGACCAACGAAAAAGGCCCACGCGGGCCTTTTTTCATTTTCACCGGGCAAAAAAAAGGGGCGGTTTGACCCGCCCACATTTTTTCCGTAGTCCCTGTATTCCCTATCATCGTCCTGATGAATCGCATCCTGCGATGTCCTTGGTCGTCATCCTGACAACCTGTGTCAGTCCGTAGACACAGGACAAATATTAACGCGTAGAACGCTCGTCGCAACTGGCAATGGCTCTCAAAAAAAGACAGCTGGGTAGCCCGAGCAGAAAATAAAATCTTTTATTTTCATAGAGTTACGAAATGCTCCAATCACAAGCAGGGCAGTTTTTACGCTTCTTTACTGCAATCGCTTACATGCCCTGTAAGCGATTACTTACGCAAAAAGACTCACCGCTGACAGAACTGACTGACGATCCTCAGATACAAACGCAAACGCCCCGATCTGGTCGGGGCGTTTGCGTGCAAGGCGAACGTGAACGTTCTAGTTATTGAAACAGCGACTCGCTGGAAAGGCCGTTCTTTTCCAGGATCTCGCGCAGACGCTTCAACCCTTCGACCTGGATCTGCCGCACCCTCTCGCGAGTCAGGCCGATCTCCAGGCCGACATCCTCGAGCGTGCTGCTTTCATGACCACGCAAACCGAAACGACGGATGACCACTTCACGCTGCTTGTCGGTCAGCTCGCTCAGCCATTGATCGATGCTCTGGGACAGATCGTCGTCCTGCAGAAGCTCACATGGATCGGTTGGCCGATCGTCCGTGAGGGTATCGAGCAATGTCTTGTCCGAGTCGGGCCCGAGGGATACGTCTACCGAGGAAACCCGCTCGTTCAGGCCGAGCATACGCTTGACCTCGGCCACCGGTTTTTCCAGCAGGTTGGCGATTTCTTCCGGGGAGGGTTCGTGATCGAGCTTCTGGGTGAGCTCCCGAGCCGCACGCAAATAGACGTTCAGCTCCTTGACCACATGAATCGGCAGGCGGATGGTGCGGGTCTGGTTCATGATCGCCCGCTCGATCGTCTGGCGAATCCACCAGGTCGCATAGGTGGAGAAACGGAAGCCACGCTCCGGGTCGAATTTCTCGACCGCACGGATCAACCCCAGGTTGCCCTCCTCGATCAGGTCGAGCAGCGAAAGCCCCCGATTCACGTAGCGGCGGGCTATCTTTACCACCAGGCGCAGGTTGCTCTCGATCATCCGCTTGCGACCTGCAGGATCGCCACTTTGCGACAGGCGCGCAAAATGAACCTCCTCTTCGGGAGTCAGCAGCGGGGAAAAACCGATTTCATTGAGATAAAGCTGAGTCGCATCAAGTGCCCGGGTGTAATCGATGTACTTGTGCTGTTTTAGCGAAGAGCCCTGTCTGGCTCTGGTCCGAACCGAAGGTACAGCAGGTTCGTCTGACACCACATCCGTTTCCAAAACGATGCCGGTCTCCATGAGAAGAACCTCATCGTCGATGTCAAACTCCGGCGCTTCTTTGCTGAGAGCCATTGTTATAGTCCTTTGCTGAGTTCGAACTCAGACTCGAGCGTACCTTGTCCATGGCATCGCCAGAGCCTGTCCCCATTACGCTAAGGAACAGGCCGGAATCAACAATCAACGGTTTGGCAGGAACTGCAACGGGTCTACCGGTTTACCCAGGCGGCGAATTTCAAAGTGAAGCTTCACGCGATCGGTGCCCGTGGACCCCATTTCGGCAATTGTCTGCCCTACCTTGACTTGCTGTCCCTCCCGAACCAAAAGCCTACGGTTGTGACCGTAAGCACTCACGTAGGTTTCGTTGTGCTTGATGATTACGAGTTCACCGTAGCCCCGTAGACCACTACCGGCGTACACCACCGAACCATCAGCGGCAGCAAAAACAGGCTGTCCCAAATCTCCGGCGATATCAATGCCTTTATTCAAACTACCGTTTGAAGCGAATTTTCCAATCAGAACGCCGTTCGCCGGCCATGCCCAGCCACCGCTGGAGCGCTCTGCTGCGGGAACCTGGGTCGGCGCCGTGGAGGGTGTCACCACCGGTGTGGTCGCCGCCGTGCTGGTACTTTTCGGCGGCGGCGGGGTACCGGCAGGACGTCGGGTAACCGTGGTCTTGCTCGACGGAGAAGTGGAGGTCACGACACGGGAAGAGCCGGAGGAAGGCTCGTCGAAGCGGATCGCCTGGCCCGGGCGTATGGTATAAGGCGGCTCGATGCCGTTGCGCGCAGCCAGGGATTTGTAATCCCAGCCATAACGGAAGGCGATGGAGAACAAGGTATCACCAGGACGCACCACATATTGCCCGGAAGTTACCGCAGGGCGCTTGGGCGCTGCGTTATTACGGTCCACGACCCGTGCGCCACTGGAAGAAGAAGAAGTGCTGGAGCAACCCGTCACCAACATGCCAACGGCAAGTGCAACCACCAGAAGCCTGATGCTTGAAAGACCCATACGCTGCCGAATGACTGTTGAACTCACCCGCCGCTCCCTTAAATGGTGATCGAGTTTGAAAATGCAATAATGTTGCAATTATAACCATGCACCGGACACTTGCGCGCGATATACAAACGCAAAACGTGAACGGTTGCCGCTCCGGATATGGGGCACCCGCCTCATAGACCTGACGCCACGCCGAGAATTCGCCACTCGCGAAAATAAAGAAGCGTCAGGAGAGTGTGCCGTTGAGCAGCGGAACGAAACGTACCGTTCCCAGCACCCGTCGGGAGAAACCGTGCTCCTCGCGCACGATCAGCAGAAGTTGTTGCACTTCCCCGACATTCCCCACCGGAATCACCATACGCCCGCCCGGAGCCAGCTGGTCCAGCAATGCCTGGGGGACTTCCGGCGCCACTGCGGTAACGATAATGCCGTTGTAAGGCGCCAGGGCTGGCCAGCCTTCGCTGCCGTCGCCCCAGCGAAACACCACGTTGCGCAGGTTCAGTTCGGTCAGGCGTTCCTTGGCCCGATCCTGGAGCACCTTGATCCGCTCCACGGAAAACACACGCTCCACCAGTTGCGCCAATACGGCGGTCTGGTAGCCGGAGCCGGTACCGATCTCCATGACCTTGTCCAGCGGACCTGCTTCCAGCAGCACTTCGCTCATATGCGCAACCATGAAAGGTTGCGAGATGGTCTGGTTATGGCCGATCGGCAGGGCAGTATCTTCATAGGCGCGATGCGCCAATGCTTCATCGACGAACAAATGCCGCGGTGTGCGACGCAGTACATCCAGTACCCGCGGGTTCGAGACGCCTTCCTCGCACAGGCGCTGGATCAGCCGCTCACGGGTGCGCTGGGAGGTCATGCCGATACCGCGGCGCATCATATCGTCCTGATCGCGCATCAGAGCACACCCTCCAGCCAGCCATCCAGGCGATCGAAGGCATCATTGAAGGTTCGGTCCAGTTGCAGCGGGGTGATCGACACATACCCCTGCATGACCGCATGGAAGTCGGTACCCGGCCCGCCATCCTCGACATCACCGGCAACCGCGATCCAGTAACCCTCCTTGCCCCGCGGGTTGACGTCCTTGATCGGTGCGGCGGCGCGAGCACGATGCCCCAGGCGGGTCAGCTGGATACCGCGAATATGATCCAGCGGCAGGTTGGGGATGTTCACGTTGAGCACGGTTCGCGGCGGCAGCTCCAGGCGCGGGTGCGCTTCGACCAGCTTGCGCGCAACGTAGGCGGCTGTCGGCAGGTTGTCGGGCAGACGCGACAACAGCGAGAAGGCAAACGAGGTATTGCCGAGGAAACGCCCTTCCAGCGCTGCAGCCACGGTTCCGGAGTAAAGAACGTCGTCGCCGAGGTTGGCCCCCAGGTTGATCCCCGACACCACCATGTCCGGGGTCTGCGGCAACAAGCCGTTGAGACCGAGATGAACACAGTCGGTCGGGGTGCCGTTGATGCTGATGAAGCCGTTGGGCAGGGTTTGCGGATGCAGCGGACGGTCGAGCGTCAGCGAACTGCTGGCACCGCTCTTGTCCTGGTCCGGGGCGATCACCACGCACTCGGCATAATCCGCCAGCGCGCCGTGGAGCGCAGCGAGTCCGGGCGCGAGAACGCCATCGTCATTGGAAATCAGAATACGCATGGGCTGTCCGTCTGCCCTGCCGGGACCAGATCGACGAGTTCGCGCACCACCACGGTGGCGAAACATCCGGCCGGAAGGACGAATTCCAGTTGCAGGATATCAGGCTCGGGATAATGCCACGTCAGCCGACCAATGGGCAGTCGCAGAATGCGTCGTTCCTGCTTCATCGCGGCGTGCCCAAGCCATTCGCAGAGTGCCGGATTCTCCTCGCCGACACGCTGTTCGAGGGCGCCGGCCGCGCCCTGCGTGGCTGGAAGCCCTTCACCCCAGAGCGGACCGGTGGGATGCAGGTCGAGAATGCCGAGGCGAGGATCGCTGCATTCCGACTCACCTGCCGGAAAGAAGCTACGGCTCTCAGTGAACGCCAACAGGTCGCCGATCTGCGCACGCTGCCAACTGCCATCCTCGACACGCTGGGCGAGGACACGGTTGAACAGGTAGCTACGCGCGCTCGACAGCAACCGCGAGCGCAGGTTGCGCTGCTCCGGCAACGCCTTGCGTTCGGCCCAATGGCGCGCCTCCTCGACGTTGCCTCCGTCATGACCAAAGCGCTGCGCCCCGAAGTAGTTCGGGACGCCTTGGGCGCGCAGCCGTTCGAGACGGGCATCGAGCGCGGCGTGATCGGCCTGGAGCCGGGTCAGGCGCAGGGTGAAGCCGTTGGCCGAATGGGCACCGCGTTGCAGCTTGCGTGAATGCCGGGTGCGCTCGAGGATGCGCAGGCTTTCATTTTCGGCGGCAGTGAAATCGGGATCGGCCTTGCCCGGCAGATGCAGGCTGAACCACTGGCGGGTCAAGGCCTGGCGATCCTTGAGACCGGCATAGCTGATGGTCTTCAGCGGCACACCGGCGGCACGGGCCAGGCGGCGGGCAGCTTCCTCGGTATTGAGATCGCGCTTTTCCACCCACAACCACAGGTGTTCGCCCTGGCCGGACAGCGGGATGTCCAGCACTTCATCGACCTGGAAATCCTCCGCCACCGCTTTCAGTACCGCGCTGCCCAGCGCCGGCCCGCTGGCGCGCGGGCCGAGCAGTTCGAGTTCGTTCATGCTGGCAGCAGCAAGGCGACGGCGTGAACCGCAATACCTTCCTCACGTCCGGTGAAGCCGAGCTTCTCGGTAGTGGTGGCCTTGACATTGACCTGGTCGAGCCCGACCTGCAGGTCGGCCGCGATCAACTCGCGCATGCGTTCGATGTGCGGTGCCATCTTCGGCGCCTGGGCGACGATGGTGGCGTCGACATTGCCGACCTTCCAGCCCTTGGCCCGGACGATGGCGACCACATGACGCAGCAGCACGCGGCTGTCGGCGCCCTTGAATTGCGGATCGGTATCGGGGAAATGGCGACCGATGTCACCCAGCGCGGCAGCGCCGAGCAAGGCATCGCTCAGGGCGTGCAGCAGCACGTCGCCGTCGGAATGGGCCAGCAGCCCGTATTTGTGCGCGATCTGTACGCCGCCCAAGGTGATGAAATCGCCTTCCGCAAAGCGGTGCACGTCGTAGCCGTGGCCAATACGCATAAAAAAACGCCCTGATTGAGTCAGGGCGTGATTCTACCTGCTTTGCCGGGCGTTGGGCTTGAATTGTCGCCTCAAGCGCGCAGTACACCCAGCGCTGCGGCATGATGCCGCAAGTGATCATCGATGAAACTGGCGATGAAGTAGTAGCTGTGGTCGTAGCCTGGCTGCAAACGCAGTTGCAGCGGATAGCCCGCGGCTTGTGCCGCCTGTTGCAACACCTGTGGCTTGAGCTGGTTTTCCAGGAAATCGTCGCGATCACCCTGGTCCACCAGCAGCGGCAGGCGCTCGCTGGCCTGGGCGATCAGCACACTGGCATCCCACTCGCGCCAACGCGCGCGGTCTTCGCCGAGGTAGCGGCTGAACGCCTTCTGCCCCCAAGGGCAATCCATCGGGTTGCTGATCGGCGCAAAGGCCGACACCGACGAATAACGCCCGGGATTGCGCAAGGCGCAAACCAGCGCACCGTGCCCGCCCATGGAGTGACCGCTGACGGAACGTTTGTCCGAGGCCGGGAAATGCGCCTCGATCAGGGCCGGCAGTTCGTCCACCACGTAGTCGTACATGCGGTAGTTGGCTGCCCACGGATGCTGGGTCGCATTGACGTAGAAACCGGCGCCAAGGCCGAAGTCCCAGGCACCGTCCGGATCCCCCGGCACCTGAGCACCCCGCGGACTGGTGTCCGGCGCGACGATGATCAGCCCCAGCTCGGCGGCCAGCTTGTGCGCACCGGCCTTCTGCATGAAGTTCTCGTCGGTGCAGGTCAACCCGCTCAGCCAATACAGCACCGGCAGCTCGCCGCCCTGCTCGGCCTGCGGCGGCAGGTACACGGCGAAGACCATGTCGCAGCCCAGCACTTCGGAGCGATGACGGTAACGCTTGTGCCAGCCACCGAAGCTTTTCTGGCAGGAAATGTTTTCCAGGCTCATGAGCGACCTCAGAAGTGGATGACGCTGCGGATGCTCTTGCCTTCATGCATCAGGTCGAAGGCCTTGTTGATGTCTTCCAGGCCCATGGTATGGGTGATGAAGGTATCCAGCGGGATCTCGCCCTTCTCGGACATCTCGACGTAGCTCGGCAGCTCGCTGCGACCACGCACGCCACCGAAGGCGGAACCGCGCCAGACGCGGCCGGTCACCAACTGGAACGGGCGGGTGGCGATTTCCTGGCCGGCACCGGCCACGCCGATGATCACCGACTCGCCCCAGCCCTTGTGGCAGCACTCCAGCGCCGCACGCATCAGATTGACGTTGCCCACGCACTCGAAGGAAAAGTCCACGCCGCCATCGGTGAGGTCGACGATCACTTCCTGGATCGGACGATCGTAGTCCTTCGGATTGACGCAGTCGGTGGCACCGAGCTGGCGGGCGATCTCGAATTTGCCCGGGTTGATGTCCACGGCGATGATACGCGAGGCCTTGGCCTTGACCGCACCGATGATCGCCGACAGGCCGATGCCACCCAGGCCGAAGATGGCCACGGTGTCACCTGGCTTGACCTTGGCGGTGTTCAGCACCGCGCCGATACCGGTGGTCACGCCGCAACCGAGCAGGCAGACCTTTTCCAGCGGGGCCTCCTTCTGGATCTTGGCTACGGAGATTTCCGGCAGCACGGTGTACTCGGAGAAGGTCGAAGTGCCCATGTAATGGAAGAGCTGCTGCCCCTTGTAGGAAAAGCGCGTGGTGCCGTCCGGCATCAAGCCCTTGCCCTGGGTGGCGCGGATGGCCTGGCACAGGTTGGTCTTGCCCGACAGGCAGAATTTGCACTTGCCGCATTCCGGGGTGTACAGCGGGATCACATGATCGCCTACGGCCAGGGAGGTCACGCCCTCGCCAACGGCCTCGACGATTGCACCGCCTTCATGACCGAGGATCGACGGGAAGATGCCTTCCGGATCGGCACCGGACAGGGTGTAGGCGTCGGTATGGCAGACACCGGAAGCGACCACGCGCAGCAGCACCTCACCGGCCTTGGGCATGGCTACGTCGACTTCGACGATTTCCAGCGGTTTCTTGGCCTCGAAGGCTACGGCGGCACGGGACTTGATCATCAATCTTCTCCAATGAAAGGACATTTCAGACAGCCAGTGTAATTCAAGGCTTTTTGATGAATAATCCGGCCAAAGACAAAACATTATTGCCACGCAGGGATAATCAATGAGTAGCCGCTGGGAAGGCATAGACGAATTCGTCGCCGTGGCCGAATCCGGGCAGTTCACGGCAGCCGCCGATCGCCTTGGGGTGTCCTCGTCCCACATCAGTCGCCAGGTCGCGCGGCTTGAAGAGCGCCTGCAAACCCGCCTGCTGTACCGCAGCACCCGCCGCGTCACCCTGAGCGAGGCAGGCCAGACCTTTCTCCAGCATTGCCAGCGCTTGCAGGACGGCCGCGAGGAAGCCCTGCGCGCCATGGGCGACCTGACCAGCGAGCCCAAGGGGCTGTTGCGCATGACCTGCGCGGTCGCCTACGGCGAGCGCTTCATCGCGCCACTGGTTGCCAGTTTCATGAGCCAATACCCGCAACTGAGGGTGGATATCGAGCTGACCAACAACACCCTTGACCTACTCCACGAAGGCATGGACCTGGCGATCCGTCTCGGTCGCTTGCAAGAATCACGACTGGTAGCGGCACGATTGGCGCCACGACGCATGTACCTGTGCGCCTCGCCGGATTACCTGAATCGTTATGGCCGCCCGCACAGCCTGTCCGAACTGGCGCGACACAATTGCCTGATCGGCAGCTCCGATATCTGGGTGATGCAGCAGGACGGGCGGGAAGTCACCCAGCGGGTCCAGGGCAACTGGCGCTGCAACAGCGGACAGGCGGTACTCGACGCAGCGCTGCAGGGCATGGGGTTATGCCAGTTGCCGGACTACTACGTGCTTGAACATCTGAGCAGCGGCGCGCTGGTGTCGCTGCTCGAGGCGCACCAGCCGCCAAATACGGCGGTATGGGCGCTGTATCCGCAGCAACGGCATCTTTCGCCCAAGGTGCGCAAGCTGGTCGATCACCTGCGCGAGGGCCTGGCGCAGCGACCGGAATATCAGGGGATATAAGGAATCAGCGCTGGGACCAGCGCTGACGCAGCCATTCCAGATCTTCGGGACGGGTGACCTTGATGTTGTCGTTGCGCCCTTCGATCAGCCGCGGCGCCTGGCCGGACCACTCGATGGCCGAGGCTTCGTCGGTGATCGCCACATTCGCCACGAGGCTGTCGGCCAGGGCCCGGTGCAAGGCGCCAAGCCGGAACATCTGCGGGGTATAGGCCTGCCAGATGGTGCTGCGGTCAACCGTGACCTCGACCCGACCATGGGCATCGGCGCGCTTGAGGGTATCCCGGGCCGGAACAGCGAGCAGCCCACCCACCGGATCATCCGCCAGTTCCAGGAGCAGGCGATCCAGGTCATCACGCGACAGGTTGGGCCGCGCAGCATCGTGGACCAGTACCCAGTCGCCGTCCGCCGCCCCTTGCGCATGCAGGAGCAACAGGGCGCTGAGCACCGAGTCGGCCCGCTCGCGGCCACCGGCAGCGCGCTGTATACGTGGGTCGCTGGCGCAGGCGAGGCCGGGCCAGAAGGGATCGTCAGCAGCAATGCTGACCACCACCCCTTTCAAGGAGGGATGGTCGAGAAAACAGTTGAGGCTGTGTTCGAGAATAGTGCGTCCGCCCAGTTGCAGGTACTGCTTGGGCCGGTCGGCGGCCATGCGCGCACCCACGCCGGCGGCGGGGATCACTGCCCAGAAGGCAGGAAGGGACGTGCTCATTGGGCCAGTTGGTAGAGGGTTTCACCCTCCTTCACCATTCCCAATTCGTGGCGGGCCCGCTCTTCGACGGTTTCCATGCCCTTTTTCAATTCCAGCACCTCGGCATCGAGCACGCGGTTGCGCTCCAGCAGACGCTCGTTCTCGGCGTGCTGGTCGGCGATCTGTTGCTTGAGTTCGGCCACCTGGGCCAGGCTGCCATTGCCCACCCACAGCCGGTACTGCAAGCCACCGAGCAGTGCGAGAAGGACAAGGAACAACCAGTAAGGACTACGCATCAGGACATCCAGTGGCGAAAGACCGCGTGTGCGAAGGGCTGATGGCACGAAGCCTGACCGAAGCCAGGCTTTGTGATTCAAGCATTCGCAGCGCCCGTGAAAGACACCAGGACAAAGCCCT
Source organism: Pseudomonas sp. GD04058 (assembly GCF_029836855.1). Classification (NCBI taxonomy): domain Bacteria; kingdom Pseudomonadati; phylum Pseudomonadota; class Gammaproteobacteria; order Pseudomonadales; family Pseudomonadaceae; genus Pseudomonas; species Pseudomonas sp. GD04058. The sequence continues at coordinate 200,457 of NZ_JAOECN010000002.1, forward strand.
GGGTTTCACGGTGCTGTCTTTTTACCATCTATCGCTTAGCCGCGAAACTCGTCGCGACCACGGTACACCGCCTTGGCGCCCAGTTGCTCTTCGATACGCAGCAGCTGGTTGTACTTGGATACGCGGTCGGAACGGCACAGCGAACCGGTCTTGATCTGACCAGCGGAAGTACCTACGGCCAGGTCGGCAATGGTCGAGTCTTCGGTTTCGCCCGAACGGTGCGAGATTACCGCGGTGTAGCCAGCGGCCTTGGCCATCTGGATGGCTTCCAGGGTCTCGGTCAGCGAGCCGATCTGGTTGAACTTGATCAGGATGGAGTTGGCGATCTTCTTGTCGATGCCTTCCTTCAGGATCTTGGTGTTGGTCACGAACAGGTCGTCACCGACCAGTTGAACCTTCTCGCCGATCTTGTCGGTCAGGACTTTCCAGCCAGCCCAGTCGGACTCGTCCAGACCGTCTTCGATGGAGATGATCGGGAAGCGCTCGGTCAGGCCTTTCAGGTACTCGGCGAAACCTTCGGCGTCGAACGACTTGCCTTCACCGGACAGGTTGTACTTGCCGTCTTCGAAGAACTCGCTGGCGGCGCAGTCCAGGGCCAGGGTCACGTCGGTGCCCAGCTTGTAGCCGGCGTTGGCCACGGCTTCGGCAATGGCGCCCAGGGCGTCTTCGTTGGAGGACAGGTTAGGCGCGAAACCGCCTTCGTCACCGACCGCAGTGTTCAGGCCACGGGCCTTCAGCACGGCCTTGAGGTGATGGAAGATCTCGGTGCCCATGCGCAGCGCGTCGGAGAAGGTCTTGGCGCCAACCGGCTGAACCATGAACTCCTGGATATCGACGTTGTTGTCGGCGTGCTCGCCGCCGTTGATGATGTTCATCATCGGTACCGGCATGGAGTACTGGCCAGGGGTGCCGTTCAGGTTGGCGATGTGCGCGTACAGCGGCAGGTCCTGGTCCTGGGCGGCAGCCTTGGCAGCGGCCAGGGACACGGCGAGGATGGCGTTGGCGCCCAGCTTGGCCTTGTTCTCGGTACCGTCCAGTTCGATCATGGCGCGGTCCAGGGCTTTCTGGTCTACCGGGTCCTTGCCCAGCAGCAGGTCGCGGATCGGGCCGTTGATGTTGGCGACGGCTTTCAGCACGCCCTTACCCAGGTAACGGCTCTTGTCGCCATCACGCAGCTCCAGTGCCTCGCGGGAGCCGGTGGAAGCACCCGACGGCGCGCAGGCGCTGCCGATGATGCCGTTGTCGAGCAGCACGTCCGCTTCCACGGTCGGGTTGCCGCGGGAGTCGAGAACTTCACGACCTTTGATGTCGACGATTTTTGCCATTGTTGTAAGCACTCCAGAATTGACGAAAACAACGCAGCTTGAAGAATCCGCTCTTTCGCAGGCACGGGGCACGGGCAGGCCTGACGCGGAGAACCCCCGACCGCGAGGTCAGGGGTGAAACGGGCGGTACTTTACCGGAGAAACGCGGCTTATGCGGTTTCTACCGTCGGAAAACTCTTCACCAGGTCATCCAGTTGCTTGAGCTGGGTCAGGAAAGGCTCCAGCTTGTCCAGGCGCAGGGCGCAGGGACCGTCGCACTTGGCGTTGTCCGGGTCCGGGTGGGCCTCGAGGAACAGGCCAGCCAGGCCCTGGCTGAGACCGGCACGGGCCAGTTCGGTGACCTGGGCACGACGACCGCCGGCCGAATCGGCACGACCGCCCGGCATCTGCAGGGCGTGGGTCACGTCGAAGAACACCGGGTACTGGAACTGCTTCATGATGCCGAAGCCGAGCATGTCCACCACCAGGTTGTTGTATCCGAAGCTGGAACCACGCTCGCACAGGATCAACTGGTCGTTACCCGCTTCCTCGCACTTGGTCAGGATGTGTTTCATTTCCTGGGGGGCGAGGAACTGGGCTTTCTTGATGTTGATCACCGCACCGGTCTTGGCCATTGCCACCACCAGGTCGGTCTGGCGCGAGAGGAAGGCCGGCAGCTGGATGATGTCGCAAACCTTGGCCACGGCTTCGGCCTGGAACGGCTCGTGCACATCGGTGATGACCGGAACGCCGAAGGTCTTCTTCACTTCCTCGAAGATCCGCAGGCCTTCTTCAAGGCCAGGACCGCGGTAGGAATTGATCGACGAGCGATTGGCCTTGTCGAAGCTGGCCTTGAACACGTAGGGGATACCGAGTTTCTCGGTAACCCGCACGTATTCCTCGCAGACCTTCAGGGCCAGGTCACGGGACTCCAGAACGTTCATGCCGCCGAACAGGACGAACGGCTTGTCGTTGGCGATCTCGATGTTACCGACGCGAATGATCTTCTGGGTCATGGATCAGGCCTTGTTCTTCTGCGCCAGGGCCGCCTTGACGAAGCCGCTGAACAGCGGATGGCCGTCACGCGGGGTCGAGGTGAACTCTGGGTGGAACTGGCAGGCGACGAACCATGGATGATCCTGGGACTCGACCACTTCCACCAGTGCACCGTCGCCGGAACGACCGGAAACCTTGAGGCCGGCTTCGATCAATTGCGGCAGCAGATTGTTGTTCACTTCGTAGCGGTGGCGGTGACGCTCGACGATCACGTCCTTGGCGTAGCAATCGTGGACCTTGGAACCGCTTTCCAGCTGGCATTCCTGGGCGCCCAGGCGCATGGTGCCGCCCAGGTCGGACGCTTCGGTACGGGTTTCCACGGCGCCGGTAGCATCGGCCCACTCGGTGATCAGGCCAACGACCGGGTGGCCGCTGTTGCGATCGAACTCGGTGGAGTTGGCGTCCTTCCAGCCCATGACGTTACGGGCGAATTCGATGACCGCGACCTGCATGCCGAGGCAGATCCCCAGGTACGGGACCTTGTTCTCGCGAGCGTACTGGACGGCGGTGATCTTGCCTTCCACGCCGCGCAGACCGAAGCCGCCCGGCACCAGGATGGCGTCGACGCCTTCCAGCAGACCGGTGCCCTGGTTCTCGATGTCTTCGGAATCGATGTAGCGCAGGTTGACCTTGGTACGGTTCTGGATGCCGGCGTGGCTCATCGCTTCGATCAGCGACTTGTACGCGTCAAGCAGTTCCATGTACTTGCCGACCATGGCGATGGTGACTTCGTGCTCGGGGTTCAGCTTGGCATCGACGACCTTTTCCCATTCGGAGAGGTCGGCACCGTTGCATTGCAGGCCGAAGCGCTCGACGACGAAGTCGTCCAGGCCCTGGGCGTGCAGCACGGCAGGAATCTTGTAGATGGTGTCGACGTCTTCCAGCGAGATGACCGCACGTTCTTCGACGTTGGTGAACAGGGCAATCTTGCGACGGGACGACACATCGACCGGATGGTCTGAACGGCAGATCAGCACGTCAGGCTGCAGGCCGATGGAGCGCAGTTCCTTGACCGAGTGCTGGGTCGGCTTGGTCTTGGTCTCGCCGGCGGTGGCGATGTACGGGACCAGGGTCAGGTGCATCAGCATCGCGCGCTTGGAGCCGACTTCGACGCGCAATTGACGGATGGCTTCGAGGAACGGCTGCGACTCGATGTCGCCGACGGTGCCGCCGATCTCGACCAGGGCCACGTCGGCATCGCCGGCGCCCTTGATGATGCGACGCTTGATCTCGTCGGTGATGTGCGGGATGACCTGGATGGTGGCGCCCAGGTAGTCACCACGACGCTCCTTGCGCAGCACGTGCTCGTAGATGCGGCCGGTGGTGAAGTTGTTGTTCTGGGTCATGGTCGTGCGGATGAACCGCTCGTAGTGGCCCAGGTCCAGGTCGGTCTCGGCGCCGTCGTGGGTAACGAACACTTCGCCGTGCTGGAACGGGCTCATGGTGCCCGGGTCGACGTTGATGTACGGGTCCAGCTTGAGCATGGTGACCTTGAGCCCCCGCGCCTCCAGGATGGCCGCCAATGAAGCCGAGGCAATGCCTTTCCCCAATGAAGAAACAACACCGCCCGTGACGAATATGTAGCGCGTCATGAAAAACCCTAGAAGTCTGCGTTAAAGCGGTCTGCGCCGCCGGGGAAAGCGAAGGAAGGCCGAAGCCCCCGATCACCTGCGTCAATCACAGTGCATCCGAAAATACTGCCGCGTCTGTACAGACCGGGGGTTGAAATCCCGGTACGGAGCTCGCTACACATTTTGAGAATCGCCCAGCAAAAAACTGCTTGGTAATCGGCAACTCCTGCGGCTCGAATCGGGCTCACAGAAGCTGTATCAAGAAGGGAGCGTAGTCTACCCGAAGATGCCCATCACCTCAAACCTTGCTCACTCGTCGGTACCTGCCACACAAGTTGCAAATCGCCATCAACAAGGTCCGGCAGGTTGGCCACGGCGACCAGTCGATCACCGGCGAACAGCAGTGGCAAACGGCCGCGAACGAAGGCGGGAACCCCGCGTTCATTGAGCAAACGCTTGAGATCGCGATGGCCGCGACCGGCGATATGCATGTTTTCGCCGCCCTGGCGGTAGGCGATCCGCAGGGTCTCCCCGGGCTTATTCCCTTTCAGGATAACGAATCCGTTGCCAGGCAGTTCCAGCGCCAGTGGTGGATCTTTCCAGCATTCCGCCCCATCGGGAGCGCCGAGCCACTCGCCACTCAACCAGTAGATGCGCTCACCAGCCCGGTGCAGCTCGCCATCGGCGAGTTTCCAGATCGGTGAAGCATCGGGGCGGGCATCGAGTAGAGCGTCCCAGCCGGCCCAATGATCGGCATCGGGCAGGCGAGTGAAATACGCGAGCCAAAATCGCAGGGCGTTACGCTGGCGCGCTGGAGAAAGCCGGAGCAGACCCGGTAAATGCAGGGAGGGAATACCGAGCCAGGGAAAATCACCCTGCGTCTGGGCCTGCGCCAGATCGCCCGAGGCCAGTGCATCGAGCAACTCGCCCGCCTCGGCGAGATGATCGGCAGTACGGGCCAGCGTGCGACTGACCTGTGGCCAGCGTGAAGACAGGGCCGGAAGCACCTCTTGTCGCAGGTAATTGCGCGTGAATCGGATATCGCCATTCGACGGATCTTCGATCCAGTCCAGGCCACGATCACGGGCATAGCGCAGAAGCTCGTCACGAGAGCTGTCGAGCAAGGGCCGAAGCAGCCAGGCGTCACCCAACTGCCGCAGTCCGCGCATCGCCATCAACCCACGCAATCCGGCACCACGAAGCAGGCGCAACAACAGGGTTTCGGCCTGGTCCTCACGATGCTGGCCGGTCAGCAGGACTTCTCCATCCCGAAGCACTTCACTGAAGGCCGCATAGCGGGCATTGCGCGCGGCCTGTTCGAGGCTGGCGCCCTCTCCCACTGTCACATGGCGTACCAGCAGCTCGACGCCCAGCGAGTCGCACAGGCGCTGGCAGTGTTCCGGCCAGGCATCCGCGACCGATTGCAAGCCGTGATGGACATGGATGGCGCGCAATGATGGGCGATCCGTCATGGCTGCCAGCAGGTGCAGGAGTACAGTGGAATCCAGACCGCCCGACAAGGCCACGCACCAACCGGGCGCGTTCTGCCAGGGGGCTAGCTTGTCCTTCAGGCGGGCGACGAGGTCGGTCATGTTCAGGGTCCGACAAAAGCAATCGGGGCCGCTTTGCGGCCCCAATTCCTGACAGATGGCTTCAGGTCAGAGACCGTAGCTCATCAGGCGGTCGTAACGGCGCTTGAGCAACGCGTCGTTGTCGAACTTCTTCAGCATGTCCAGTTGCTCGAGCAGCTCACTGCGAACCGAGGCTGCCATGGCTGCCGGATCACGGTGCGCACCGCCCAGGGGTTCGGAGATGACCTTGTCGACGATGCCCAGGCCTTTCAGGCGTTCGGCAGTGATGCCCATGGCCTCGGCGGCGTCGGCAGCCTTTTCGGCGGTTTTCCAAAGGATCGAGGCGCAACCCTCCGGCGAGATCACCGAGTAGGTCGAGTACTGCAGCATGTTGAGCTGGTCGCAGACACCGATGGCCAGCGCACCGCCAGAACCACCCTCGCCGATAACGGTGGCGATGATCGGGGTCTTCAGGCGCGCCATGACCCGCAGGTTCCAGGCGATGGCTTCGCTCTGGTTGCGCTCTTCGGCGTCGATGCCCGGATACGCACCCGGGGTGTCGATGAAGGTCAGGATCGGCATCTTGAAGCGTTCGGCCATTTCCATCAGGCGACAGGCCTTGCGGTAGCCTTCCGGACGCGGCATGCCGAAGTTGCGGCGAACCTTTTCGCGCACTTCACGGCCCTTCTGGTGGCCGATGACCATCACCGGGCGGTCGTCCAGGCGGGCGATACCGCCGACGATCGCGGCGTCGTCGGCGAAGTGACGGTCGCCGTGCAGCTCGTCGAACTCGGTGAAGATGTGCTCGATGTAGTCCAGGGTGTACGGCCGGCGCGGATGGCGCGCCAGGCGGGCGATCTGCCAGCTGGTCAGATTGCCGAAGATGCTCTTGGTCAGCTCGCTGCTCTTGTCCTGCAGACGGCCGATTTCATCGCCGATGTTCAACGAGTTGTCATTGCCTACCAGGCGCAGCTCTTCGATCTTGGCTTGCAGGTCAGCAATCGGCTGTTCGAAATCCAGAAAATTCGGGTTCATAGGCATCCGTCTTGGGTCGACGGCCAGGCGGCCGGCCGGTTGATCCGTTTGGCGCCCTACCTTAAGGGAGAGGCGCGTTCAGGTCGAGATTAAAAATTCATCGATAGTGCAAAAAGACGTTCTCACGGCCGAACTGGTCACGCAGGGCCTGAATCAAGCCATCGGCCGGGTCGATCCGCCAATCCTCGCCGAACTGCAACTGGGCTTTCGCGTCACTGCCGGTGTATTCCATGCTCACCGGGCAGGCGCCGCGGTGGCGCTTGAGCAGGTCGCCCAGCCAGGCCAAACGATCGCCCTTGAGCGCATCGGCGTGCAGCTTCAGGCGCAGGCTGTCGGCCAGGTTGGTGCGCGCATCCTCCATGCTCATCACCCGCTTGACGCGCAGGCGCAGGCCGCCCGAGAAGTCGTCATTGCTGACCTCGCCCTCGACCACCACCATGGCATCGTTCTGCAGCAGCGCTTGCGAGGCCATGAAAGCGTCGGCGAACAACGAAGCCTCGATCCGCCCGGAGCGATCGTCGAGGGTGACGAAGCCCATCTTGTCGCCTTTCTTATTCTTCATCACCCGCAGAGCAATGATCATGCCGGCGACTGTTTGGGTATCGCGTGCCGGCTTCAGGTCGACGATACGCTGGCGGGCGAAACGGCGAATCTCGCCTTCGTACTCGTCGATGGGGTGGCCGGTGAGATAGAGGCCGAGGGTGTCCTTCTCGCCGCGCAAACGTTCTTTCAGGGTCAGCTCGCGGGCCTTGCGATGGTTGGCGTAGACATCGGCATCCGGCTCGTCGAACAGGCCACCGAAGAGGTCCGAGTGACCGCTGTCATGGGTGCGGGCGGTCTGCTCCGCCGATTTGATCGCTTCCTCCATCGCCGACAGCAAGACTGCACGGTTGCGATCGATATTGGCCTGGTAGGCCTTGATCTCGTCATGGAAGAACGGCCCGAGGCGGTCCAGCGCACCGCTGCGCACCAGGGCGTCGAGGGTGCGCTTGTTGATGCGCTTGAGGTCGACCCGCGCGCAGAAATCGAACAGGTCGTTGAACGGACCACCTGCGGCCCGTGCCTCCATGATCGCTTCCACCGGACCCTCGCCGACGCCCTTGATCGCACCGAGGCCATAGACGATGCGTCCGTCGTTGTTCACGGTGAACTTGAAGTCGGAGAAATTCACGTCCGGCGCGTCGAGGCGCAGCTTCATGCTGCGCACTTCCTCGATCAGGATCACCACCTTGTCGGTGTTGTGCATATCCGCCGAGAGTACCGCGGCCATGAACGCAGCCGGGTGGTGGGTCTTCAGCCAGGCAGTCTGGTAGGAGACCAGGCCATAGGCGGCGGAGTGGGACTTGTTGAAGCCGTAGCCGGCGAACTTCTCCACCAGGTCGAAGATGTTGCCCGCGAGGTCGGCGTCGATTCCGTTGTTGACGCACCCTTCGATGAAACCGCCACGCTGCTTGGCCATTTCCTCGGGCTTCTTCTTGCCCATGGCCCGACGCAGCATGTCCGCACCGCCGAGGGTGTAACCGGCCATGACCTGGGCAATCTGCATCACCTGTTCCTGGTACAGGATGATGCCGTAGGTCGGTGCCAGTACGGGCTTCAGGCCATCGTACTGATAATCCGGATGCGGATAGGCCAGCTCGGCACGACCGTGCTTACGGTTGATGAAGTCGTCCACCATGCCCGATTGCAACGGACCGGGACGGAACAACGCCACCAGTGCGATAAGGTCTTCCAGGCAGTCGGGCTTGAGCTTCTTGATCAGCTCCTTCATGCCGCGGGATTCCAGCTGGAATACCGCTGTTGTTTCTGCCCGCTGCAGCAGTTCGTAGGTCTTGCGGTCGTCCAGCGGGATGAAGTCGATGTTCACATCCGGCAGGCCGGCCTTGGCCTGCTCGCGGTTGATGATCTCCATCGCCCATTTGATGATGGTCAGGGTACGCAGGCCGAGGAAGTCGAATTTCACCAGGCCGGCGGCCTCGACATCGTCCTTGTCGAACTGGGTTACCAGGCCACCGCCTTCTTCGTCACAGGCGATCGGCGAAAAGTCGGTGAGCTTGGTCGGGGCGATGACCACGCCCCCGGCGTGCTTGCCGGTACCCCGGGTGACACCCTCGAGCTTGAGGGCCATGTCCCAGATTTCCTTGGCGTCCTCGTCGGTCTTGAGAAAGTCCCGCAGCATTTCTTCCTGTTCGTAGGCCTTTTCCAGGGTCATGCCGACTTCGAACGGAATCATCTTCGACAGACGATCCGCCAGGCCGTAGGACTTGCCCTGCACCCGCGCAACGTCGCGCACCACCGCCTTGGCCGCCATGGTGCCGAAGGTGATGATCTGGCTCACCGCATTGCGCCCGTAGGCCTCGGCCACGTAGTCGATCACCCGGTCGCGGCCATCCATGCAGAAGTCGACGTCGAAGTCGGGCATGGAAATACGTTCGGGGTTGAGGAAGCGCTCGAACAGCAGGTCATAGGCCAAGGGGTCGAGGTCGGTGATCTTGAGCACATAGGCCACCAGCGAGCCAGCTCCCGACCCCCGGCCCGGGCCCACCGGCACGCCGTTGTTCTTGGCCCACTTGATGAAGTCCATAACGATCAGGAAGTAACCGGGGAAACCCATCTGGATGATGATGTCCAGCTCGAACTTGAGCCGATCCAGATAGACCTGGCGTTTCTCTTCGTAGTCGGGCGTGGTTTCCTTTGGCCAGAGCACGGCCAGGCGCTCTTCCAGGCCTTCATGGGAAACATGGCGCAGATAGTCGTCGATCCCCATGCCGTTGGGCGTGGGGAAATCGGGAAGGAAGTATTTGCCCAACTGCACAGTGATGTTGCAGCGCTTGGCGATCTCGACGCTGTTTTCCAGGGCCTCGGGCAGGTCGCTGAACAGCTCGGCCATTTCCTCCGGGCTCTTCAGGTACTGCTGGTCGCTGTAGTTGCGCGAACGGCGCGGATCGTCGAGGGCACGGCCCTCGCCGATGCACACGCGGGTCTCGTGGGCATCGAAATCGGATTGCTTGATGAAACGCACATCGTTGGTCGCCACCAGCGGCGCCCCCAGGCGATCGGCCAGGGCCACCGCGGCATGCAGATACTCTTCGTCGCCAGCGCGATTGGTGCGCTGCACCTCGACGTAGAAGCGGTCGGGAAACATCGCCATCCAGTCCTGCAGCAGCGCCTCGGCTTCAGCCTCGTTGCCGTTCATCAGGGCCATGCCGATATCGCCTTCCTTCGCTGCGGAAAGCGCGATCAGGCCTTCAGCGGCCTCGGCGATCCATTCCCGCTGGATGACCACCAGGCCATTGCGCTGGCCGTCGGTCCAGCCACGGGAGATCAGTTCGGTGAGATTGCGGTAGCCCTTGGCATCCATCACCAGGAAGCAGATACGTGCCAGGGGCGCTTCCGGGTCGTCGCCGGCCAGCCACAGGTCGGCGCCGCAGATCGGCTTGATGCCCGCCCCCATGGCCGTCTTGTAGAACTTGACCAGCGAACACATGTTGCTCTGGTCGGTCACCGCCACCGCCGGCATGTTCATCCCGGCCAGGGCCTTGGCGAGCGGCTTGATTCGCACCAGTCCGTCGACCAGCGAGAATTCGGTATGCAGGCGAAGATGAACGAAGGAAGCCGACATGTTGATCCTATAGCAGCGCAAAACGACAAGGCCCGGATTGTACCGGGCCCCGATCAAAACAACAGCCGGCGTGAAGTGATCCGGACTGGTGGTGGAAGTGTGGGCTCAGACCAGGATGGACTGGCCGCCGAGCAGCTCGCGCGCCTCGTACGCGGCACGTACCGGGGCGAAGGAGCGCCGATGGATCGGCGTCGGCCCCAGGCGGGCCAGTGCTTCAAGATGTATCGGCGTGGGGTAGCCCTTGTGCCCGCCGATGCCGTAACCGGGATAGATCAGCTCGAAAGCGGACATCTCGCGGTCGCGGGTGACCTTGGCCAGGATCGACGCTGCCGCGATTGCGGGCACCTGGCTATCCCCCTTGACCACCGGGGAGGCCGGAACCTGGAGTTTCGGGCAGCGGTTACCGTCGATCAGCGCCAGTTTCGGGGCCACGTGCAGCCCTTCGACGGCTCGCTGCATGGCCAGCATGGTGGCATGCAGGATGTTCAGTTCGTCGATTTCATCGACTTCGGCGCGGGCGATGCAGAAGCTCAAGGCTTTTTCGCAGATCTCGTCGAAAAGCTTCTCGCGCCGCGCTTCAGTGAGTTTCTTCGAGTCGTTGAGACCAAGGATGGGGCGCGCAGGATCGAGGATCACTGCGGCAGTCACCACCGCGCCGCACAACGGGCCGCGGCCGACTTCATCGACACCGGCGACCAGGTCTTCGACCAGATTGAAGTCAAGTCCCATTTGCATTATCGATCTTCCAGCAAAGCCAGCACGGCATCGGCAGCCTGGTTCGAGGCGTCCAGACGCAAGGTGCGATGAATACGGTCGAAACCGTCGGTCTGTTGCGCACCATCGCCAACCAGCGGCGCCAGGGTTTGCGCAAGCGCCTCCGCAGTGGCGGCATCCTGCAACAATTCCGGAACCAGCAGGCGCTGGGCCAGCAGGTTGGGCAAGGAAACGTAAGGGCTTTTTACCAGGCGCTTGAGAATCCAGTAGCTCAATGGCGCCAGGCGGTAGGCTACCACCATCGGCCGCTTGAACAGCAAGGCTTCAAGGGTCGCAGTGCCCGAGGCGATCAAGACCGCGTCACACGCCGCCAGGGCCTGATGGGAGCGGCCATCGAGGAGTGTCAGCGGCAGGTCACGACCGACCAGCATCTGCTCCAATTGTGCACGGCGTGCGGCATTGGCGCAGGGCGAAACGAAGCGTACACCGGGGATCAGTTCGCGAAGGCGCTGTGCAGTATCGAGGAACAAGGCGCCCAGACGCCCCACCTCGCCGCCGCGACTACCCGGCATCAGCGCTACCAAAGGCCCGTCGGGCAAGCCCAGCGCCTGGCGCGCAGCCTGACGGTCGGCTTCCAGCGGTATGGTGTCGGCCAGCGGATGCCCGACGAAACGAACCGGCACGCCCTGCTCTTCGTAGAACTTCGCTTCGAAGGGGAACAGGGTCAGCATCAGGTCGCAGCCCTCGCGAATCTTCAGCACCCGCTTCTGCCGCCAGGCCCAGACCGACGGGCTGACATAGTGAACGGTCCTGATACCGGCCCGACGCAGTTTCAACTCGATATTGAGGGTGAAATCCGGAGCGTCGATACCGATAAAGACATCGGGTTTTTCCTCGATCAGCGTCTGGATCAACAGCTTGCGGCGCTTGAGCAACTCTGGCAGGCGGCCGAGCACCTCGACCAGGCCCATGACGGCAAGGCGCTCCATCGGGAAATAGGAGGACAGACCTTCGGCCTCCATCAATGGACCGCCGACACCGATGAAACGGATATCAGGATGGCGTGCCTTGAGCGCTCGCATCAGCCCCGAGCCGAGAATGTCGCCGCTGGCCTCGCCAGCCACCAACGCTACGCAGAGTGCCGACATATCAGCGGGTGATGCCGCGGGCGGAATTCTGGATCGACTGACGGAACAGTTCGACTTCGGGGAACTGCTGCGCCGAGGCTTCCAGTTCGATGACAGCCTGCTCGACGGTCAGACCCTGGCGGTAGACCACCTTGTAGGCGCGACGCAGGGCGTGGATGGCATCCTCGCTGAAACCACGGCGGCGCATGCCTTCGAAGTTCATGCTGCGCGCTTCGGCGGGGTTGCCGAACACGGTGACGAAGGCCGGGACATCCTTGCCGATCGCCGTACCCATGCCGGAGAAACTGTGGGCACCGATATGGCAGAACTGGTGAACCAGGGTGAAACCCGAGAGGATCGCCCAGTCTCCCACGTGCACATGGCCGGCCAGAGCGGTGTTGTTGACCAGGATGCAGTGGTTGCCGATCACGCTGTCGTGGCCGATGTGGGCATAGGCCATGATCAGGTTGTGATTGCCGATCGTGGTTTCCGAACGGTCCTGGATGGTGCCACGGTGGATGGTCACCCCTTCGCGAATGACATTGTCGTCACCGATCACCAGGCGCGTGGGTTCGCCTTTGTACTTGAGGTCCGGGGTGTCTTCACCGACCGAGGAAAACTGGTAGATGCGGTTGTTGCGGCCGATACGGGTCGGCCCCTTGAGCACCACATGCGGACCGACGACGGTTCCTTCGCCGATCTCGACATCCGGGCCGATGATCGACCAAGGACCGACCTCGACACCCTCGGCCAGCCTGGCCGAAGGATCGATGATTGCCCGAGGGTCAATCAAACTCATAGTTTACGTTCCGCGCAGATGATCTCGGCGGAGCACACCGGCTTGCCGTCGACCGAGGCCTGGCAGTCGAACTTCCAGATCTGGCGTTTGCAACTGATGAACTTCGCTTCGAGGATCAGTTGATCGCCCGGCAGTACCGGCTGGCGGAAGCGCAGCTTGTCGGAACCGACGAAGTAGTAGAGGGTGCCGTCCGTCGGCTTGGCATCGAGCATCTTGAAGCCGAGAATGCCGGCAGCCTGAGCCATTGCCTCGATGATCAGCACGCCCGGCATGATCGGGTGCGCAGGGAAGTGACCATTGAAGAAGGGTTCGTTGATGCTGACATTCTTGTAGGCACGAATGCGCTGACCCTCGACGTCCAGTTCCACTACCCGATCCACGAGCAGGAACGGATAACGGTGGGGCAGGTATTCGCGAATCTCGTTGATGTCCATCATTTCTGGGGGAAGCCTGTAGTAAAGATAGGAAACACGTGCATGGCGCCGTGCACCTTGGGCTATGTGGGACCATCACTGGACAGCCCCACGGCCTTGATCAGGAAAAAGGTGTCAGCCATCAGATGAAGGCTGGCCGCCCGAGGTCACGGCATCGACGCGCTTTTCTACCTGTTGAAGTCGTTTGGCCATGTCGTCCAGCTGACGAATCCGCGCAGCGCTCTTGCGCCAGTCGGCCAGGGTCTGCATCGCCGTGCCGGAGGAATAGCCGCCTGGCTCGGTGATGGACCGGGTGACCATGGTCATGCCGGAGACGAAAACGTTGTCACAGACATCGATGTGACCCACCATGCCCACGCCGCCGGCGATGGTGCAATGCTTGCCGATCTTCGTGCTGCCGGAGATACCGACACAGGCCGCCATGGCCGTATGGTCGCCGACCTGGACGTTGTGGGCGATCTGGATCTGGTTATCGAGCTTGACGCCATCACCGATACGGGTGTCAGCCAGCGCGCCCCGATCGATCGCGGTATTGACCCCGATCTCCACGTCGTCGCCGATGGTCACGCCACCGATCTGGGCGATCTTCTGCCAGATACCCTTCTCGTTGGCGAAGCCGAAGCCCTCGCCGCCAAGCACCGCACCGGACTGAATGACCACGCGCTTGCCGATACGCACGTCGTGGTACAGGGTCACGCGCGGTGCGAGCCAGCCACCCTCGCCGATCACACTGCGGGCGCCGATGAAGCAATGGGCACCGAGGGTGACATTGGCGCCGATCACCGCGCCGCTCTCGATGACCACGAAAGGACCGACACTGGCACTGGCATCGACCTGCGCGTCCGCCGCCACCACGGCGCTGGGATGAATCCCCGCCACAGCCTTGGGTTTGGGGTCGAACAGGTGGGAAATGCGGGCGTAGGCCAGGTAGGGATCGGGCACAAGCAGCGCGTTGCCGGAGAACCCTTCGGCATCGGCGGCACGCAGCAGCACCGCGGCAGCCTGGGTATCGACCAGGTATTTGCGGTACTGGGGATTGGCGAGGAAGCTCAATTGGCCAGGGCCGGCTTCCTGCAGGGTCGCGAGGCCGGAGATTTCGAGCTCGGCAGGACCCTGCAGGGTCGCGCCGAGGAACTCGGACAACTGGCCAAGATTCATGGTCGCCGTCATATCAACGGGACTGGTTCATGCGCTCGATGACCTGGCGGGTGATGTCGTACTGAGGCTTGACATCGATGACCGCGCCACGCTCGAGAACCAGGTCGAAGCCGCCTTTCTTGATGACTTCCTCGACAGCGCCATCGAGCTTCGGCTTGAGCTGCTTGAGCATGTCACGATCGGCGACGGCCTTGGCCTCGTTCAGTTCCTTGGACTGGAACTGGAAATCACGGGCCTTCTGCTTGAATTCCAGCTCCAGGCGCTCGCGTTCGCCCTGGGGCATCTTGTCGCCGCCCTTGACCAGGCGATCCTGGATGCCCTTGGCGCTGCTTTCCAGGTTCTTCAGCTTGGTCAGTTGCGGACCGAACTTCTTCTCGGCATCGACCGCGTAGGCTTTCGCCGCGTCGGACTCCAGCAGGGCCATCTGATAGTTCAGAACGGCTACTTTCATTTCGGCAAACGCCGGGGTCGCGACCAGGGCCGCAGCCAGTACCGCCAGTTGAGTCAGCTTACGCACGATGCACTCCTACAGAATCCGTTGTCGTTTACGTGGACCAGACCCTTAGAAGGTCTGCCCCAGAGAGAATTGGAACACCTGGGTATCGGCATCGTCCGGTTTCTTCACCGGCATCGCCAGGCTGAAGCTCAACGGACCCAGTGCAGTGATCCAGGTCACACCCAGGCCGACGGAGCTGGCCAGGCCGGAAAGGCCGACCTTCTCGCAGTCTGGCTTGGAGCCGCAGTTGGTATCGAAGACGTTACCCACATCCCAGAATACCGAGGTACGCAGGGAGCGCTGGTCCTTGACGAACGGCAGCGGGAACAGCAGTTCGACACCACCCTGCACGAGGACGTTACCACCGAACGGCAACGGATCCTGGTCCGGGTCAAGTGCGGTACCGGGATTGGTTCCCTTGCTCGGCGTACTGCGCGGGCCAAGGCTGCTGTCCTTGAAACCGCGAACCGAGTTGAAGCCACCAGCATAGTAGTTTTCATAGAACGGTAGGCCCGAGGTCGAACCATAGCCGTCGCCATAACCCAGCTCGGTATGCAGGCGCAGGGTGTAGTCGTTGGTGATCGGCTTGAACAGCTGGCCACGGTAGTCGAGCTTGAAGAACGACAGGTCGCTGCCCGGCGTGGTCGCTTCCAGGGTCAGGCTTTGCGAATGACCGCGGGTCGCCAGCACGCCCTTGTTCAGGGTGGATTCGGACCAGCCGGCCGAAGCCTTGAAGTTCAGGAAGCTGTCGTCACCTTCCTCGCGCAGGAAGTCGAAGATCTCGTCGACGGTGTAGGTACCGGTCTTGATCTTGTCCTGCTGCACGCTCAGGCCGAAGGTCAGGCGCGACGTCTCGCTGATCGGATAGCCGACGTTGACACCGGCACCCAGGCTGTCCACCGCATAGCTCGCCACGTCGACATCGAGGTCGTCGTAGTTGGTGGTGCGATAGAAGGCGTTGTAGCCCAGGCTGACGCCGTCGGCGGTCCAGTAGGGGTCGACGAAGCCGAAGTTGTATCGGCTCTGGTACTCGGAACGGGTCAGGCCGATGGAGACCTTGTTACCGGTACCCAGGAAGTTGTTCTGGCTGATCGAACCACCGAGGATCAGGCCGGCGCTCTGGGCAAAGCCGACGCTGGCGGTGATCGAGCCGGAAGCCTGCTCTTCCACGGTGTAGTTCACATCGACCTGGTCGTCGGTACCCGGAACGGCCGGGGTCTCGACGTTGGCTTCCTTGAAGAAGCCCAGGCGCTCAAGACGGGTCTTGGACTGGTCGATCAGGTAGGTCGAAGCCCAGCCACCTTCCATCTGGCGCATTTCGCGACGCAGCACTTCGTCTTCGGACTTGGTGTTGCCACGGAAGTTGATGCGGTTGACGTAGGCACGCTTGCCCGGATCGACCACGAAGGTGATATCGACGGTGTGGTCTTCGTCGTGGGGTTGCGGCACGCCGTTGACGTTGGCGAAGGTATAGCCTTCGTTGCCCAGGCGACGGGTGATCAGCTCGGAAGTGGTGGTCATCACCTTGCGCGAGAATACCTGGCCTGGCTGGGCCAGCAGCAACGCCTTGACCTGGTCTTCCGGAACCTTGAGGTCACCGGAGAGCTTGACGTCGCGGACGGTGTACTTCTCGCCTTCGTTGATGTTGACGGTGATGTAGACGTGCTTCTTGTCCGGGGTGATGGAGACCTGGGTGGAAGCGATATCCATGTTGATGTAGCCGCGGTCCAGGTAGTAGGAACGCAGGCGCTCAAGGTCACCGGAGAGTTTTTCACGGGCGTACTTGTCGTCGTTCTTGAAGAACGACAGCCAGTTGGTGGTCTTGAGTTCGAACAGGCCTTGCAGGTCTTCGTCGGAGAACACGGTGTTGCCCACGACGTTGATGTGCTGGATCGCAGCGACCGTGCCTTCGTTGATCTTGATCTTCAGGCCGACGCGGTTGCGCGGCTGTGGCACCACCTCGGCGTCAACCTCGGCCGAGTAGCGGCCCTGGGCGACGTACTGGCGCTGCAGCTCGTTGCGCACACCTTCGAGGGTCGCGCGCTGGAAGATCTCGCCTTCGGCCAGGCCGGACTGTTTCAGGCCCTTCATCAGGTCTTCGGTGCTGATCGCCTTGTTGCCCTCGATCTCGATGCTGGAGACCGACGGACGCTCAACGACGTTGATGATCAGGACGTTGCCGTCGCGGCTGAGGTTGATGTCCTGGAAGAACCCGGTCTTGAACAGCGAGCGGGTCGACTCCACCAGGCGGCTGTCATCAGCCTGGTCACCGACGTTCAGAGGCAGGGCGCCGAAAACGCTGCCGGCGGAAACCCGCTGCAGACCGTTGACGCGAATATCGGAGATGGTGAAGGACTCGGCGTGAACTTCAGCGATCATCAGTGCGGCGAGAGCCGCAGTTAGCAGCAGACGTTTCATGAAGTCCTTTTTTATTCCAACTGGCAATGAACGACCCGCCACAAGGGCGCGGCAGGATCGCAATTGAGCGAAGCGTTACAGTCGACCCAGATCGTTGATCAGGGCGAGCAACATCACCCCGACTACCAAACTGATACCGATCTGGACCCCCCAACCTTGCACCCGGTCCGACAGCGGACGACCACGCACCCACTCGACCAGGTAAAACAGCAAATGCCCCCCATCCAGTACCGGAATGGGCAGCAAGTTAAGAACCCCCAGGCTAATGCTCAGATAGGCCAGGAAATTCAGGAAATCTCCGAGGCCGGACTGGGCCGAAGCGCCCGCCACTTTAGCAATGGTTATCGGTCCGCTCAAGTTTTTTACCGAGAGCTCGCCGAAGAGCATTTTCTTCAGCGAATCAAGGGTCAGGACGCTCATGTTCCAGGTCCTGGAAAGGCCCTCGCCTACCGCTTCCAGCGGCCCGTAGCTGACTTCGCGAAGCATCGTGGCGGGCCACTCCACCGCAGCGACACCGGCCCCGAGGTAACCGGCGGCAGCCTTGCCCTCGCCGCGGCTGGCCAGGGTCACCGGCACATCGAGGCGAGCACCGTCGCGCTCCACAGCCAGCACGACGCGACTGCCGGCACGACTGCGCACGCTATCGACCACCTGCTGCCAGTCGGTCAGCGCCTGCCCGTCCAGGGCCAGCAGGCGATCACCGGTTTTCAGACCGGCGGCCTGGGCCGGACCTTTCGGGTCGAGCTCAGCAAGCACCGGGGCCAAGGCCGGGCGCCACGGGCGAATACCCAGGGAATTGATCGGATCAGGCTCGTCGGCGCCCTTGAGCCATTGCTCGAGCGCCACCGTATGGGTGCTGCCGGTAGAGGCGCCGTCGTCGCGAACATCGATACGCAGCGAACCGCTCTCGCCCAGACGCCGCACCAGCTGCAGATTGACCGCAGCCCAGCCGCTGGTCGGCTTGCCATCGATGGAAACGATCTCCTGACCGGCACTCAAGCCTGCTACCGCGGCCAGGCTCCCCGGCTCGACGGCACCGATGACCGGGCGCACCTGCTGGCTGCCGAGCATGGCCAGGATCCAGAAGAACAGGATGGCGAGCAGGAAGTTGGCGATCGGCCCGGCAGCGGTAATGGCGATACGCTGGCCAACGCTCTTGCGATTGAAGGATTGCTCCAGCAGCGCCGAAGGCACGTCGGCCTCGCGCTCGTCGAGCATCTTCACGTAGCCGCCGAGAGGAATGGCGGCGATCACGAACTCGGTGCCCTGGCGATCATGCCAGCGCACCAGCGGCGTACCGAAGCCGACGGAGAAACGCAGGACCTTGACGCCGCAACGCCGAGCCACCCAGAAGTGCCCGAACTCGTGGAAGGTAACCAGTACACCCAGTGCGATCAGGGTGCCGATGATCATGTAGAGCGCGCTCATGTCTTTCTCCGAATAACCTTCAACCGGGCCGGGTTCGACAGCTCATCGGCCGTGACGCGTCAACCACTCTCCCGCCAGTTCCCTGGCGCGCTGGTCAGCGGCGAACACTGCATCGAGCGAGTCCAGCGCAACCACCGGTTCGCGTTCGAGCACCTGCCCGATCATACTCGCGATCTCCGGGAAGCGGATGCGCCCCCGAAGAAAGGCATCCACCGCGATCTCGTTGGCCGCGTTGAGCACCGCCGGGGCGCTGTTGCCTGCCTCGGCCGCTTCACGGGCCAGGCGCAGGCAGGGGAAACGCCGCTCGTCGGGCGCCTCGAAGTCGAGGCGGGCAATGGCGAAAAGATCCAGCGGCGGGACCCCGGAGTCAATGCGCTCGGGCCATGCCAGGGCATTGGCGATCGGCGTGCGCATGTCGGGATTGCCCAACTGGGCCAGGACCGAGCCGTCGACATAATCGACCAGGGAGTGAATCACACTTTGCGGATGCACCACCACCTCGACCCGCGACGGTGGCGCATCGAACAGCCAGCACGCCTCGATCAGCTCGAGGCCCTTGTTCATCATGCTCGCGGAATCGACCGAGATCTTGCGGCCCATGGACCAGTTGGGATGGGCACAGGCCTGCTCGGGAGTTACACGCTCGAGTTCAGCGGACGGCGTCTGACGGAACGGACCGCCGGATGCGGTCAGCAGGATCCGCCGCACCCCGACCCGGTCAAGGCCACGGGCATAGTCGCCAGGCAGGCACTGGAAGATAGCGTTGTGCTCGCTATCGATCGGCAGCAGTACCGCATTGTTGCGCCGTACGGCCTCCATGAACAGGGCGCCGGACATCACCAGCGCCTCCTTGTTGGCCAGCAGGACCTTCTTGCCCGCCTGCACCGCCGCCAGGGTCGGGCGCAAGCCTGCCGCGCCGACGATGGCCGCCATCACCGCATCGACCTGCGGGTCCGCCGCCACGGCACACAGGCCCCGTTCGCCGGTCAGCACCTCGGTACGCGAACCGCCGGCATCGAGCCCGGCACGCAGGGTTGCCGCCGCGGCTTCATCCGGCACCACGGCGAATACCGGAGCGTGCTTCAGGCACAGCGCCAGCAACTCGTCCAGCCGCGAGTAGCCGCTCAGGGCAAAGGTTTCGTAGCGATCCGGATGCCGGGCAATGACATCCAGCGTGCTCAGGCCAATGGAGCCGGTAGCTCCCAGCACGGTAATGCGCTGCACGCGACTCACATCACGCCCCAGTCGGCAGCCCAAAGCAGCACGGCGAACAACGGGATGGCCGCGGTCAGGCTGTCGATGCGATCGAGAATGCCACCATGCCCCGGCAGCAGGTTGCTGCTGTCCTTGATACCGGAGCGGCGCTTGAACATGCTTTCGGTCAGATCGCCAACCACCGAGCCCATGACGATCAACGCAGCGCCGAACAGGCCCAGCAGCAGTTCGCCAACGCTCCAATGTCGCACCAGGCCGACGCCCAGGGTGATGGCCAGGCTCAAGGCCAGCCCGCCATAGACGCCTTCCCAGCTCTTGCCGGGGCTGACCTGTGGCGCCAGCTTGCGCTTGCCAAAGGCCCGACCGGAGAAGTAGGCACCGATGTCGGCCCCCCATACCAGGACCATGACCGCAAGAATCAGCCAGTTACCCATGGACCAGTGCTTCAGCAGCACCAGCCCCTGCCAGGCAGGCAGCAGGATCAGCGCGCCGATCAGCAGCCGGCAGGCCGCACTGGCCCATAGTTCACTGCTGCGTGGATAAGTCATCACCAGCCAGGTCGCCAACCCCCACCACAACACCGAAGCGCCCAGCACCCAGGGCGCCAGGTCCGGCATCAGGTAGAGCAGCATCAGCAACCCGGCGATCACCGCGGCATAGGCCACCCGCAGCACCTGTGCCTCGAGGCCGGCAAGCCGGGCCCATTCCCAGGCGCCCAGCGTGACCACCAGGCCGATGAACAAGGCGAAGTCCGCCCCATCGAGCAGGAAGAAGCCACCGAGGGCGATCGGCAACAGGACAAGGGCAGTAATGATGCGTTGTTTGAGCATTAAGCACGGGCTCCGGCTTCGACCTGCTCGCTGGTTTTACCGAAGCGGCGCTGGCGCGAAGCGAAATCAGCCAATGCACTACGCATGGCCTCGTGTTTGAAGTCCGGCCAGAACAGGTCGGAGAAGTACAGCTCGGCGTACGCCAACTGCCATAGCAGGAAATTGCTGATGCGGTGCTCGCCGCCGGTGCGGATGCACAGGTCCGGCAATGGCAGGTCACCGGTAGCCAGGCAGGTCTGCAACAGTTCGGGAGAGATGTCCTCCGGGCGCAGATGGCCAGCCTGGACTTCACGCGCCAGACGCTGGGCGGCCTGGGCGATATCCCACTGACCGCCGTAGTTGGCGGCGATCTGCAGGATGAAGCGATTGTTGCCGGCAGTCAGCGCTTCGGCTTCGCGCATGGCTGCCTGCAACTCGGGATGGAAACGCGAACGATCGCCGATGATGCGCAAACTGATGTTGTTCTCGTTGAGGCGCCTGGCTTCCCGGCGCAAGGCCGAGAAGAACAGCTCCATCAACGCACCGACCTCATCGGCCGGGCGCTGCCAGTTTTCGCTGGAGAAGGCGAACAGGGTCAGGACCTCGACCCTGGCTTCGGCGCAGACCTCGATCACGGCCCGCACCGCATCCACGCCAGCCTTGTGCCCGGCGACGCCGGGCAGCAGGCGCTTCTTCGCCCAGCGATTGTTTCCGTCCATGATGATCGCGACATGGCGCGGCACCGAGGACGGCACACCTTGCTTGCTCTTTTCCATTGAAAAAACCCCGACCTTAGACGGCCATCAGGTCCTTTTCCTTGGCTTCCAGAGCCTTGTCGACTTCAGCGACGAACTTGTCGGTGAGCTTTTGCAGCTCGTCGGAGGCGCGACGCTCTTCGTCTTCGCTGATTTCCTTGTCCTTGGCGAGCTTTTTCAGGTCAGCCAGGGCATCGCGACGCACGTTGCGCACGGCAACCTTGGCTTCTTCAGCAACGCCACGGGCCTGCTTGGTGTAGCCCTTGCGGGTTTCCTCGGTCAGGGCCGGCATCGGAACGCGGATGGTGGTTCCGGCGCTGCTCGGGTTCAGACCCAGGTCGGAGGTCAGGATGGCCTTCTCGATCGCGGCGCTCAGGTTCTTGTCGTGAGCGACGATCTTCAGGGTGCGGGCGTCCTCGACGGAAACCGCAGCGACCTGGTTCAGCGGCATCTCGCTACCCCAGGCTGGCACCTTGACGCTGTCCAGGATGCTCGGGTGGGCGCGACCGGTACGGATCGCCGCCAGGTTGCGACCCAAGGCCTCGATGGACTTGCCCATGCGGTCCTGGGCATCTTTCTTGATATCGTTGATCATTGTTCGCCTTCCTCGATCAGAGTTCCTTCAGCGCCGCCCACTACGATGTTCAGCAAGGCGCCAGGCTTGTTCATGTTGAAAACCCGCAATGGCATCTTGTGGTCACGGCACAGGCAGATTGCGGTCAGGTCCATCACACCCAGTTTGCGGTCGAGTACTTCATCGTACGTCAGATGGTCGAACTTCTCGGCATGCGGATCCTTGAACGGATCGGCAGTGTACACGCCGTCGACCTTGGTTGCCTTCAACACGACGTCGGCATCGATCTCGATCGCCCGCAGGCAGGCAGCGGAGTCGGTGGTGAAGAACGGGTTGCCGGTACCGGCGGAGAAGATCACCACGTCACCGGAGTTCAGGTGGCGGATGCCCTTGCGGCGGTCGTAGTGATCGGTGACACCGACCATGGAAATGGCCGACATGACAATAGCGGGGATATTCGAACGCTCCAGGGCATCGCGCATGGCCAGAGCGTTCATGACGGTAGCCAGCATGCCCATGTGGTCACCGGTGACGCGATCCATGCCGGCTGCGCTCAGGGCCGCACCCCGGAACAGGTTGCCGCCGCCAATCACCAGGCCGACCTGGACACCGATACCGACCAACTGGCCGACTTCCAGGGCCATCCGGTCCAGCACCTTCGGGTCGATCCCGAAGTCTTCCGAGCCCATCAGGGCCTCGCCGCTAAGTTTGAGCAAAATGCGTTTATAGCGAGGTTGACGACCACTCACCTGCTGAGCCATTGCGAATCTCTCCTGCGGCGTTTGTATAAATTCCGGGCGGGCTGTTTTCAGCCTGCGCCAACTGTAGCTTGGCACCCACGGGGCGCCAGCGCGCTGGCGAATCTCGGCTTGTGGCTCGAAAAGCGCCTGCGCTTTGACAAAGAGGCTGCGCGCGTGAGCGGGCAGCCTCTTTGGGGCGACAGATGTGAATCCGTCTTATTGCTTCTGGGCAGCAGCCACTTGAGCGGCAACTTCGTCAGCGAAGTTGTCGACTGGCTTCTCGATGCCCTCACCTACCGCGAAGCGGGTGAACGAAACGATTTCAGCGCCGCCTTTCTTGGCCAGAGCACCAACGGTGATGTCCGGATCCTTGACGAAGGCTTGCTCGACCAGGCTGGCTTCCGACAGGAACTTGGTGATACGGCCGCTGATCATCTTCTCGACGATTTCAGCAGGCTTGCCTTTCATCTTGTCTTCGTTGAGGCTCAGGAACACGCCTTTCTCGCGCTCGATCGCTTCAGCGGAAACTTCCGATGGCAGCAGGAACTCAGGGTTGCTGGCAGCCACGTGCATGGCGATGTCCCTGGCCAGCTCGACGCTGCCGCCCTTCAGGGAAACAACGACACCGATCTTGTTGCCGTGCAGGTACGAACCCAGAACGTCGCCTTCAACACGCGCCAGACGGCGGATGTTGACGTTTTCGCCAGTCTTGGCAACCAGGGCGAGGCGAGCCTCTTCCTGAGCTTCGATCAGCGGAGCGACTTCGGTCAGCTTGTCGTTGAAGGCTTTTTCGACGCTGGCAGCAACGAATGCCTTGAAGTCGTCTTGCAGGGCCAGGAAGTCGGTCTGCGAGTTGACTTCGATCAGAACGGCGGTCTTGCCGTCGTCCTTGATGGCGATGGCGCCTTCGGCGGCAACGTTGCCAGCCTTTTTGGCAGCCTTGATGGCGCCCGAAGCGCGCATGTCGTCGATGGCTTTTTCGATGTCGCCGCCGGCCTTGGTGAGGGCTTTCTTGCAGTCCATCATGCCTTCGCCAGTACGCTCACGCAGTTCCTTGACCAACGCTGCAGTAATTTCTGCCATTTCAAAATCCTCTTGGATAGGTTTTCAACCATTCCACCCGCGATTAACGGGGGCTCAATTCTGGAAATCAACAGCCTGTCTCAAAGGCGAAGCGTCGATGATGCGGACACTTGGCGACAGGAGGATTTCAAGGTGGCAAAAAGGGGGCCTAGCCCCCTTTTTGCGTGCCAAGTCGACGCGAGCGTCGCTTACTCGGCAGCTGGCGCTTCTTCAGCGTAAACTTCGGTGCCGCCGGCAACGTTGTTGCGACCACGGATGACGGCATCAGCCATCGAACCCATGTACAGCTGGATTGCGCGGATGGCGTCGTCGTTACCTGGGATAACGTAGTCAACACCTTCCGGGCTGCTGTTGGTATCGACAACGCCGATGACCGGAATGCCCAATTTGTTTGCTTCGGTGATGGCGATGCGCTCGTGCTCGACGTCGATCACGAACAGTGCGTCCGGCAGGCCGCCCATGTCCTTGATACCACCCAGGCTGCGATCCAGTTTTTCCAGATCACGGGAGCGCATCAGGGCTTCTTTCTTGGTCAGCTTGGCGAAGGTACCGTCTTCAGCCTGGGTTTCCAGCTCGCGCAGACGCTTGATCGAAGCGCGGATGGTCTTGTAGTTGGTCAGCATGCCGCCCAACCAGCGGTGATCGACGTACGGCGAACCGCAACGTGCTGCTTCATCAGCAACGATCTTGCCAGCGGAACGCTTGGTGCCGACGAACAGGATCTTATTCTTGCCCTGGGCCAGACGCTCTACGAAGGTCAGAGCCTCGTTGAACATTGGCAGGGTTTTTTCCAGGTTGATGATATGGATCTTGTTGCGCGCGCCGAAAATGAACTTGCCCATTTTCGGGTTCCAGTAACGGGTCTGGTGGCCGAAGTGCACACCGGCCTTCAGCATATCGCGCATGTTGACTTGGGACATGATAGTTCCTTGATAAGTCGGGTTGGGCCTCCACGCATCCCAATGACCAACCCGCAGATCCAGTGGATCGGGGCACCCAGGTCACCGTGTCGATACGTGTGTGGGTTTATGCTTTGGGGGCCATCCCCACAAAGCGGCGCACTTTATACCACACTCGGATGACCAACGAAACCTGATTTGCCAATCGTGTTGCGGCCTTGGCATCGCGCCAGGGATCACACCAGAATGCCATCATCTATATAGGCAGCCATGCGCCGCACAACACCCAGAACGCCGGCGCGCTCTGTTAGAATCGCCACTTTCCTGTTCGCCCGCGCCACCAAGGCGCCGTAGAGAGCCTGCAATGACCGTCACCATCAAAACCGCCGAAGACATCGAAAAGATGCGCATCGCCGGCCGCCTTGCCGCCGAAGTCCTGGAAATGATCGAGGAACACGTCAAGCCCGGCGTGACCACCGAGGAACTGGACCGCATCTGCCACGACTATATCGTCAACGTCCAGCAGGCCATTCCCGCGCCGCTCAACTACAAGGGCTTCCCCAAGTCGATCTGCACCTCGATCAACCACGTGGTGTGCCACGGCATTCCCAACGAGAAGCCGCTCAAGGCCGGTGACACCCTGAACATCGACGTCACCGTGATCAAGGATGGCTACCACGGCGACACCAGCCGCATGTTCCACGTCGGTACCGTACCGGTCTGGGCCGAACGCCTGTCGAAGGTCACCCAGGAGTGCCTGTACAAGGCCATCGAGATCATCAAGCCGGGTACCCGCCTGGGCGATATCGGCGAAGTGATCCAAAAACACGCGGAAAAGAACGGCTTCTCGGTGGTTCGCGAATTCTGCGGCCACGGTATCGGCAAGGTCTTCCACGAGGAGCCGCAGATCCTCCACTACGGCCGCGCCGGCACCGGCATGGAGCTGCAGGAAGGCATGACCTTCACCATCGAGCCGATGATCAACCAGGGCAAGGCCGACACCAAGGTCCTGGGCGACGGCTGGACCGCCATCACCAAGGACCGCAAGCTTTCCGCCCAGTGGGAACACACCCTGGTGGTGACCGCCACCGGTTATGAAATCTTCACCTTGCGCAAAGACGACACCATTCCCCGTACTTCAGCCTGACCAGACAGGACGATTCGATGCCCCAGGTGGATCCCGAGCTGTTCGATCGCGGTCAGTTCCAGGCGGAACTGGCCCTCAAGTCAAGCCCCATCGCGGCGTTCAAGAAAGCCATCCGCCGCGCCGGCGAGGTGCTTGACCAGCGTTTCCGCGAAGGCCGCGATATCCGCCGCCTGATCGAGGACCGCGCCTGGTTCGTCGATAACATCCTGCAACAGGCCTGGAACCACTTCGACTGGAGCGACGAAGCCGATATCGCCCTGGTCGCGGTGGGTGGCTACGGTCGTGGCGAGCTGCATCCGCATTCGGACATCGACCTGCTGATCCTGCTGGACCACGCCGACCATGAGATCTTTCGCGACTCGATCGAGCGTTTTCTCACGCTTCTGTGGGATATCGGCCTGGAAGTGGGCCAAAGCGTCCGTTCGGTGGAGGAGTGCGCCGAACAGGCCCGCGCCGATCTCACGGTGATCACCAACCTGATGGAAAGCCGCACCATCGCCGGCCCCGAACGCCTGCGCCAGCGCATGCTGGAGGTCACCAGCACCGCGCATATGTGGCCGAGCAAGGAGTTCTTCCTGGCCAAGCGCGCCGAGCAGAAGGCCCGCCACCATAAGTACAACGACACCGAATACAACCTGGAACCTAACGTAAAGGGTTCCCCCGGCGGCCTGCGCGACATCCAGACCGTGCTCTGGGTCGCCCGGCGCCAGTTCGGCACCCTCAACCTGCACGCCCTGGCGGGCGAAGGCTTCCTGCTGGAAGACGAGAACAAGCTGCTGGCGTCGTCCCAGGAATTCCTCTGGAAAGTCCGCTATGCCCTGCACATGCTCGCCGGGCGCGCCGAAGACCGCCTGCTGTTCGACCACCAGCGCAGCATCGCCGCCCTGCTCGGCTTCGTGGATGAAAACCCGAAGCGCGCCATCGAGCAGTTCATGCAGCAGTATTACCGGGTGGTCATGAGCATCGCCGAGCTCAGCGACCTGATCATCCAGCATTTCGAGGAAGTCATCCTCGCCGACGACAGCAGCGCCAGCACCCAGCCGCTGAATGCGCGCTTCCAGTTGCATGACGGCTATATCGAGGCGGTACGCCCGAACGTGTTCAAGCGCACGCCGTTCGCCATGCTGGAGATCTTCGTGCTGATGGCCCAGCACCCGGAAATCAAGGGCGTGCGTGCCGACACCATCCGCCTGCTGCGGGAAAACCGTCACCTGATCGACGACAGGTTCCGCAACGACATCCGCAATACCAGCCTGTTCATCGAGCTGTTCAAGTGCGAAATCGGTATCCACCGCAACCTGCGAAGGATGAACCGCTACGGCATCCTTGGCCGCTACCTGCCGGAGTTCGGCCTGATCGTCGGGCAGATGCAACATGACCTGTTCCACATCTATACGGTAGACGCCCACACCCTCAACCTGATCAAGCACCTGCGCAAGCTGCAGTACACGCCGGTGTCGGAAAAATTCCCACTGGCCAGCAAGCTCATGGGCCGCCTGCCCAAGCCGGAGCTGATCTACATGGCCGGGCTCTACCACGACATCGGCAAGGGCCGCCAGGGCGACCACTCCGAGCTGGGCGCGGTAGACGCCCGGGCCTTCTGCGAGCGCCATCAACTGCCGGCGTGGGACAGCCGCCTGATCGTCTGGCTGGTGCAAAACCACCTGGTGATGTCGACCACCGCCCAGCGCAAGGACCTTTCCGACCCGCAGGTGATCCACGACTTCGCCCAGCATGTCGGCAACCAGGTCAATCTCGACTACCTCTATGTGCTGACCGTCGCCGATATCAATGCGACCAACCCCAGCCTGTGGAACTCCTGGCGCGCCAGCCTGCTGCGCCAGCTCTACACCGAAACCAAGCGCGCCCTGCGCCGCGGCCTGGAAAACCCGCTGGACCGAGAGGAGCAGATCCGCCAGACGCAGAGCGCGGCACTGGACATCCTGGTCCGCGAAGGCAACGACCAGGACGACGTCGAACAGCTCTGGTCGCAACTGGGCGACGACTATTTCCTGCGCCACACCGCCGCCGACGTGGCCTGGCACTCCGACGCGATTCTCCAGCAGCCGGCCGACAGCGGCCCGCTGGTGCTGATCAAGGAAACCACCCAGCGCGAGTTCGAGGGCGGCACGCAGATCTTCATCTACGCCCCGGACCAGCACGACTTCTTCGCCGTGACCGTGGCGGCCATGGACCAGCTGAACCTCAACATCCACGATGCGCGGATCATCACCTCGAGCAGCCAGTTCACCCTCGACACCTATATCGTCCTGGACAACGACGGCGGCTCGATCGGCAACAACCCGCAGCGGGTCAAGCAGATCCGCGACGGCCTGAGCGACGCCCTGCGCAACCCGGACGACTACCCGAGCATCATCCATCGCCGGGTACCGCGCCAGCTCAAGCACTTCGCCTTCCCGCCGCAGGTAACCATCCTCAACGATGCCCAGCGCCCGGTGACCATCCTCGAACTGATCGCCCCCGACCGCCCAGGCCTGCTGGCGCGTATCGGCAAGATCTTCCTGGACTTCGACCTGTCGCTGCAGAACGCCAAGATCGCCACCCTCGGCGAGCGCGTGGAAGACGTGTTCTTCATTACCGATGCCGACAACCAGCCACTTTCCGACCCCCAACTGTGCAGCCGCCTGCAGGACGCCATCGTCGAGCAGTTGCGGGTCGACCAGGCCAGCGGAACCGAATCCTTTCGCCTGACCATTTGATGCCTTGACGAGACCTTGCGCCGATGAACAACGCTTTGAACCAGCTTCAGCCCTACCCGTTCGAGAAACTCCGCGCCCTGCTGGGCGGCGTTACCCCTGCGGCGGACAAGCGCGCCATCGCCCTGTCGATCGGCGAGCCGAAGCACACCTCGCCGGCCTTCGTGGCCAAGGCGCTGGCCGACAACCTCGACCAGATGGCCGTCTACCCGACCACCCTCGGCCTGCCGGCCCTGCGCGAGTCCATCGCCCACTGGTGCGAGCGGCGTTTCGGCGTGCCGGCCGGCTGGCTGGACGCCGCGCGCCATGTGCTGCCGGTCAACGGCACCCGCGAGGCGTTGTTCTCCTTCACCCAGGCAGTGGTCAATCGCAGCGATGACGGCCTGATCATCAGCCCGAACCCGTTCTACCAGATCTACGAAGGCGCGGCCCTGCTGGCCGGGGCCAAGCCGCATTACCTGGCCTGCCTCGACCGCAACGGCTTCAACCCGGACTTCGACGCGGTGCCGGCAGACGTCTGGCAGCGCTGCCAGATCCTCTTCCTGTGCTCGCCGGGCAACCCTACCGGCGCACTGGTGCCATTGGAAACCCTGAAAAAGCTGATCGCCCTGGCCGACCAGTACGACTTCGTCATCGCCGCCGACGAATGCTACAGCGAACTGTACTTCGACGAACAAAGCCCGCCGCCAGGCCTGCTCACCGCCTGCGCCGAACTCGGCCGCAGCGACTTCAAGCGCTGCGTGGTGTTCCACAGCCTGTCCAAGCGCTCCAACCTGCCAGGCCTGCGCTCCGGCTTCGTCGTCGGCGACGCCGAGATCCTCAAGGGCTTCCTGCTGTACCGCACCTACCACGGCTGCGCGATGCCGGTGCAGACCCAACTGGCGAGCATCGCCGCCTGGAACGACGAAGCCCACGTGCGTGACAACCGCGACCTGTATCGCGAGAAGTTCGACGCCGTGCTGGAAATCCTCGGCCCGGTGCTGGACGTGCAAAAGCCGGACGGCGGCTTCTATTTGTGGGCCAAGGTTCCGGGCAACGACGACGCGGCATTCTGCCGTGGCCTGTTCGAGCAACAGCATGTGACCGTGGTGCCGGGCTCGTACCTGTCCCGTGAGGTGGATGGCGTCAACCCGGGTGCCGGTCGTGTCCGCATGGCACTGGTTGCCCCGCTGGCCGAGTGTGTCGAAGCGGCGAAACGGATTCGCGCGTTCATCGAAGGCTGAGACAGGTGCGGCGCTGAACGACCTCAGCGCCGCACATTTTCTGCGGCAAACCGCAGAAAGTAGCCGAAGAACACAAGCAGACCTCCCGCTACTGCCAGGGCGACGTAATCGCCAGTCGCCAGTGCAACGCCTGACAGCACCAGACACACCAGCGCCAGTAGCGCTGCGACGCCCCTGCTGACCCTCCCTGTACCCCGCATACCCCGGCATGCCTGATAGAGAAATGGCGCCAGCAACAGCCATAACGCCAGGTCGAGCAGCACTATCACCAGCCAGGCCGGCCCCAGACTGTCGCCCCAGGCCGGATACAGGTTGCGTACCTGATCCCGGATGGTCATGTCGATGGCCAGCAACGGAAACAGGACGAGGGTGCCGAAGCCATGGATCAGAAGCCGCCTGCGCCCTGACTGCCCGCCCCTGGGTATCTGCATCATGAACACCGACAACAGCAGGAAGCTCATCCCATAGCCTTCCAGCTTCAACTTGGGCGTCAGCTCTTCCTTCACTGCCTGGTTGAACCGCTCGGTCTTGAGCCGGTAATCGACATTGTCCTCATGCCTGTTGATCGCCTCGATACGCGCGGCATCGCGGAACACCGGCATGTCGGAGCTGATGCCGAGCAACAGGATGGCAGGCAGCAGGCAGGCCAGTGCCAGCCAATGGCGGAAATCGAAAGACATCGATGAAAGCCTCGAACCAGGAGAGATGGGCAGAGGCTATGTCCTTGGGTTTCTGCGAAATAGAGGATTGCGGAACTCTCCAGAGAATCTCCATGAACTCGTCATGGAACTTCACTTGCCCAGGCGTTTGACGTCGTTGCTGATGGCCTCATCGCTGGCAAGCCAGCTCCCACAGGTTTAGCGGTGCACGCGATCTCTGTGGGAGCTGGCTTGCCAGCGATGAGGCCATCAGCAGCAACGAAGATTCACTTCACCTGTCCGAGATTCGCCTCGCTCATGTCCAGCTCCCCCAGCACCTTGCGCACCACGTCGTCGCCGACCTCGTGATGCCGGTGCATGCGGTACAGCTCCAGGCGCTGAGCCCGCAGCGCGCGCAGGCGCAGGCGGCGTTCGAGCTGGTCCATCTGCTCGGCCAGGGCCCTGGCCTCGGCGCTGTCGTTGTAGGCGTCCAGTTGCTGGCGGTATTCAGCCATCAGGCGGGCCTTGAGCTCTGCCGCCAATGCCGCCTGCGACGCATCCTGGGCGGCGCCCGGTTCGGCGGTTTCCTCCGCTTCGAGCGCATGGATCGCGGCAACTGCGGTTCGCCGCCAGGTTTCGTCGGCCTCCTGTTGCAAGGCGTCGTCCGGACTTTTCTCGACGCCGCGAAGCAACAACGGCAGCGCAATGCAGGCGGCAACCAGCGACAGCAGGATCACCCCGGCCGCAATGAAGATCAACAGATCCCGTTCCGGAAAGCCGGTGCCAGCACTGATCAGCAAAGGCACCGACATGACACCCGCCAGGGTCACCGCCCCCCGCACCCCGCCGATGGTCAGCAACCAGCAGGAGCGCGCGTCCGGCAGCAGCACCAGCTCCGATTTGCCACGCCAGCGCCGCACCACGCCGATCAGGCGCCAGATGCTCTGCACCCAGACGAAACGCAGGACCACCAGCACGGCGAAGATCGCCACCACATCCAGGCAGCGCCAGGCCAGGGTCGGCCACAGCGAAGCCTCGTGACTGGTCACCGCCTTGATGATGTCCGGCAGTTGCAAGCCCAGCAGCAGGAAGATCAAACCGTTGAAAGCGAACTCCAGCAACGACCAGACACTGCGGTTGAGCAGGCGCGTGCTGGTCTGGCGCGGCAGCAGGTCGAGCCAGCTCTGCATCATCCCTGCCGCCACCGCCGAGAGGATCCCGGAAGCGCCAAGACGTTCGGCCAGCACATAGGCGGCGAACGGCAGCAACAGCATGAACACCACATGGGTGGCCGGGTCATCCCAGCTACGGGCGATCATCCAGGCGCGCAGGCGCCCTACCAGCCAACTCAGGGCCACGCCGATGGCCAGGCCGCCGA
The DNA here is from genome assembly GCF_029836855.1 of Pseudomonas sp. GD04058. Classification (NCBI taxonomy): domain Bacteria; kingdom Pseudomonadati; phylum Pseudomonadota; class Gammaproteobacteria; order Pseudomonadales; family Pseudomonadaceae; genus Pseudomonas; species Pseudomonas sp. GD04058. The sequence continues at coordinate 232,368 of NZ_JAOECN010000002.1, forward strand.
GGGCAACAAGGACGAAGGTCAGGCTGGCTTCGGTGAGGGAGAATACCCCGGTGATCGCAGCGGCCAGGGCAAACTTGAAGGTCACCAGGCCAGAGGCGTCGTTCATCAGGGCCTCGCCCTGGAGCATATGCATCAGCGGCGTGGGCAGGCGGTCCTGGGCGATCGCCGACACCGCCACCGCGTCGGTCGGCGAGAGCACGGCGGCCAGGGCGAAGGCAACCGGCAGCGGGATGCTCGGGATGATCCAGTGAATGAAGTAGCCGGCCCCGACCACAGTGAACAGCACCAGGCCCACCGCCAAGGTCAGGATCGGCCCGCGCAAGCGCCAGAACTCGCGCTTGGGCATGCGCCAGCCGTCGGAGAACAATAACGGCGGCAGGAACAGGAAAAGAAACAGTTCCGGATCCAGCGCCACGTGCAGGCCGAGTGTCGGCCAGGCCAATAGCGCCCCGGCCCCGATCTGCACCAGCGGCAGGGGCAACGGAATCATACGCCCCACCAGCTTGGACACGCTGACCAGCATCAGCAGGATAAGGACGGTATAGGCTGACTGCATGTAACGCGTTTCCTGTTCGATTCAAAAGCTTGCCTGCCCGGGCTGGACAGGCCCCGGGCATTGGACACATATAGTAACGAGCCGTGCCACCGACAAGCCGCTGAACCTAAGTCGCAGGTCGCCGGGCAATATGTAACACCATGCTACACAACAGGAATATCCAGAACGCCCTGCCATGATCCGCAGCGTGATTACCAGGAAGGCCCCGATGAGCACAGTAATGAGCAACGATGCAGTAAAGACCGATAGCCCCGATCGCGCCCTGCTGGTGATCGATATCCAGAACGACTTCACGCCCGGCGGCGCCCTCGAGGTGCCTCGTGGCGACGAGATCGTGCCGCTGGTCAACCAGATCGCCGCAGGTTTCAGCAATGTGGTGCAAGCCCAGGACTGGCACCCGGCCGGGCATATTTCCTTCGCCTCCAGCCATCCAGGCAAGGAACCCTACGACATCATCGAGTTGCCCTATGGTCCACAGGTCCTGTGGCCGGACCACTGCATCCAGGGCAGCCACGGCGCAGAATTCCACCCCGGCGTGGACCTGCCCCACACCCAACTGATCGTGCGCAAGGGCGGCAATCCGCTGGTAGACAGCTACTCTGCCTTCTACGAAGCTGACCAGCAGACCACCACCGGCCTCGCCGTTTATCTGCGGGAAAAGGCCATCGAGACCGTCTATGTCGTGGGTCTGGCCCTGGATTTCTGCGTGGCCTGGACCGCCCTCCACGCTCGCCGCGAAGGCTTCGCCACCTATGTGGTGCTCGATGCCTGCCGGGCCATCGACAACGACGGTTCGCTGGAAAACGCCATGAACGAGATGCGCAGGGCCGGGGTGGTGTTCATCGAATCCCGACAGTTGCTCGGCGATGCCTGAAACTCGTCGGTCAGAAGCCGGCGCCACAGCCGTGGCGCCGTGCCGTTCGATCCCGCATAATCCCGCCCACCCCACTTTTCGAGGAGTTGCGGGGTCGCCCCGGGCAAGCCCGGCGCCCCTTTGAGTTCAATGGCTTACATTCTCTACGGCATCAAGGCCTGTGACACGATGAAGAAGGCGCGTACCTGGCTCGAAGAAAAAGCCATCGGCTACGACTTCCACGACTACAAGACCCAGGGCATCGACCGCGACAGCCTGAACCGCTGGTGCGACGAGCACGGTTGGGAAAAGATCCTCAACCGCGCCGGCACCACCTTCCGCAAGCTCGATGACGCGCAGAAGACCGACCTCGACCAGGCAAGGGCCGTCGAGCTGATGCTGGCCCAGCCGTCGATGATCAAGCGGCCGGTCCTCGACCTTGGCGGCAAGACCCTGGTGGGTTTCAAACCGGACCTGTACGCGGCCGCCCTGTCGTGAGCCGCCCGCTTTCAATCAATTTCAGTACGAGGTAACTGCATGTCCAATTCCCTGTTCAGCCTGGCCTTCGGTGTCGGCACCCAGAACCGCCAGGGCGCCTGGCTGGAAGTCTTCTACGCACTGCCCCTGCTCGATCCGTCCGCCGAACTGGTCGCTGCGGTCAGCCCGCTGCTGGGCTATGAAGGCGGCAACCAGGCGATCGCCTTCAGCCCGGCCCAGGCCGGTCAACTGGCCGACGCGGTGAAGTCGATCGACCCACTGCAGGCCGCCCTGCTGACCCGCCTGGCGGAAAGCAGCAAGCCGCTGGTCGCCACCCTGCTGGCCGAAGACGCCACCCTCAGCTCGACCCCGGAAGCCTACCTGAAGCTGCACCTGCTCTCGCACCGCCTGGTCAAGCCGCATGGCCTGAGCCTGGCCGGCATCTTCCCGCTGCTGCCGAACGTGGCCTGGACCAGCCAGGGCGCCATCGACCTGGCCGAACTGGCCGAAGCGCAACTGGAAGCGCGCCTGAAGGGCGAGTTGCTGGAAGTGTTCTCCGTAGACAAGTTCCCGAAGATGACCGACTACGTGGTACCGAGCGGCGTGCGTATCGCCGACAGTGCCCGCGTACGCCTGGGCGCCTACATCGGCGAAGGCACCACGATCATGCACGAGGGCTTCGTCAACTTTAACGCCGGCACCGAAGGCCCGGGCATGATCGAAGGCCGCGTCTCCGCGGGCGTCTTCGTCGGCAAGGGCTCGGACCTGGGCGGCGGCTGCTCGACCATGGGCACCCTGTCCGGCGGTGGCAACATCATCATCAAGGTCGGCGAAGGCTGCCTGATCGGCGCCAACGCCGGTATCGGCATCCCGCTGGGCGACCGCAATACCGTGGAAGCCGGCCTGTACATCACCGCCGGCACCAAGGTGCAACTGCTCGACGAGCAGAACCAGCTGGTAAAAGTGGTCAAGGCCCGCGACCTGGCCGGCCAGACCGACCTGCTGTTCCGCCGCAACTCGGTGACCGGCGCAGTGGAATGCAAGGCCCACAAGTCGGCGATCGAGCTGAACGAAGCGCTGCACGCCCACAACTAAGTGGTACGATCGGGTCTGGCCATTCGCCAGACCCGATACCCAGGCCCTACGAACATGTTCCAACCCTCTTCCTGGCGCGCGGACTTTCCCGCCATCGCCACCCTGCAACGCCAGCACCAGACCTACCTGGACAGCGCGGCGACCACGCAGAAACCCCAGGCCCTGCTCGATGCCCTGAGCCATTACTACGTGCATGGCGCAGCCAACGTGCACCGCGCCCAGCATTTGCCCGGCGCATTGGCGACCCAGGCCTTCGAAGCCAGCCGCGACAAGGTCGGCGCCTGGTTGAATGCCGGGGCCGGCAGTCAGATCGTCTTCACCCACGGCGCCACTTCTGCGCTGAACCTGCTCGCCTATGGGCTGGAACACCGCTTCGAAGCGGGTGAAGAGATTGCCGTCAGCGCCCTCGAGCACCACGCCAACCTGCTGCCCTGGCAACAACTGGCCAAGCGTCGTGGCCTCAAGCTGGTGATCCTGCCGCTGGCGGACAACGGCCAGATCGACCTTGACGCCGCCTTGCAGTTGATAGGCCCCAGGACCCGGGTGCTGGCGGTCAGCCAGCTGTCCAACGTGCTGGGTACCTGGCAACCACTGCAACCCCTGCTCAACCACGCCCGCGCCCAAGGCGCGATTACCGTGGTCGATGGCGCCCAGGGCATCGTCCACGGTCGCCACGACGTCAGTCAGCTGGGCTGCGACTTCTACGTGTTTTCCAGCCACAAGCTCTACGGCCCGGATGGCCTGGGGGTTCTCTACGGGCGCAACGACGCCCTGGCGAAGCTGCGCCACTGGCAGTTCGGCGGCGAAATGGTGCAACTGGCCGGTTACCAGGACTCCAGCTTCCGCCCTGCCCCGCTGGGCTTCGAAGCCGGCACCCCGCCGATCGCCAGCGTGATCGGTCTGGGGGCGACCCTCGACTACCTGGCCAGCCTCGATGCCACTGCCGTGGCCGAGCATGAAGCGGCCCTGCACCGTCATCTGCTGCGCGGTCTCAACGACCGTGAAGGCGTGCGCATCCTCGGTGCTCCGCAAGCGGCCCTGGCCAGCTTCGTGGTGGAAGGCGTGCACAACGCCGACCTGTCCCACCTGCTGACCGAGCAGGGTATCGCCGTGCGCGCCGGTCACCATTGCGCCATGCCGCTGGTCAACAGCCTTGGCCTGGACGGCGCGATCCGCGTGTCGCTGGCGCTGTATAACGATTCGGACGATCTGCAGCGCTTCTTCAACGCTCTGGACCAGGCCCTGGAGCTGCTGCGATGAGCTTGCCGCCGGATGCCCGGGAAGCCCTCGACAGCTTCGCTGCCGCCGCCGGCTGGGAACAGCGCGCCCGCCTGCTGATGCAGTGGGGCGAGCGCCTGGCACCGTTGACGGACGAAGAGAAATCGGACGACAACCGTGTCCATGGTTGCGAAAGCCAGGTCTGGCTGGTGGCCCGTCAGGACGACGGGCATTGGCGCTTCGCAGCGGCCAGCGACGCACGCCTGATTCGCGGCCTGCTGGCCTTGCTGCTGGTGCGGGTCGAGGGCCTGTCCAGCGCCGAGCTGCGGCAATTGGACCTGCCGGGCTGGTTCAGGCAACTGGGCCTCGACCGCCAGCTTTCCCCTTCGCGCAGCAACGGCCTGAACGCCGTGCTGCAACGCATGGCTCAGCTGGCTTCGGGCGCCTGAGCCGCCTTGCGCTCGGACGGCCGCCGTGCGCCGGCCACCAGCTTGTCCACCGCCTTGCTCGCCGCGACCATGCCAAAGGTCGCGGTAACCATCATCACCGCGCCAAAGCCTCCGGCGCAGTCCAGCCGGGTGCCTTCGCCCACGAAACCCTTGTCCAGGCACACGCTGCCATCCGGCTGCGGGTAGCGCAGTTGCTCGGTGGAGAACACCACCGGCACGCCGTAGCTGCGGCTCTGGTTGCGCGAGAAGTTGTAGTCGCGACGCAGGGTCGAGCGCACCCGTGAGGCCAGCGGATCGTTGTAGGTGCGGTTGAGGTCGGCAACCTGGACCTGCGTCGGGTCGATCTGTCCGCCAGCGCCGCCGGTGCTGATGATGGTGATCTTGCGCCGCTTGCACCAGGCGATCAGCGCCGCCTTGGACATCACGCTGTCGATGCAGTCGATGACGCAATCGATTCCTTCGGTAATGTACTCGGCCATGGTCTCGCGGGTGACGAAGTCGCTCACTGCATGCACCCGGCAGGCCGGGTTGATGGCGCGCAGGCGCTCAGCGGTGACCTCTACCTTGGCCTTGCCCACGTTGCCTTCCAAGGCATGGGCCTGGCGGTTGGTATTGCTCACGCAGACATCGTCCAGGTCGAACAGGGAAACCTCGCCCACCCCGCTGCGCGCCAAGGCCTCGGCCGTCCACGAGCCGACGCCGCCGATGCCGACCACCGCCACGTGGGCATCGCGCAAGCGTTGCAGGCCATCGAGGCCATACAGCCGGGCAATGCCGGCGAACCGTGGATCTTCGTTGCTCATGAGGCACACCCCGCAAAAAACCGGCGCGCATTATAGGCCCCTGCGATGGCAATGACAGCGCCTTCGGACAGCCCGCGCATTGGCATGAGGGACGGCAATGCTGCTTTAATGTCCGCCGAAATGTCCTACGCTGCAAAAAGTCTTGGACGACACCAACGGGTTTGAGAACTTAGCCTTCTGAAGAAAATCCAATGGCTGCCCGGTCGAAATTCCTACAAGAACTGACCCGACGTTGCCCTGGATCCGCGCTTCCCGCGCCGGCCCGTTCCACTCTCCGGAACCAGAACTACTTATGTCATCGCGTAAATTTGGTATCAACCTGGTGATCGTCATGGCGATCGCCGCGCTATTCACCGGGTTCTGGGCGCTGATCAACCGCCCGGTATCCGCGCCGAACTGGCCGGAGCAGATCTCCGGTTTCTCCTATTCGCCGTTCCGTCTTGGTGAAAGCCCGCAAAAGGGCCAATACCCCACCGAGGCGGAGATGCGCGAAGACCTCGAGCAAATGAGCAAGCTGACCGACAGCATCCGGATCTACACCGTCGAAGGCACCCAGGCGGAGATTCCGCGCCTGGCCGAGGAGTTCGGCCTGCGTGTGACCCTGGGCGTGTGGATCAGCCCCGACCAGGAGCGCAACGAGCGGGAAATCCAGAAGGCCATCGAACTGGCCAATACCACCCGCAGCGTGGTGCGGGTGATGGTGGGTAACGAAGCGCTGTTCCGCGAGGAGATCACACCCGAGGAACTGATCAAGTACCTGGACCGGGTGCGCGCTGCGGTGAAGGTGCCGGTGACCACCTCCGAGCAGTGGCACATCTGGAAGGAGCACCCTGAGCTGGCCAAGCACGTCGACCTGATCGCCGCGCACATCCTGCCGTACTGGGAATTCATCCCGATGAAGGACGCCGGGCAGTTCGTCCTCGACCGCGCCCGCGACCTGAAACATCTGTTCCCGCGCAAGCCGCTGCTGCTGTCCGAGGTCGGCTGGCCGAGCAACGGGCGCATGCGCGGCGGCGCCGACGCGACCCAGGCAGACCAGGCCATCTACCTGCGTACCCTGGTCAACAAGCTCAACCGCCAGGGCTACAACTACTTCGTCATCGAAGCCTACGACCAGCCGTGGAAAGCTAGTGACGAAGGCTCGGTGGGCGCCTACTGGGGCGTGTTCAACGCCGCCCGCCAGCAGAAATTCAACTTCGAAGGGCCGGTGGTGGCGATCCCGCAATGGCGGGTGCTGGCGGTGGGCTCGGTGGTCCTTGCCCTGCTCTCCCTGACCCTGCTGCTGATCGACGGCTCGGCCCTGCGCCAGCGCGGCCGCACCTTCCTGACCTTCATCGCGTTCCTCTGCGGATCGGTGCTGGTGTGGATCGGCTATGACTACAGCCAGCAATACAGCACCTGGTTCAGCCTGACCGTGGGCTTCCTCCTCGCCCTAGGAGCGCTGGGGGTGTTCATCGTCCTGCTGACCGAAGCCCACGAACTGGCCGAGGCGGTCTGGACCCACAAGCGCCGCCGCGAATTCCTCCCGGTGCATGCCGACGAAGCCTACAGGCCGAAAGTCTCGGTGCATGTGCCGTGCTACAACGAGCCGCCGGAGATGGTCAAGCAGACGCTGAATGCCCTGGCCGCGCTGGATTATCCGGACTACGAAGTCCTGATCATCGACAACAACACCAAGGACCCGGCCGTCTGGGAGCCGATCAAGGCCCACTGCGAACTGCTCGGCGAGCGCTTCAAGTTCTTCCACGTTTCGCCGCTGGCCGGCTTCAAGGGCGGTGCGCTGAACTACCTGATCCCGCATACCGCGCCGGATGCCGAAGTGATCGCGGTGATCGACTCGGACTACTGCGTCGACCGCAACTGGCTCAAGCACATGGTCCCGCATTTCGCCGATCCGAAGATCGCCGTGGTGCAATCGCCACAGGACTACCGCGACCAGAACGAAAGTACCTTCAAGAAGCTCTGCTATTCGGAATACAAGGGCTTCTTCCATATCGGCATGGTCACCCGCAACGACCGCGACGCGATCATCCAGCACGGCACCATGACCATGACCCGCCGCTCGGTCCTGGAAGAACTGGGCTGGGCCGACTGGTGCATCTGCGAGGACGCCGAGCTGGGCCTGCGCGTGTTCGAAAAAGGTTATTCGGCCGCCTATGCCCACAACAGCTACGGCAAGGGGCTGATGCCGGACACCTTCATCGACTTCAAGAAACAGCGGTTCCGCTGGGCCTATGGCGCCATCCAGATCATCAAGCGCCACGCCGCCGCGTTGCTGCGCGGCAAGGACACCGAGCTGACCCGCGGCCAGCGCTACCACTTCCTGGCCGGCTGGCTGCCCTGGATCGCCGACGGCATGAACATCTTCTTCACCATCGGCGCGCTGCTCTGGTCGGCGGCGATGATCATCGTCCCGCAACGGGTCGATCCACCGCTGCTGATCTTCGCCATCCCGCCGCTGGCACTGTTCGTGTTCAAGGTGGGCAAGATCGTGTTCCTCTACCGCCGTGCGGTCGGGGTCAACCTCAAGGACGCCTTCGCCGCAGCGCTGGCCGGGCTGGCGTTGTCCCACACCATCGCCAAGGCGGTGCTGTACGGGTTCTTCACCAGCAGCATTCCGTTCTTCCGCACGCCGAAGAATGCCGACAGCCATGGTTTGCTGGTGGCCCTCTCCGAGGCGCGCGAAGAACTGTTCATCATGCTCTTGCTATGGGGCGCGGCCGCCGGGATCTACCTGGTCCAGGGCCTGCCGAGCAATGACATGCGCTTCTGGGTGGCGATGCTGCTGGTGCAGTCGCTGCCGTATGTCGCGGCGCTGGTGATGGCAATGCTGTCGTCGCTGCCCAAGCCGGCCGAGGCCGTGGAGCAGGCTCCCGCCGCCTGACTCAAGCACTGCACCCTGTGGGAGCTGGCTTGCCAGCGATAGGGCCGGATCTGACAACATCATCGTCAGTGCCGGCCTCATCGCTGGCAAGTCGGGGCGCCGAACCGCAGCTCCCACAGGTGCGGTGCAGTCCCTGCCACTACCTTTCTTTCCCAGACAAACAGCAGCGATCCGGCGTCCTGCCAGCGCGCTTTTGCTATAAGATAACGCCCCAAAATCGTACCCTGCCTTGCACCCGGAGTCCTTCATGACGGCCCCCGCCGAACTCTCGCCTACCCTCGAACTGGCCTGCGACCTGATCCGCCGGCCCTCGGTGACCCCGCTCGACTTCGATTGCCAGAAACAGATGATGCAGCGCCTGGGCGACGCGGGTTTCACCCTAGAGCCGATGCGCATCGAGGACGTGGACAACTTCTGGGCCACCCACGGTACCCAGGAGGGCCCGGTGCTGTGCTTCGCCGGCCATACCGACGTGGTCCCCACCGGCCCGGTGCAGGCCTGGCAGAACGATCCGTTCGAGGCGCTGGTCGATGCCGACGGCATGCTTTGCGGGCGTGGCGCCGCTGACATGAAGGGCAGCCTGGCCGCGATGATCGTCGCCACCGAGCGCTTCGTCGCCGACTACCCGAACCACCGCGGCAAGGTCGCCTACCTGATCACCAGCGATGAAGAAGGCCCGGCCCATCATGGCACCAAGGCTGTGGTCGAGCGCCTGCGCGAGCGTGGCGAGCGCCTGGACTGGTGCATCGTCGGCGAACCGTCGAGCACCACCCTGGTCGGCGACGTGGTCAAGAACGGCCGTCGCGGCTCCCTTGGCGCCAAGCTCACCGTGCGCGGCAAGCAAGGCCATGTGGCCTACCCGCACCTGGCCCGCAACCCCATCCACCTGGCCGCCCCGGCCCTGGCGGAGCTCGCCGCCGAGCACTGGGACGAAGGCAACGCGTTCTTCCCGCCGACCAGCTTCCAGATCTCCAACCTGAACTCCGGAACCGGCGCCACCAACGTGGTCCCGGGCGAACTGACCGCACTGTTCAACTTCCGCTTCTCCACGGAATCGACCGTCGAAGGGCTGCAACAGCGCGTCTCGGCGATCCTCGACAAGCACCAACTGGACTGGGACGTGGAATGGGCGCTGTCCGGCCTGCCGTTCCTCACCGAACCGGGCGACCTGCTCGACGCCGTGTCAGCCAGCATCAAGGCGGTCACCGGGCGCGAAACCGAGGCCTCCACCAGCGGCGGAACCTCGGACGGACGCTTCATCGCCACCCTGGGAACCCAGGTGGTCGAGCTGGGCCCTGTGAACGCCACCATCCACCAGGTCAACGAGCGCATCCTCGCCAGTGATCTCGACGTACTGACCGAGATCTACTACCAGACCCTGGTCCGGTTGCTCGCCTGATGCTGACCTGCCCACTCTGCCGCGAGCCACTGCGCGACCTCGACAACGGTGTCGGCTGCCCTGCCGGCCACCGGTTCGACCGGGCCCGCCAGGGCTACCTGAACCTGCTGCCGGTGCAGCACAAGAACAGCCGCGATCCCGGCGACAACCAGGCCATGGTCCAGGCCAGGCGCGACTTTCTCGACGCAGGCCATTACGCGCCGGTAGCCAGGCGCCTGGCCGAGCTGGCAGCCGAGCGCAATCCGGGGCGCTGGGTGGACATCGGTTGCGGAGAGGGTTACTACACCGCGCAACTCGCCGAAGCCCTGCCGACCTCGGAAGGCTACGCGCTGGACATTTCCCGCGAGGCCGTCAAGCGAGCCTGCAAGCGCAGCCCGCGAGTGACCTGGCTGGTAGCGAGCATGGCACGGGTTCCGCTGGCCGACGCCAGTTGCCAGTTCATCGCCAGCGTCTTCAGCCCGCTCGACTGGCAGGAGGCGCGCCGTCTGCTCGCTCCCGGTGGCGGGCTGATGCGGGTCGGCCCGACCAGCGGCCACCTGATGGAACTGCGCCAGAAGCTTTACGACGAAGTTCGCGAATATGCCGACGACAAGCACCTGGCCCTGGTCCCGGCGAACATGGCCCATGCCCACAGCGAAACCCTCGAATTCCGCCTGAGCCTGGCCAATCCCGCCGACCGCGCCAACCTGCTGGCGATGACACCCCACGGCTGGCGCGCCAGCGCCGAACGACGCGCGGCGGTCATCGACCAGGCGGAGCCGTTCGACGTCACGGTGTCGATGCGTTACGACTATTTTGTCCTGCAGGACTGACCCCTTTCCGGAGAACCCCATGCGCCAACCCGATATCGAGATCTACCTGAAGGACGCCGACGTCGACCACAAGCAGATCACCGCCTGGCTGACCGAGGCCGTTGGTCCGTGCAGCGAATGGAAGCAAAAAGGCCAGACCTTCAAATGCACTGCCGGTGACATTCCTGTTACCTGGCTGCCCAAGGCCGTAGGAAAATGGAACAGTCTTTACCTGGAAAGTGACAACACACCGTGGGAAGACGACATAGCCTGTGCTCGCGCTGCCTTCGCCGCATTGAACGTCGAAGTACGCTGCGCACCTGGAAGCTGGGTCGAGGAAGAAGGCGAGGACGACGCCGATCGCTGGATCCGCATCAGTGCCGATGGAGAAGAGGAAATCACCTGGCGCACCAGTTGAGGGACTGCAAGCTGCAAGCCTGGCGCGGTCAGCTTGCAGCTTGTGGCTGAAACCTTACAGTCCGACCACATCCTCGGCCTGAAGGCCTTTCTGGCCTTGGGTCAGGCTGTACTCGACCTGCTGCCCTTCGAGCAGCGTGCGATGCCCTTCACCCCGAATCGCACGGTAGTGAACGAAAACGTCCGCCCCGCCTTCACGTTGAATGAAGCCATAGCCCTTGGCGTCATTGAACCACTTCACACTTCCAGTCTCACGAGACGACATCAGTAACACTCCGGATTTTTATTTTGGACTCGCCTTGTCGACGGGGGTGGGAACCCCTGCCTACGCCGCTTGCCGAATATTCCTGCAAACAGCGGACCGAGTATAAGACAGCGATAAATTATTTTTCATGACCAGGGCGGTTTTTGCTCAACTTGCGCGGATACGTCACACTTGCCCGCCTGTCTGCACGACCGTTCCATTTTCCAGAGCACACTCCACATGATCCATTCCCCCCTGCGCCGCCTGATCTTCGGCGCACTGCGCCGACTGTTGTACCTGTGGGTTCGCTCCGAGACCATCAACCAGTCCGCTTTCACCCTCAACCTGGACCGCAGCCGTCCGGTGTTCTATGCCATCCAGTCGCCGTCGCTGACCGACCTGGCCGTACTGGACAAGGAATGCACCAAAGCAGGGCTGCCGCGCCCGGTATTGCCCGTGGCCGTCGGCAGCCTGATGGAGCCCGCCGCGTTCTTCTACCTGACCCCGGAGCCGGACTGGCTCGGCCGCCAGTACAAGCGCGGTGCCCCGCCGACCCTCGGCCGGCTGGTCAGTGCGGTCAGCCAGCAGCCCGAGCAGGATGCGCAGATCATTCCGGTCAGCGTGTTCTGGGGCCAGACCCCGGCCAGCGAATCGAGCCCGTGGAAACTGCTGTTCGCCGATAGCTGGGCCGTCACCGGACGCCTGCGTCGGTTGCTGACCGTGCTAATTCTCGGGCGCAAGACCCGCGTGCAGTTCTCCGCACCGATCCACCTGCGCGAGCTGGTCGATCACAACAAGGGCCACGAACGCACCGTACGCATGGCCCAGCGCCTGCTGCGGGTGCACTTCCGCAACCTGAAGACGGCCGTGATCGGCCCGGACATCTCCCACCGGCGCAACCTGGTCAAGGGCCTGGTCCATGACCCGCTGGTGCGCCAGGCGATCCTCGACGAAGCCGAGCGCGAGAAGATCCCGGTGGCCAGGGCCGAAGCCACAGCGCTGAAGTACGGCAACGAGATCGCCTCGGATTACACCTACACCGCGATCCGCTTCCTCGAGGTGGTGCTGAGCTGGTTCTGGAACAAGATCTACGACGGTATCAAGGTCAACCATATCGAGCAGGTGCAGGGCATCGCCCCGGGTCACGAGGTGATCTACGTGCCGTGCCACCGCAGCCATATCGACTACCTGCTGCTGTCCTACCTGCTGTTCCGCAACGGCCTGACCCCGCCGCACATCGCTGCCGGCATCAACCTGAACATGCCGGTGATCGGCGGCCTGCTGCGCCGCGGCGGTGCCTTCTTCATGCGCCGCACCTTCAAGGGCAACCCGTTGTACACCGCAGTGTTCAACGAGTACCTGCACACCCTGTTCACCAAGGGCTTCCCGGTGGAGTACTTCGTCGAGGGTGGCCGCTCGCGTACAGGACGCATGCTGCAACCCAAGACCGGCATGCTGGCCATCACCCTGCGCAGCTTCCTGCGTTCGTCGCGTACGCCGATCGTCTTCGTCCCGGTATACATCGGTTACGAGCGGGTGCTGGAAGGCCGCACCTACCTTGGCGAACTGCGCGGGGCAAGCAAGAAGAAGGAATCGATCTTCGACATCTTCAAGGTACTTGGCGCGCTCAAGCAGCGGTTCGGCCAGGTCTCGGTGAATTTCGGCGAACCGATCCGCCTCAACCAGTTCCTCGACCAGCAGCAACCCGGTTGGCGCGAACAGCAACTGGCGCCGCAATTCCGTCCGGCCTGGCTGAACGAAACCACCTCGCGCCTAGGCGAGAAAGTGGCCCGTCACCTGAACGAAGCGGCGGCGATCAATCCGGTCAACCTGGTGGCCCTGGCCCTGCTCTCTACCAGCCGCCTGGCCCTGGACGAACGGGCCCTGACCCGGGTGCTCGATCTTTACCTGGCGTTGCTGCGCCAGGTGCCCTATTCGCCCCACACCACCCTGCCGGAAGGCGACGGCCTGGCGCTGATCGGCCATGTCCGCGGCATGGACCTGCTGGCCGAACAGCGCGACGCGCTGGGCCGGATCCTCTACCTGGACGAGCAGAACGCCGTCCTGATGACCTACTACCGCAACAATGTCCTGCACATCTTCGCCCTGCCGGCGCTGCTGGCGAGCTTCTTCCAGATCAGCTCTCGGATGAGCCGCGAACTGATCCTGCAATACGTCCGCGCGCTGTATCCGTATCTGCAATCGGAGCTGTTCATCCGTTGGGAGCTGGATGAACTGGACGACGTGGTCGACCAGTGGCTGGCCGCCTTCATCGACCAAGGTCTGCTGCGCAAGGAGAACGACGTTTACCTGCGTCCGCCACCCAGCTCGCGACAATTCGTCCTGCTGACGCTGCTGGCCCGGGCCATCACCCAGACCCTGCAGCGCTTCTACATGGCCACCGCGCTGCTGCTCAACAGCGGCCAGCACAGCCTCAGTGCCGAGGAGCTGGAGGACCTGTGCGTGGTCATGGCCCAGCGCCTGTCGATCCTGCATGGCCTGAACGCCCCGGAGTTCTTCGACAAGAGCCTGTTCCGCCACTTTATCCAGACCCTGGTCGAGCAGGGCGTGCTGCGCCCGGACGAAGCCGGCAAGTTGGGCTTCCACGACAAGCTCGGCGAACTGGCCGAAGGCGCGGCCAAGCGCGTGCTGTCGGCAGAGGTGCGCCTGTCGATCCGCCAGGTCGCCTTGCACCGTGACGAGCCAGGCAGCAGCGAACACCCCGCCTGATCGCCATCCCGGCCTGCTATTGACGAATAGTCCTACAGCAGGCCGGGACATCGGCCACCGAATATTCCGCTAAAGTCCTGAAATGTCGGCTTGTCGCCGACGCTCAGTTACGGAGACCCCATGAAAAAAATCTTGATGCTTTGCTGCGCCTCGCTGTTGGCCGCCTGTTCCAGCAACGCGCCTTCGTCCAAGGCCACGCTCGACGGCGAAGTTTTCTATCTGCAACGCAGCGCCCTGCCACCGACCGCGACCCTCAACGTCGCCCTGCAGGACATTTCCTTGGCCGATGCTCCCGCCATTACCCTGGCGCGTCAGAGCGGTCCGATCCAGGGCCAGGTGCCACTGCCCTTCCATCTGAGCTACGATCCTGCCCAGGTAAAACCCGGCCATCGTTACGCCGTCAGCGCCCGCATAGAAGTGGATGGCAAGTTGCTGTTCATCAACACCCGGCAACACAGCGTCATGCTCGACGGCAGCGACCCGCAGCCACTGAAGATCAAGGTTGATCCAGTGCGTTGATTTCCCGTTCACCCGTTTGCAGATCAAGGAAACCACCATGCTCCGTCGTACCCTTACCCTGACCGGCCTGTGCGCCGGCGTGCTGCTGTACGCCAGCGCCATGGCTCTGTCACTCAGCGACCTGTCGCAGAAAGATGCCTCCGGCGGCCTGAAGGATGCCCTCAGCCAGGGCGCGCAGATTGCCGTCAAACAACTGGGTACGCCGGGCGGTTTCAGCAACAACCCGGACGTGCGCATCGAGTTGCCGGGCAACCTTGGCAAGGCAGCGAAAAAGCTCAAGCAGTTCGGCATGGGTGCGCAGGTCGAAGAGCTGGAAACCAGCATGAACAAGGCCGCCGAAACTGCGGTTCCGCAGGCCCAGGCACTGTTGCTGGATGCAGTGAAGAAGATGACCGTGGACGATGCCAAGGCCATTCTCGGCGGTGGTGACAATGCTGCCACCCAGTACCTGAGCAAGACCAGCCGCGAGCAGATCCGCGAGAAATTCCTGCCGATCGTGAAGAACGCGACCGACAAGGTTGGCGTGGCGCAGAAGTACAATCAGTTCGCAGGCCAGGCCGCAGCCTTTGGCGTAGTGGACGCCAAGAGCGCGAACCTGGAAGGTTATGTCACCGAGCAAGCACTCAACGGCCTGTTCGAGATGATCGGCAAGCAGGAGGCCAGCATTCGCGAAAACCCGGCGGCAGCGGCGACCAGCCTGGCGAAGAAGGTCTTCGGGGCACTGTGATCCGGGCCTGCTTTGCAGGCCATCGCCGGCAACGCCGGCTCCCACAGGATTAGCAGTGCACACGGCCTCTGTGGGAGCTGGCGTTGCCAGCGATGAGGCCGGCACTGACACAGAAAATGCCAGTGCCGATCAGATACCTCACTCCTCTCTCTTGACCCTGAACCACGCCGCATACAACGCCGGCAGGAACAGCAGGGTCAAGGCCGTCGCGACGATCAGCCCGCCCATGATGGCCACCGCCATCGGCCCGAAGAACACGCTGCGCGACAGCGGGATCATCGCCAGCACTGCCGCCAGCGCGGTCAGCACGATGGGCCGGAAACGCCGCACCGTGGCTTCGATGATCGCTTGCCAGCGTCCCAGCCCCGCCGCGATGTCCTGCTCGATCTGGTCCACGAGGATCACCGAGTTGCGCATGATCATCCCCGACAGGGCGATGGTTCCGAGCATCGCCACGAAGCCGAACGGCTGGCGGAACACCATCAGGAACAGCACCACGCCGATCAGCCCCAGCGGCGCGGTGAGGAACACCATGGCGGTCCGCGAGAAGCTGCGCAGTTGCAACATCAGCAGGGTGAGCACCACTACGACGAACAGCGGCACCCCGGCGTTCACCGAGTTCTGCCCGCGGGTCGAATCCTCCACCGTCCCGCCGACCTCCAGCAGGTAACCATCGGGCAGTTCGGCCCGCACCGGCTCCAGTGTCGGCAGGATCTGCTTGACCAGGGTCGCCGGCTGGTCCTTGCCGTAGATATCGGCGCGCACGGTCACGGTCGGCAAGCGGTTGCGGTGCCAGATGATGCCCTCCTCGAAGCCGTACTCCAGGGTCGCCACCTGGGACAAGGCGATGCTGCGACCGTTGTCGGTGGGCACCGACAGGCTCGACAGATGCTCCAACTGAGTACGCTCCTCCTGGGTCCCACGCAGCAGGATTTCGATCAGCTCGTTGTCCTCGCGGTACTGGCTGACGCTGCTGCCGGTCAGGGAGCTCTGCAGGAAGCGCGACAGCGCGGCGGTACTGACGCCCAGGGCCCGGGCGCGGTCCTGGTCGATATTCAGGTAGACCACCTTGCTCGGCTCTTCCCAGTCCAGATGGACGTTGGCCACGTGCGGGTTCTCGCGCACCCTGGCCGCCACCTTGCGGGCCAAGGCGCGGACTTCCTCGATATGCTCGCCGGTCACCCGGAACTGCACCGGGTAACCCACCGGCGGGCCGTTTTCCAGACGGGTGACCCGCGAACGCAGATCGGGGAACTGTTCGTTGAGGGTTTCGATCAGCCAGGTGCGCAGGGCCTCGCGGTCCTCGATGGTTTTCGCCAGCACCACGAACTGGGCGAAGCTGGCAGCCGGCAATTGCTGGTCCAGCGGCAGGTAGAAGCGCGGCGAACCGGTGCCGACATAGGCCACGTAGCTGTCGATGCCTTCGCGCTTCTTGAGCATGGCCTCCAGGCGCTTGACCTGCTCGGCGGTATTGCTCAGGGAAGCCCCCTCGGCCAGCTTCAGATCGACCATCAGCTCCAGGCGCCCGGAGGCCGGGAAGAACTGCTGCTCGACGAAACGGAAGCTCATCACGCTGCCGACGAACAAGGCGATGGTCAGCACGATCACCGTCTTGCGCCGGCTCACGCACCAGCTCACCACCCGGCGTACACGCTGGTAGAACGGCGTGCCGTAGGGGTCGGTCTCGCCGTTGGTGGTGCCATGTTTCTTCGCATGCAGCCTGGCCAGGTCCGGCAGCAGGCGCTCGCCCAGGTAGGGCACGAACACTACCGCCGCGATCCACGACGCCAGCAAGGCGATGGTCACCACCTGGAAGATCGAGCGGGTGTATTCGCCCGTGCCGGACTGCGCCGTCGCGATAGGCAGAAAACCCGCCGCCGTGATCAGGGTGCCGGTGAGCATCGGGAACGCCGTGCTGGTCCAGGCGTAGCTGGCCGCCTTGAGCCGGTCGAAGCCCTGCTCCATCTTGATCGCCATCATCTCCACGGCGATGATCGCGTCGTCCACCAGCAGGCCGAGGGCCAGCACCAGGGCGCCGAGGGATATCTTGTGCAGGCCGATGCCCAGGTAATACATGGTGGCGAAGGTCATCGCCAGCACCAGCGGGATGGCCAGGGCCACCACCAGCCCGGTACGCATGCCAAGGGAGAAGAAGCTCACCAGCAGGACGATCGCCAGCGCCTCCACCAGCACCTGGACGAACTCGCCCACGCCGGTCTTCACCGCCGCCGGCTGATCGGACACCTTGCGCAACTCCATGCCCGCCGGGAGGTTGGTGGAAATCCGGGCGAACTCCACCTCCAGGGCCTTGCCCAGCACGAGGATGTCGCCGCCGGGCTTCATCGAAACCGCCAGGCCGATGGCATCCTCGCCCATGAAGCGCATGCGCGGCGCAGGCGGATCGTTGAAGCCGCGATGGACCTGGGCCACATCGCCGATGCGGAAGGTGCGCTCACCCACGCGGATCGGGAACTGCTCGATCTGCTCGACGCTGTCGAAACGCCCGGTCACCCGCAATTGCAGGCGCTCGCTCGGGGTCTCGAAGAAGCCGGCGGTGCTCACCGCGTTCTGCTCTTCCAGCGCTTGCTGCACCGCAGCCAGCGGCAGGCCAAGGGTGGACAGCTTGGTGTTGGACAGCTCGATCCAGATTTTCTCGTCCTGCAGGCCGAGCAACTCGACCTTGCCCACGTCCTTGACCCGTTGCAGCTGGATCTGCACGCGGTCGGCGTAATCCTTGAGCACGGCGTAGTCGAAGCCCTGCCCGGTCAGCGCGTAGATATTGCCGAAGGTGGTGCCGAACTCGTCGTTGAAGAACGGGCCCTGGATGCCTGGAGGCAAGGTATGGCGGATATCCGCGACCTTCTTGCGGATCTGGTACCAGAGCTCGGGAATATCCGCCGAATGCATGGAATCCCGCGCCATGAAGGTCACCTGGGATTCGCCGGGCCGCGAGAACGACACGATCTTTTCGTACTCGCCGGTTTCCATCAGCTTCTTTTCGATGCGTTCGGTGACCTGGCGCGAGACCTCCTCGGCGCTGGCGCCAGGCCACAGGGTGCGGATGACCATCGCCTTGAACGTGAAGGGTGGGTCCTCGCTCTGTCCGAGCTTGGTATAGGACAGCGCCCCGACGAGGGCGAGAAGAATCATCAGGAACAGTACGATCTGCCGATTGCGCAGGGCCCAGGCGGAAAGGTTGAAACCCATCGGGACTTACTCCTTGGCCGCCAGATTCACCGTACGATTGGACCGGTCCACCGGTCGTATCCGCTCGCCCTCATGCAACACATGGCCGCCGGCAGCCACCACCCAGTCGCTGGCGCTGAGGCCTTCGAGCACCGGAACGCTATCCTGGCCGTAGGCGCCGACCCGCACTGGCACGCGCTGCAAGGTACTGTTGGCATCGACACGCCAGACGTAGGTCTGGCCATTCTCCGCACTCAGCGCCGACAACGGCACCGCCAGCGGAATCTGCTCGGTATGCTGGATGAACACCCGGGCGCTCTGACCCAGCTCGGCGGGAACCTTGCCGGTATTGAAGGCGATGCGCGCGGCGAAGGTGCGCGAACGCGGATCGGCGGCCGGCGACAGCTCGCGGATACGGCCGTCGAAGCGCTGCCCAGGTTGCGACCACAATTCCACGGTCACCGGCTGGCCCACGCTGAAACGGCCGAAGTTCTGCTCCGGCAGGCTGATCAGCACTTCGCGCTCGCCATCGGCGGCGAGGGTGAACGCGGTCTGCCCGGCGGCCACCACCTGGCCGACTTCCACCTGGCGCTTGGACACGACCCCGTCCTGGGACGCGCGCAGCACCGAGTAGCCGGCCTGGTTGCCGGCCACATCGAACTCGGCGCGCATCTGCTTCACCCGGGCTAGGCCGGCGCGATAGAGGTTCTCCGCATTGTCGTACTGCGACTGGCTGACCATCTGCCGCTCCAGCAGCCTCTTGTAGCGATCGCGCTCGGCCTGCACCAGGTTCAGGTTGGCCTCGGCCGCGGCGACTTGGGCGCGGGTCGCTTCCAGTTGCAGGCGCACGTCCTGCGGATCCAGTTCGGCCAGCGGCTGATCCGCCTTGACCCGCTGCCCCTCCTCCACCAGGCGCTTGCTCACCTTGCCGCCGATCCGGAACGCCAGCTCCGGCTCGAAGCGCGCGCGCACCTCGCCGGGATAGCTGTCCACCGCGGCCGAAGCCGGCTGCGGCTGCACCACCATGGCGGGACGGATAACGGTGGGTGCCGCGGCTTCCTGCCCGCAAGCGGACAACAGCGCGGCCAGGAGGGCAGGCAGAGCGAGGGGCAAGGCATGACGCAACATGAGTGATGACCTTTCGCGAGGAGGGGCGCTTCGAATATTTATACTGGCGGGTATATTAAATCAGCGGGTTGCGGCGGGGAAGGTGGATTTTTTGGTCTGGATAGATCAATAAATGCGCATTGTTTTACGCATTACATTGCATATACTCCAACTCATGTGTGTCGCGCTCAGTGCGGCCATCCTCTGCAAACATATTGAGGCAAATGACATGAGTGCACTTCTTGACCGGGCCGAGCAGGCGGTGTCTGCTACCGCGATGGTTCGAAGCTTCAGCGCCAAACTGAAGGAGGTTACCAGCGGGAAGCACTCCCACTTGGTGATTTTCAAGGACAACGAGCCCGCTGCGGTATTGATTGGAGTCAAGTCCTTTCAAGCGCTTCAGGACGAACTCGAAGACCTTCGCGCCGAGCGGCTCGCCATCGATCGCCTGTCCACCCTGGATGAAGAGAAAACGGTGAGCCTCGAGGACATGGAGGCTCGCTTCAAATAGGCAGCGACCCATGAAGTGGCGTGTACGGTTTCACCCTGAAGTCGAGCGGGATCTCAAGCAGTTGGGAAAGGTCGAGGCCCAGAGGGTACTGGTGGTGATCCGCGAGCGCATTGCCGAGGGAGAGCCGGATAAGATCGGCAAACCGCTGCGTGGCGCGCTTACCGGTTACCGACGTATCAGGACCGGGGATGTCAGGGTCGTCTACAGGATCAATGGCACCGAGATCGTGCTGGTCCTCTGCGTGGGGGCCCGCCGCGATGATGAGGTCTATATCAGCGCCACTCGGCGTATCTGATCCCGCCGCGCTCAGGCAGAAGTCCAGACTGCGCTTTGGCAGGCATCTGAGGTCGTAAAGCCAGGTTGCTATGGCAGCTGTGCGTGTGGGCACCTTCGGGTGCGCCAGGCTTTCTATGGCCCCTGGTCTGTCAACCCGCGCACAGTTGCCACCCTCCGTTTGACAGCGGACTTGGCAAATCCCGATCAACGGCCATAGAGATACACCATGAAAAAACTCGTCCCCGATCCACCTCCCGTCCTGTGCATCCGCGCGGGGATCTCTCACGAAAAATCCATCCATCTGGCGCAGCAGCACATCGACAGCGCCATGAACATCGCCCACGAAATCGCCGCACATGCCTGCACTGACCAACAGGAGCGGATCAACGCGGCCATCCTGCAGATGCAGATCACCCGTGCCTTGCTGAAGGTCTCGGCGGCAACGCTGGACGTGGTGGTATAACCGCCAATCGCGACGGTTCGACAGCCTCATGGCCGTCGCGATTGCAGCATTTCGACAACCTGACCTGACCCCGCCTCGCCCGCGTTGTACTATTCCTCGCTTCAATCCCTGCAAAAGTGACCCATGTCCCAAGATCCCACCGTATCCAGCGGCCCAGGACGGCCCAAGGATCTGGCCAAGCGCCAGGCCATCCTCGAGGCCGCCAAGGACCTGTTCCTCGCCAATGGTTATGCCAGCACCAGCATGGATGCGGTCGCGACAGCGGCAGGTGTGTCGAAACTCACGGTCTACAGCCACTTCAATGACAAGGAAAACCTGTTCGCCGAGGCCATCATCGCCACCTGCCAGGCGCAGTTGCCGGGGCTGATCTTCGAGCTGCCCGAAGGCGTGCCGCTGGAGCAGGTACTGATGAAGATCGGCCGCGGGTTCCAGGTGCTGATCAACAGCGATCATTCGGTGAAGCTGCATCGCCTGATCATCACTCAGGGACCACAGGATCCGAAGCTTGGGCAGATGTTCTTCGAGGCGGGACCGGCACGGGTGCTGCGCGAAACCGAGGCACTGCTGAGGCTGGCGGACGAACGCGGCATGCTGCGGATTGCCAATCCGGCTTCGGCGGCGGAGCATTTTTTCTGCCTGCTCAAGGGCGGGGCGAATTTCAGGCTGCTGCTCGGGTGTGCCGGGCCGCTGGAGGCTGAAGAGGCCGAGGCGCATGTGCGGGAGGTGGTGGAGCTGTTTCTGCGGGCTTATCGCGTCTAGCCCAGGCACCGCAACCCCCTGTGGGAGCTGGCTTGCCAGCGATGAGGCCGGCACTGACAAAGATGTTGTCAGGTTGGGCCCAATCGCTGGCAAGCCAGCTCCCACAGGGATTTGTGGGGTCTGCCAAATCAAGTCAGATCAGGGCTTGAGCGCCTTTTTCGGATAGATGTCATAGCGACTGGATTTGCCCTCCAGGCTATGGCTCGGCTTCGTGCCCTCGATGATCGGCGCTTTGCGCGGGCGCTTGACCACGACCCGGTGGGTCGCCAGGGCCAGCGCGGCTTCGAGCAGGGCCGGGGCATCAAGGTCGTCCCCCACCAGCGGCCGGAACACGCGCATTTCCTTTTTCACCAAGGCGCTCTTGTCGCGGTGAGGGAACATCGGGTCGAGGTAGATCACCTGTGGCGGCTCGCCTTGCCAGTTGCGCATGCGCTCGATGGAGTTGCCATGCAACAGCTCCATGCGCGCCACGATCGGGCCGACCTCTGCATCCCCGGCAGCCCGCGCCAGACCATCCTCGAGCAGTGCCGCCACCAGCGGCTGGCGCTCGATCAGTTGCATCCGGCAGCCGAGCGTGGCGAGCACGAAGGCGTCCTTGCCAAGCCCGGCCGTGGCGTCCAGCACATGGGGGCGTACGCCCTGGGCGATACCGACCGCCTTGGCGATCATCTGCCCCGCACCGCCGCCATACAGGCGCCGATGGGCCGCGCCGCCCTCAAGAAAGTCGACCCGCACCGGCCCCGGTGCCTGCGGCCCGAGCTGCTGGATCTGCAGGCCGTCCGCGCCCACCTGCACGGCGAACGCCGCCTCGGCATCGTCCAGTGGCAGCCCCAGGCGCGCCGCCCATTGCTCGGCCTGCGCCTGATACCCGGCGTCCAGTGCCTCGACCCGGATCCCGCCTTCGACCTGCTGCTCCACGCTCACCTTCCTGCCCAAAAAAAGTTAAAGATCGGCGCCTGCGGCCGATACACAAAGTACGCGCCATTTTGCCAGAGCTCTTCGACAACCATGTCAGAGATTCTTCAACTTCCCTCAGGCTACCTGTCACCCGTCGGTGACTACAGCCGCCACAACACCCAGGCCCTGGGCGGCGTCAGCCACCTGTGGTCGGACTTCTTCGCCCGTGCCCTGGCTGCGCAGCAGGAAGAAGGCGTGGTGCGCGAGGCGCTGCCGGTCGAAGAAGTGGACGTGCAGACCGGCGAACCGATCAGCGGCAGCCAGACCCTGGCGCAGATCCACAGCCAGCGCCTGTGCGAGGTCACCGATACCGAGATCGCCCCGCCGGAGCCCCTGTTCCTGCCGATTGCCGAATTCGAGCTGGACCTGCTGGACAAACCCGCCCCGCCCTTCAGCGCTGCCGAACTGATCGAGCAGCAGCGCCAACTCGACATCAGCAACAACTGGGTGCGCCCGGTGGTCATGAGCCAGGGCCATCCGCTTCCCGAGCCGGGCCCGGCACCGGCGCCTTATCCACTGCACCTGCCGATCGCCGAACTGGAGCGCAAGCTGCTGGACCCGGCGCCGGAGCCTTTCGACGAGGCCACCCTGGCCAAGCAGCAGCACGACCTGGAGTTCGATATTCACTGGGCTCGCCCCGTCGTGCTGAACAACGTGCGCATCGCCGCCTAACGGCAGACCCGCCAACGCCCCATATCCAGATGAAAGTGGTTGTGATGGGCGCTGTTGTAGTCCGGCCCGAGTACCGTGTTGAAACTCTCGCAGGCAGCATCCCGCGCTTCGCGCAGAAAGCGGGCCTTGGGCCCGTCGCCGCTCCAGTCCTTTTGCAGCTCAATGCGCCGGCCGTCCTTCAGGCGAAACCCGGAAATATCCAGGGCATTGGCCGTAGCGTGCTGGCTGAGCCGGCCTTCGGCACGGTTGTAGACGTTGCGACAGGCATAGCTGCCCAGATGATCGACCTGGGTCACCGGCTGCCCGAAAACCCGTTGCGCCGCCGGTTGCAGGCCATGCCGCTCGAACAGGGCGAAGGCTACGGCTACCGGGCAGGTAGCAAGAAAGCTGCTGCTCAGTTTCACTTCTGCGCCCTGGACGCGGACCACGTTGGTCAGGGGGCAATTGCCGCCAGTGGTATTCGCCTGCGGGCTGTAACGCAGGCCGGACGTGGCCAGCACCTCGGCGCACAACTGCGGATCGTCGCGCAGGCGGCCCAGTTTCCATGAGGTCAGGAGGTTGGGCGGCTCGCGCACATCCAGCGGCGCCCAGGGGTTCCATTGTCCGGGCAGGCGCCAACCCTGTCGCCAGCCGAACAGCGCCACGCCGGCCAGCACCACCAACAGCACCAGTGCGCCATGGCGCATGATCACCTCAGCGCCGGAACAGGTCGTTGAGCTGGGCGAAGGTCATGGCCTTGTCGCCATGGTCGAAGCGCCCTTCCCCGCGAATCCGCGTCGCCGCTTCGAAGAATGCACCGTAGGCGACCCGGGCCAGGGACGAACCCACGCTGATGCGCTTCACGCCCAGCGCCTTGAGGTCCTCCAAACCCAGGTCCACGCCTGCCAGCCCCATCAACACGTTGACCGGTTTCGGTGCCACCGCCTTGACCACCCGCTGGATGTCCTCGGCAGTGCGCAATCCCGGCGCATAGAGCACATCGGCCCCAGCCTCGGCGAAGGCCTGCAGGCGGGCGATGGTGTCGTCGAGATCATTGCGCCCGTGCAGCAGGTTTTCCGCACGGGCGCAGAGCATGAAGGGAAAGTCCAGGCTGCGGGCGGCCGCAACCGCGGCCTCGACCCGCTCCACGGCGCGATGGAAGTTGTAGATGGGCTCATCCTCGCGACCGGTGGCGTCCTCGATGGAGCCGCCTACCAGGCCCATCTTCGCTGCCTGCAGGATGGTGTCGGCACACCCGCCCGGCTCATCGCTGTAGCCGTTCTCCAGGTCTGCCGCCACCGGCAGGGCCGTGGCATCGACGATGGACTGGGCATTGGCCAGGGTCTCGTCGCGACTCACCGCACCTTCGGCATCCGGCCGCCCAAGGGCGAAAGCCAGGCCGGCACTGCTGGTAGCAAGGGCCTCGAAGCCGAGGCTGGCAAGCAGCTTGGCCGAACCGGCATCCCACGGATTGGGAATGACGAAGGTTCCGGGGCGTTCGTGCAGCGCCTTGAAGGCTTCGGCACGCAGGGTTTGCACATCCATGGTGGAACTCCCAGGCAGACGACGGGAAATCACAACAGTCCGAGTTGTTCGACCTGCGGCCCCCGATCGGGTTCATGCAACGGCGCAAGCCCCGGCAGGCGTTCCATCAAGCCTTGATGGAAACGCCGGGCCAGGGCTGCGGCCAGGCGGTTGTCAGCGGTATGCAGGAAAACGTAGGGGCTGCGCCCTTCCTCGATCCAGGCGGCGACCTTGTCCAGCCACGGCACCAGGAACGGCTCGTTCGCCGCCAGTTCCGGATGGCCGATGAAACGCACCTGCGGTTGCTGGCTGAAGGCAGCGGGGCGCGGCGGCACCCGTGGCTTTTTCGATTGGGCGTGGAGCACGCTCGGGTCGCGGGAGGTGCAACTGAACAATGCCCGCGGGTCGAGACAGATGCGCTCGATGCCACGCTCGTTGAGCAGCCGGTTCAGCAGGCGCTCGTCCTCGCCCTTGGCGAAGAAGGCATCGTTGCGCACCTCGACGGCCACCGGCACGGCAAGCTCGTCGATGAACTGCATCAGTTCGCCGAGGCGCGCCGGCCCGAAGCTCGCCGGCAACTGCAACCAGTACGGCGATACCCGTGTGCCCAAGGGTGCGAGCAACTGCACAAAGGTGCGCGCTGCCTCCAGTTGCGCATGCAAGTCGCCGCTGTGGCTGATATCACCGGGAAACTTGGCAGTGAAGCGAAAGTGCGCGGGCATGACCTTGGCCCAGCGCTCGATGGTGGCCGGCGCAGGCCGGGCATAAAAGGTGGTATTGCCCTCGACGGCATTGAACACCTGGCAGTAGAGGCCAAGAAAATCGCTGCTTTTCGCGTCGCTGGGGTACAGATAGTCACGCCAGGCGTTTTCACTCCAGGACGGACAACCGAGGAAATAAGGTAAGGATGCTGAGCTCATTGGCTCAAATGTACAGATCCAGCCCCAGCACTTCCATCTCCCAATCGACGAACCCGGCAGTGGTCAGGTAGCTGGCCAGGGCGCCGGCGGTGCGCCGGTCGCGGGCGCGGGGGAAGATCATGTCCTGCGGACGGGCCGGCAGGTTGGGGAGGGCCCGCTGCGAATTGCCAGGGTTATCGGCGGCTTGCGCCTCGACTTCGAACTCGCCGGCGATGTCTTCCTGCGATTCCTCCACCCGCACCGGCCCTTTGCGCTGAGGGCGCTTGAGCGGGTAACTCGATGAAGAAAAGCCGTCGATACGCATGGCAATGAACTCGGGGTCGATGATGGCAATTTAGCGGCACCTGACACCTTGCGCAAATGCCCTACTGATAACTGGACCACATATACACAAATTGGTTTACCGCCTTTGGCGATAACCGACCGGAGGTCGTCAGGCTTTCTTGGGCGTGGCGACCTTGTCACGCAGGTACACCGGCTGGGCCTGCTCGGCCGGGACGCTCTCGCCGCGCGCCCAGGCGAATCCGGCCAGGGTCAGCAGGTCGAGCGCGTGGGGCAGCATGGCCTGGTCCTGCGCGGCGACCTTGACCGCCAGGCGTTCGGCATAGCCCCAGCCGGTACCGGCACCGAACCAGGAATCCCCGTTACCGTCGGGAAGCGCCACCTGCCCGGGCGGCAGCACGGCCTCGCTCCCCTGCAATTGCATTTCGCCCTTCACTTCTTGATAGCAGCCCCAGTAGACCTCGTCCATGCGCGCATCGATGGCCGCCGCGACCCGGGTGGCGCCGTGTTCGCGCAAGGCGCGCTGGGCCAGCACCGCCAGGTTGGACACCGGCAGCACCGGGCGCTCCAGGGCGAAGGCCAGGCCCTGGACCACGCCGATGGCGATACGCACCCCGGTGAAGGCTCCCGGGCCGCGGCCGAAGGCGATCGCATCCACCGCCGAAAGCGCCACACCGGCATCGGCCAGCAGGGCCTGGATCATCGGCAACAGCTTTTGCGCGTGCAGGCGCGGAATCACCTCGTAATGGCTCGTGATCTTGCCCTCGTGCAGCAGGGCGACGGAGCAGGCTTCAGTGGCGGTATCCAGGGCCAGCAAGGTGGTCATCGGGGTGTTCCAGGCGAGAAAAAAAGAGCGGCAGTATAAACGACAACGGCCCGCAGACGGGGCGTTGGCGATACAACGAAAGGGATCAGCTCAGGGCTGCCAGGACCTTGGCGGTGATCGCCTCGACCGAACCGACGCCAGGAATGTGGCTGACCTTCGGCTTGCCATTGGCGGCTTCGAGCTTCTGGTAGAAGTCCACCAGCGGCTTGGTCTGCTCGTGGTAGACCTTGAGGCGGCCACGCACGGTTTCTTCGTTGTCGTCCGGGCGCTGGATCAGGTCCTCGCCGGTGACGTCGTCCTTGCCTTCCACCTTCGGCGGGTTGTACACGACGTGGTAGACACGACCGGAGTCCAGGTGAACGCGGCGGCCGGCGATGCGCTGGACGATTTCTTCATCATCGACAGCGATCTCGACTACCGCATCCAGGGACACGCCAGCGGCAACCATGGCTTCGGCTTGAGGGATGGTGCGCGGGAAACCGTCGAACAGGAAACCGTTGGCGCAGTCAGGCTGGGCGATACGGTCCTTGACCAGGTTGATGATCAGGTCGTCGGAAACCAGCTTGCCGGCATCCATCACGGCCTTGGCTTCCAGGCCCAGCGGAGTGCCGGCCTTGACCGCGGCACGCAACATGTCGCCGGTGGAGATCTGCGGAATACCGAATTTTTCGGTGATGAACTTTGCCTGAGTACCTTTACCGGCCCCGGGAGCTCCCAGCAGAATTACGCGCATCTTGTGCTCCTCATTTTTTATAAGCAAATCAATGGATTCGCGAGCGTTGGCGAATCGCAGGAAATCGGGCGATGACCATAAATCGGTCAAAAGGCTGCCCAAGATACACAGCGCATGGGGACCATACAAGCGGTCGAAAGTCGGAAAAACCTGCGACAGGACGCCACGGTGTATACAGGTTGCGCCCGGCGCAACCTGCCCTTTATACGGTCAATTCCTACGACCCTGGGAACACATTCCGACGCCTGACAGCCGTTCAACCGACGCTCAACCCGTGTTGCGCAACCCTGCGGCGATGCCTGCCACGGTCACCAGCAAGGCCTGCTCCAACGGGCTGTCCAGAGCGGCTTCGCGCTCTCGCGAGCGGGCCAGCAGCTCGGCCTGGAGCAAGTGCAACGGATCCAGGTAGGTATTGCGCAGGCGGATGAACTCCAGGGTCTCCGGGCTGTGCGCCAGTAGCACCGGCTGCCCGGTCAGGCCCAGCACCACCTGGCATGCCTGCGACAATAGGTCGCGCAAATGCTCACCCAAAGGTCGCAGGTGCGGTTGCACCAGACGTTCGTCGTAGGACGCGGCGATTTCCGCGTCGGCCTTGGCCAGGACCATCTCCAGCATGTCGATGCGGGTGCGGAAGAACGGCCACTGCTCGCGCATCTGCGCCAGCAGCGGCCCCTGGCCACGAGCCAGGGCGTTGTTCAGCGCGGCTTCCCAGCCGAGCCAGGCTGGCAGCATCAGCCGGGTCTGGGTCCAGCCGAAGATCCACGGGATGGCCCGCAGGCTCTCGATGCCACCGGCGCGGCGCTTGGCCGGGCGGCTGCCCAAGGGCAGGCGGCCAAGCTCCTGTTCCGGCGTGGACTGGCGGAAATACTCGACGAAATCAGGGTTTTCCCGCACCACGCCGCGGTAGGTCTTCACCCCGTCGGCGGCCAACTGGTCCATCACCTCGCGCCAGGCCGGCTGAGGGGGCGGCGGCGGCAGCAAGGTGGCTTCCAGCACGGCGGCCAGGTACAGATTGAGGTTCTGCTCGGCGATATCGGCCAGCCCGAACTTGAACCGGATCATCTCGCCCTGCTCGGTGGCGCGGAAACGCCCGGCCACCGACCCCGGCGGCTGCGACAGGATCGCCGCGTGGGCCGGCGCGCCGCCGCGCCCGACGGTGCCGCCGCGGCCATGGAACAGCAGCAGCTCGACTTCCTGCTCCCGGCAGATCTGCACCAGGGTCTCCTGGGCGCGGTACTGCGCCCAGGCTGCAGCGGTGGTGCCGGCGTCCTTGGCCGAGTCAGAATAGCCGATCATCACTTCCTGCGGGCCGTGCAGCCCGGCGCGGTAACCCGGCAGGGACAGCAGGCGCTGCATCACCGGCCCGGCGTTATCCAGGTCGGCCAGGGTCTCGAACAGCGGCACCACGCGCATCGGCCGTTGCAGGCCAGCCTCCTTGAGCAGCAGTTGCACCGCCAGCACGTCGGACGCCGCCCCGGCCATGGAGATGACATAGGACCCGAGGGACGCGGCGGGCGCCGCAGCGATCTCGCGGCAGGTGGCAAGCACTTCGGCAGTGTCGGCCTGGGGCTGGTAATGCGCCGGCAAGAGCGGGCGGCGGCTGGCCAGCTCGCGCTGGAGGAAGTCGATCCGCGCTTCCTCGTTCCACTCGGCATAGCTGCCCAGGCCAAGGTATTCGGTGATTTCGCTGAGGGCAGCGGCGTGGCGGGTGGAGTCCTGGCGCACATCGAGGCGCACCAGGAACAGGCCGAACGTCACGGCGCGGCGCAGGCAATCCAGCAGCGGACCGTCGGCGATCACCCCCATGCCGCATTCATGCAGGGACTCGAAGCACAGGTGCAGGGGCTCGAAGAGTTCGCGGTTGTCCTGCAACACCAGCGGGCCCGGTGGCTGTGCCGTAGTCAGGGCCGACTGGGCCCAGGCTCGGGTTTCCCGCAGCCGCTCGCGCAGCGGCTTGAGCAGCGCACGATAGGGCTCGGCGCAATCACCGACCCTGGCGCGCAAGGCCGGGCTGGCCTGCTGCATGGACAGCTCGGCGGCGAGGGAATGCACGTCGCGCAGGAACAGGTCGGCAGCCATCCAGCGCGCCAGCAACAGTACTTCGCGGGTGACGGCTGCGGTGACATTGGGGTTGCCGTCACGGTCACCGCCCATCCACGAGGCGAAGCGGATCGGCGCAGCCTCCAGCGGCAGGTGCAGGCCGGTGGCGGCGTGCAGGGCCTTGTCGGCCTTGCGCATGTGGTTGGGAATGGCGTGCCAGAGTGAGTGCTCGATCACCGCGAAGCCCCACTTGGCCTCGTCCACCGGAGTCGGTCGGGTGCGGCGGATTTCCTCGGTGTGCCAGGCCTCGGCGATCAGCCGTTGCAGGCGCTCGCGGACCTGCTCGCGTTCGGCGGGGGTCAGGTCGCGGTGATCCTGGACGGCAAGCTGCGCGGCGATGGCGTCGTACTTCTGGATCAGCGTGCGCCGCGCCACCTCGGTGGGGTGGGCGGTCAGCACCAGTTCGATGTTCAGCTTGCCGAGCTGGCGGGCCAAGGCGTCGTCGCTATGGCCGGCGGCCTTGAGGCGGGCCAGCAGCTCGGGCAGCACCCGGGCCTCGAACGGCTCCGGCTGGTCGGCGTCGCGACGGCGGATCAACTGGTACTGCTCGGCGATATTGGCCAGGTTGAGGAACTGGTTGAAGGCCCGGGCCACCGGCAGCAGCTCATCGTCGGCGAGGTCGGCGAGGGTCGAACTGAGCTGTTCTTCGCCGCCGCTACGGTCGGCCTTGGCGCTGTGGCGGATCGCCTCGATCTTCTGCAGGAACGTCTCGCCATGTTGCTCGCGTACCGTATGGCCCAGCAGCTCGCCCAACAGATGAACATCTTCCCGCAAACGCACATCGATATCGGTCATCAACCTTCTCCACCCTGGAAATACTGCGTCGTTGCAGAGTGCCCCACTACCGGTCGTGCTTTCAAGGCACGGGCGCGGGCGAACTGGCTACGCTGTAACCAGTCGCCATGGTTTTACGGAGGGCATCATGAAGATTCGCGAACTTGCACAGTACTGGGAACAGCACGCCAAAGGACGTCTGAGCCCGACCGGTCATGTCCTGCACCTGGACGTCGAGGCCTCGGCGCGCCTGGCGGCGCTGACCGAGATGTACCCCAAGCGCACCCCGGAAGAATTGCTCGGCGAACTGCTGGGTGCGGCACTGGAAGAGCTGGAAGCGAGTTTCCCGTACGTTCAGGGGCAGCAGGTGATCGCCACCGATGAGGAAGGTGATCCGTTGTACGAGGATGTCGGGCCGACGCCGCGCTTCCTGGCGCTTTCGCGCCAGCATCTGCATGCGTTGAGCAGTGGCGAGGAAGGTTCTACCCACTGAAATCACTGACACATTAGCCCCTGTGGGAGCTGGCTTGCCAGCGACGAGGGCAGATCGGCCAACCTCATTGCTCAAGCCGGCCAAATCGCTGGCAAGCCAGCTCCCACAGGGATCTCCATCGGCGGAAGGGTCGGTGGATACCACTCCATCCCCGCAAAAGTTCCCGCCCCTCCCCACTGACCGATCAGTCAGAAAAACTCGCCCATCAAGCGGCACTTTTTGTGAACTTTTCAAAAAACCGGCGACTCCGAGCCAATAGCCACTACGGCAAAATTCCTCCCGGTTCCCTCCGGAGAGGTGTGTCGATGGACTGTTACGGATGTTCATCAGGAGTGATCCAATGGAGTTGACCACCATGAAGACCCGCATCGAGAAATCCCCGTTCCAACTGCGCGGGATCAAGCTGGCCGCCCTGGCCCTGGGCAGCAGCCTGGTTCTGGCCGGCTGTGCTGGCAAGCCACCCACCGAGCAATACGCCGTGACCCAGTCGGCCGTTAACTCTGCGGTGAGCGCCGGTGGCACCGAGTTTGCCGCCGTCGAGATGAAGGCCGCGCAGGACAAGTTCAAGCAAGCCGAAATCGCCATGCACGACAAGAAGTATGACGAAGCGAAGATTCTCGCCGAACAGGCCGAATGGGATGCCCGTGTTGCCGAACGCAAGGCCCAGGCCATGAAAGCCCAGAAAGCCGTGCAGGATGCCCGCCAGGGCGTCCAGGACGTACGCGAGGAAGGCATGCGTGCCGCTGACCCGCTGCAGCCGCAGCAGTAAGCGCCGCCGCGCTCCGTGCATTCGAAATTCGATCAAAGGACGAACACTATGCGTAACCACGTGATGATTCCCGCCCTCCTGGCCGTGAGCATGGGCCTGGTCGCCTGCGCCCACCAGCCGAACCCCAACCTGGAGTCGGCCCGGACCAACTTCTCCGCCCTGCAAAGCGACCCTCAGGCGAGCAAGGTAGCCGCCCTCGAGACCAAGGACGCCCAGGACTGGCTGAACAAGGCCGACAAGGCCTACATGGACAAGGAAGACGACAAGAAGGTCGACCAGTTGGCCTACCTGACCAACCAGCGCGTCGAGGTGGCCAAGCAGACCATCGCCCTGCGCACCGCCGAAGCCGAGCTGAAAAACGCCGCCGCCCAGCGCGCCCAGGCCCGCCTGGACGCTCGCGACGCGCAGATCAAGAAGCTCCAGGAAAGCCTCAACGCCAAGCAGACCGAGCGCGGCACCCTGGTGACCTTCGGTGACGTGCTGTTCGACTTCAACAAGGCCGAGCTGAAGAGCAGCGCCTACCCGAACATCACCAAGCTGGCCCAGTTCCTCCAGGAAAACCCGGACCGCAAGGTGATCGTCGAGGGCTACACCGACAGCGTCGGCAGCGCCGGCTACAACCAGTCCCTGTCCGAGCGCCGCGCCAACTCGGTGCGCATGGCGCTGGTCCGTGCCGGTGTGGACCCGGCCCGTATCGTCGCCCAGGGTTATGGCAAGGAGTATCCGGTAGCGGACAACTCCAGCAACTCCGGTCGCGCGCAGAACCGTCGGGTGGAAGTGACCATTTCCAACGACAACCAGCCGGTGGCACCGCGCAGCAGCGTGAGCAGCGCGCAGTAACCTGCTGGCTATGACGAAAAATCCCGCCGGTTGGCGGGATTTTTTTTACCCACCAAAAAGCAAAAGCACCTATAAAAGCACCTTTAAAGACACCTATTAAAGAGCTACCATTCCGGCCACGCAGTATCGGCTTCGATCAGGGTCTGAAATACAGATCCGGACTACCGATCCCGGAGCTCTCTCCCGACAGCAGAACTCGACAGGAAGTGTTGCCATGGCAATGACATTCGCGGTGTTGGCCGATGTAGCGGCATCGGTCACCGACCTTAAAAAAGATCCAATGGGCACTTTGCGCGAAGGTAAAGGCGAAACCGTGGTCATCCTCAACAGAAACGCACCGGCCTTCTATGCAGTTCCACCGGACCGCTATGAGGCGATGATGGATCTGATCGACGATGTCCAGTTGGCAGAGCTTGTACGCCAGCGGCGTGGCGAGCCCACTGTCAGGGTAGATATCGATGAGCTCATCGCAGACGCCAAAGGAAGCGGCAACTGACTACGCGCTGGAATTCAATCTGAGGGCCAAAAAGGAGTTCGACAGGCTGGATGCAGCGATCCGCCTGCAACTGGCCAAAAAGCTGAAATCCAGGCTGGCTGAACCGAGGGTGGACGCCGACAAGCTTTCAGGGATGCCGGACTGCTACAAGATCAAGTTGCGCAGTTCTGGTTATCGGCTGGTGTATCAGGTTTTCGATAAGCGATTGGTGGTGCTGGTAATTGCGGTGGGCAAGCGGGAGAACAACCAGGCTTACGGCGCGGCCTTATCACGGTTCACACACTGATAGCGCTTGCACCACCGCTATCGCGGGCAACGCCAGCTCCCACAGGGTCTGCGGTGCACGCGTCCCTTGTGGAGCTGGCGTTGCCAGCGATATGACAGGGAAGACACAACAAACCTACTGGACCGCCTGCGGCGTCTCCTGCCCCATGCAGCGCACCGCCTGCTTCTTGCTGTCCACCAGCACGCCGGTCAAGCCCTTCTGCTGCATGTCGAACAGCACCAGCACGCCGTCGATGCACTGGGCCATCTGCGGTGCCGGGTTGATCGATAGCTTGTAGTCCTCGCCCGGCACCGTCTTGAGCATGGTGAACTCCGACAGCAACAAGGCGTCCTCCGGCTTGGCGAAATGCAGGTAGCCGTAGTACCACAGGGCGCAGACCGTGCCGACGATGCTGCAGACCCCGGTGATGATCAGGGGGATGGCGTTGCGTTCTTCACTCATTGCGACTTCTCGTCAGGGTAGTTGGGGACTTCGGCCAGGCGGCGCAGGCCGTTGAAATGTTCGGGGTCGTCGAGGAACCGCAGCATGACCTGGCGCCAGGTCGGGTCGCCGAAGGTCTGCACGTGCCCGCCGCGGACCAATTGCAATACCCGCGGCGGCGGCGCGGCCTGGTACAGGCGGATACCGTTGTCCAGGGGCACCAGCGCATCGTCGATGCTGTGGAAGAACAGCTTGGGCGGGCTGTCCAGGCGCGCGATGGAACGGATCGCACTGTCTCCATCGGGCACCAGCCACGACAACGGCACCTGCATCGGCCAGGTCAGCCATGAGGTCCCCAGGGCGAAACGTCCGACATCGCGGTAACTGGCCGGGACGCCGTCGAATACCAGCGCCTTGAAGCGCGCAGCCTGCTCGGGATGCTGCGCCAGGTAGTGAATGGCCATCGCCCCGCCCAGGCTTTGCCCAAGCAGCACCCGCGGCTTGCCCTGGACTTGCGGGGCCTTGTCCAGCCAGTCGAAGGCGGCGGCAAGGTCCTGGTAGACCTCGGGCAGCGTCGGCTTGCCTGCCGACAGCCCATAGCCGCGGTAATCGATCATCAGCACCTGGTAGCCCTGTTCCGGCAGCCAGTAGCTCGCCCCCAGGTGCCAGGCCAGGTTGCCGCCATTGCCGTGCAGGTGCAGCACCGTGCCCTTCACCTCGACGCCTTCCTTGGCCGGCAGCCACCAGCCATGCAGGCGCGTGCCATCGGCGGCGGTGAGGGTCACGTCGCGCCAGGCGATCCTGGCCTTTTCTGGCGTGAACGGCTGCCCGGGCTCGGGATAGAACAGCAGCGAACTGCACCCGGACAACCCCGGCAGCAAAAGGCACGTGAGCACTATCGCGCGCCAGCGCTCAGAGAATGTTCGAATAGTCGGCTTCAATGCGATCCAGGCTCAGGTGATTGAGGAAGTTGGAGAAGCACATCCATGCCGACAGGGCATTGAGGTCGCGGAACTGCTCCGGCAGGTACTTGGGCGGTTCCACCAGCCCTTCGTCGACCAGCTGGCGCAGGGTGCGCATGTCTTCCAGGGTGGTCTTGCCGCAGAACAACAGCGGGATCTGCTCGAGCTTGCCCTTCCTCACGGCCAACTGAATGTAGTTGTAAACCATGATGAAACCCTTGAGGTAGGACAAGTCCTTGGTAAATGGCAGGCCGTTCGGCACCGAACCCCGGAACACCCGGCTGGCATTGCCATAGCTCTCCGCCATTTCGAAGCCCTGGTCGCGGAAGAACTGGTAGATCTGCAGGAAGTCGGCGCCCTCCTCCACCATATGGATGGCGCGGGTGCGGTTGGTCAGCTTGCGCAGGCGGGTCGGGTAGGAGGCGAAGGCAATCACTTCCATGAGGATCGCCAGGCCTTCCTGGGTGACGGTGGACGACGGCGGGCCCTTGGCGAGAAAGGTGCAGATCGGCTGGTTGAGGCCGTTGAGAGTAGTGCCGACGTGGACCAGCCCTTCGTGGACCTCCAGCGCCCGCACATCACGGCTGTTGAACATGGCGTCGGCGCGGATCTTGATGTAGTCGGCGCCCGCCGCCGCGTCGGCGACGATACCGTCGGACTCGAACACCCGGATGGTCCCCTCCGCCTCGCCGAACACGGTATTCAGGCGGCGCTGGAGGATTTCCACGGCTTCCTTGGCGGTGAGGTTCTTCGGCTCGTCCTTGAGGTCGCCACGGCCGTCGATGTTGTTCAGGTAGTCGGAGAGCATCAGGCCGAGATCGGCGAGAGTCGGGTCACCCGCATGGAACGCGTCGGACGCGGCGCCGTAGAGCTCCTGGGAGATCAAGCCGAAATCCTCGGTGCCACGCGCCTCGAGCATGCGCACCACCATGCGGTACTCCTTGCACATGCGCCGCATGATCTGCCCGACCGGGTTGAACTGGCCGAGCTGACGGGTGATATCGCGCTCGATGTTCTGGAATTCCAGCTTCAGCGCAGCGGAATCGAAGGACAGCGGCCGGTTCTGGTAGTACTCGCGGCTGATCGCCGGTGGCTCCTTGCCCTTGGCCTTGAAGAAGCCCTGGCGGATGCTGTCGTCCCACTTCACCGCATCCAGCACGCGTATCGGCGTCTGCGCCTGGACGATACGGTCGGAAAGGGTGCGAATCGTCTGCTGGTACTCGTCCACGCTCATGCCTCGCTGTTCCTTTTGTTTCGGCTTACTTCCCCGCCCGCTGGAAGCGCGCCACTTCCACGAACAGATCGGAGTTGGCTGGATCGTCCAGATAGGCCAGGACCCGCTCGGCCGGGCTGTCGATCAGCACACCCTGGCCGTTGTCCTCGGGGACTTCGATGCTGCGTCCGCTCAGTTCCTTGTTGTCCAGGGCTTGGGTGACCTGCTCGACGTCGAGGTTGTAGACCACCAGTTCGTTGTTATCGATCACTTCGAAGCCGCCGATCAGGAAGTTGCCGCCAAGCTTCTTCGGCACCCCGGCCGACAGGTACCAGCGGTTGCCGTGCCGGGACACAGTGAAGGCGTATTCCTCGCGCGGCTTGCCCTTGGCACTGGCCACGGCCTTGTAGGCATTGCCGCCGGACCGGCTGATCTGCAGGATCAGCGGCTCGCCCCAGGCGTCCTTGCTCGACCACTTGCCGAGCAACGCCCTGGGCGCCGCCTGGTTGGCCGGGATCGGCTCGTTAAAGGTCACCAGGCAGCCATTCAACAGCAGGAAAGACAGGGCCAGCAGCACACGCCAGGCTTTCATCGAAATCTCCTTGAAAGGCGCTCGCGGCTCACTCCGCCGCCAGCACCAGGTGCAGGTATCGGACAAGAATAGCGAGCATCTGCCCTTCAGCCTGCGGTTTTGCGGCTTCGAGCAGGCCCTGATACTCCATCTGCTCGATGATTGCCGTCAATACAATGGCGTCCTGTTGCGGCTGGCGCGAGCCCACCACCTGCAAAAGCTGGCAAGCGCCACGCAGGAGGATCTGCTCGTGCGACTTCACCAGCTCGGCCAGGCGCGGGCTCAGCAGCGCTTCCTGGCGGAAGGCCTGCTCGGCCATGAGGAAGTCGCGGCGATTGTGCAATTGGCGCTGGACATACTCGCAGGTCATCTTGGCCACCTCGTCAGCCAGCCGCGCGCGGGAAGCCGGGCTGCCATCACCCTGGGCCAGCAACTGGCGCAGGACCACCTCGGTGCTTTCCCACAGCTTGGCCATGTAGGCGGCACTGCGTTCGACGTACTGGGCGAAGGTATCGCTGAGCAGGTCCTGGATATCGTCGAAGTAGTAGGTGGTGGCCGACAGCGGCACGCCCGCCTCTGCCGCCACGGCACGGTGGCGCACGCCACGCACGCCGTCACGGACGACGATGCGCATGGCCGCATCGAGGATCTGCTGACGGCGCTGCTCGCTGCCCTGGCGGCTGGCCTTGCGGCCCTGGTACTGGACGCTTTCGGCGACGGCGGAGGCAACGCCGGCGGCGCCTTGTTGGGGCTGGTAGGGAGTCACGGGCGGTTACCTCGAAATCGGGATTTTCGGGCATGAAAAAGCCGCTCTTGGCGGCTGATTCATAGTGTCCTTCAGGGCCTCATCGCTGGCAAGCCAGCTCCCACAGGTGCGGCGTGGCTTGCCAGCGATGGGGGCCTTCAAGCCTGGTGAAGATCAGGCCTGCGGACGCATATGCGGGAACAGGATCACATCACGGATCGACGGCGAGTTGGTCAGCAGCATCACCAGGCGGTCGATACCGATGCCTTCACCGGCAGTCGGCGGCATGCCGTATTCCAGGGCGCGGACGAAGTCGGCGTCGTAGTGCATGGCTTCGTCATCACCGGCGTCCTTCTCGGCCACCTGGGCGAGGAAACGCTCGGCCTGGTCTTCGGCATCGTTGAGCTCGGAGTAGGCGTTGGCGATCTCGCGGCCACCGATGAACAGCTCGAAGCGGTCGGTAACGTTCGGGTTGGCGTCGTTGCGGCGCGCCAGCGGCGAGACTTCGAACGGGTACTCGGTGATGAAGTGCGGCTGCTCCAGCTTGCTCTCCACCAGTTCCTCGAAAATCATCACCTGCAGCTTGCCCAGGCCTTCGTGACCGAGCACCTTGGCGCCGGCCTTCCTGGCGATTTCGCGAGCCTTGTCGACATCCAGCAGGTCAGCCTCGGTCAGTTCCGGGTTGTACTTGAGGATCGAGTCGAATACCGACATCCGCGCGAAGGGTTCGCCGAAGTGGAATACCTTGTCGCCGTACGGCACGTCGGTAGTGCCGAGCACCAGTTGCGCCAGCTCGCGGAACAGTTCCTCGGTGAGGTCCATGTTGTCGGTGTAGTCGGCGTAGGCCTGGTAGAACTCCAGCATGGTGAACTCGGGGTTGTGCCGGGTCGAGACGCCTTCGTTGCGGAAGTTGCGGTTGATCTCGAAGACCTTCTCGAAGCCACCGACCACCAGGCGCTTGAGGTACAGCTCCGGCGCGATGCGCAGGAACATCGGCATGTCCAGGGCGTTGTGGTGGGTTTCGAACGGCTTGGCCGCGGCGCCGCCCGGAATGGTCTGCAGCATCGGCGTCTCGACCTCGAGGAAGTCGCGCTTGGCCAGGAAGCTGCGGATATGCGAGATCACCAGGGAACGCACGCGGAAGGTCTCACGGGTGTCTTCGTTGACGATCAGGTCGACGTAGCGCTGGCGATAGCGCTGCTCGGTGTCGGTCAGGCCATGGTGCTTGTCCGGCAGCGGGCGCAGCGACTTGGTCAGCAGGCGCACGCGGGTCATCTCGACGTACAGGTCGCCCTTGCCGGAACGGGCCAGGGTGCCTTCGGCGGCGATGATGTCACCCAGGTCCCAGGTTTTCACCTCGGCCAGGGTTTCTTCGGGCAGGGTCTTGCGGTTGACGTAGACCTGGATGCGCCCGGTCATGTCCTGGATCACCATGAACGAACCGCGGTTGAGCATGATGCGCCCGGCAACCTTGACCGGGATCGCAGCCGCTTCCAGCTCTTCCTTGGTCTTGTCGACATACTGCTTCTGCAGGTCGTTGCAGTAGCTGTCGCGGCGGAAGTCGTTGGGGAAGGCCTGGCCCTTGGCGCGCGCTGCGGCAAGTTTTTCCTTGCGCAGGGCGATCAGGGCGTTTTCTTCCTGTTGCAGGTCTTGCGATTCGGTCTTGAGTTCGCTCATGTCGTCATTCTTTCCATCAGGTATTCGTTGCCCGTTCCGGGCAGGGCACGCGCCCCAGGCGCTTGGCCTGGGGGCGCGGCAGTGGTGTACGGCTTACAGCCCCTGCTTGAGGCTCGCTTCCAGGTACTGGTCGAGGTCGCCGTCCAGGACCTTCTGGCAGTCGCTGCGCTCGACGCCGGTACGCAGGTCCTTGATACGCGAGTCGTCCAGCACGTAGGAGCGGATCTGGTGCCCCCAGCCGATGTCCGACTTGCTGTCTTCCAGGGCCTGGGAGGCGGCATTGCGCTTCTGCATCTCCAGCTCGTACAACTTGGCCCGCAGCATCTTCATGGCGGTGTCCTTGTTGGCGTGCTGGGAGCGTTCGTTCTGGCAGGCCACCACGGTGTTGGTCGGCACGTGGGTGATACGCACCGCCGAGTCGGTGGTGTTGACGTGCTGGCCGCCGGCGCCGGAGGAGCGGTAGGTGTCGATGCGCAGGTCGGACGGGTTGATCTCGATCTCGACCTTGTCGTCGATCTCGGGCGAGACGAATACCGCCGAGAACGAAGTGTGGCGACGGGCGCCGGAGTCGAACGGGCTCTTGCGCACCAGGCGGTGCACGCCGATCTCGGTACGCAGCCAGCCGAAGGCGTACTCGCCCTTGATATGCACGGTCGCGCCCTTGATGCCGGCGACCTCGCCTTCGGACAGTTCGATGATGGTCGCGTCGAAGCCGCGCTTGTCGGCCCAGCGCAGGTACATGCGCAGCAGGATGTTGGCCCAGTCCTGCGCTTCGGTACCGCCGGAGCCGGCCTGGATGTCCAGGTAGGCGTTGTTCATGTCCATCTCGCCGCTGAACATGCGCCGGAATTCCAGCTTGGCCAGGTGTTCCTCGAGTTGCTGCAACTCGGCCACGACGTCTTCGACGGCGCTCTCGTCGTTCTCCTCGACGGCCATGTCGAGCAGGTCCTTGCAGTCGGCGAGGCCGCCGGAGAGCTTGTCCAGGGTGTCCACCACCTGCGCCAGCATGGCGCGCTCGCGGCCAAGGCCCTGGGCGTATTCAGGCTTGTTCCAGACGTTCGGGTCTTCGAGCTCGCGGTTGACTTCGATCAGGCGGTCATGCTTGTGATCGTAGTCAAAGATACCCCCGAATGGACTCGGAACGCTCGGTGAGGTCCTTGATGGTATTCAGGATCGGATTGATTTCCATGGGCGGGCTGCTCTCGTGCGTAATTCGGTGAAAAGCCGGGGAGTATAGCGCAGGGGGGGTGGCGGGGGACAAGCTGGAAGCTACGGGCGGCAGGCTGATTTACAGGGGAATATCGGAAAATGGCGGTGCTTTTGCTGGCCTCATCGCTGGCAAGCCAGCTCCCACAGGGACTGCATGCACCTGTGGGAGCTGGCTTGCCAGCGATGGGGCCCTCAAGCCACGGCTACACGGTTGCGGCCGCCGTTCTTGGCCTGGTACAGGGCATTGTCCGCCGCCGAGATCAGTTGCCGGCAGTGGCTGCCGATCCCGGGGGTCTGGGTGGCCAGGCCGATGCTGACGCTGAGCACCGAGTCCTGCTCCGGCATGATATGGGCGATACGCGCGGCCTCCACGGTCTGGCGCAGTTTCTCGGCCAGCAGGCGGGCGCCACCCGGCGAGGTATTGGGTAGCACCAGGGCGAACTCTTCGCCGCCATAGCGCGCCGGCAGATCGCTTGGCCGTGCGCAGCACGAGCGAATGGCCTCGGCCACCTGGCGCAACGCCTCGTCGCCGGCCAGGTGGCCGAAGGTGTCGTTGAAAGACTTGAAGTAATCCACGTCCACCATCAGCAGCGACAACTGCGACTGCTCGCGCATGGCCCGGCGCCATTCCAGCTCCAGGTACTCGTCGAAGTGGCGACGGTTGGACAACCCGGTCAGGCCATCGGAGTTCATCAGCCGCTGCAGCACCAGGTTGGTATCGAGCAACTGCTGCTGGCTGACCCGCAGCGCACGATAGGCCTCGTCGCGCTGCAACAGGGTCATGTAGGACCGCGAGTGATAGCGGATCCGCGCCACCAGCTCTATGTTGTCGGGCAGCTTGACCAGATAGTCGTTGGCCCCGGCGGCGAAGGCCGCGCTTTTCACCAGCGGGTCTTCCTTGGTCGAGAGGACGATGATGGGGATGTCCTGGGTCGCCGGGTTGGCGCGGTACTCGCGCACCAGGGTCAGGCCGTCGAGGCCCGGCATGATCAGGTCCTGGAGGATCACCGTCGGCTTGATCCGCACCGCCTGGGCCACGGCCTCGTGCGGATCGGCGCAGAAGTGGAAGTCGATGTTGTCTTCCTGGGCCAGGCCCCGGCGCACGGCTTCGCCGATCATCGCCTGGTCATCGACCAGCAGCACCATCGCCGAATTCTCGTCAGAGGTTGAAAAGCCGTCGATCGGTAGATCATTCATGCGCTGTCACCTGGGCACTGCCGGCGCCGCCGGCGTGACTCAATACATATCGTCATTTCGGGAAAATTTCCATTAGTCGTGGGGCTATCCGCTCCAGCGGACGCACTTCCACGGCCGCGTCGATGGCGACGGCGGCCTTGGGCATGCCGTACACCGCACTGCTCTGCTGGTCCTGGGCGATGGTCAGGAAGCCCTGCTCGCGCATGAGCTTGAGCCCCTGCGCACCATCGCGGCCCATGCCGGTGAGCAGCACGCCCACCGCATCGCCACGCCAGAACCGCGCCACGCTCTCGAAGAACACGTCGATCGAGGGGCGGTAGATCTCGTTCACCGGCTCGGCCGTATAGGCCAGGGTGCCATCCCTGAGCAGGCGGATATGATGGTTGGTCCCGGCCAGCAGCACGTGCCCGGGTTGCGGCGGTTCGCCCTCGCGGGCCAGGCGCACCTTCTGCTCGGAACTGCTGGCCAGCCACTCGGCCATGCCGCCGGCGAACACCTGGTCGACATGCTGGACCAGCACGATCGAAGCCGGAAAAGCCTTGGGCAAGCCCTTGAGCAGCACTTCCAGCGCGGCCGGCCCGCCTGCGGACGAACCGATGGCAACCAGGCCCTGGCGTTGCACCGCCTGGCGCACCGGGGCCGCCACCGGGCGTACGCTGCTGCCGCGCTGCTGGCCGATGAGCCAGGAGATATTGAGGATCTTGCGCAACAAGGGGGCCGCGGCTTCCTTCGGATCGCCGCTGCCCAGCGCCGGCGTATCGACCACGTCCAGGGCGCCATGCCCCATGGCCTCGAATACCCGGTGCACGTTCTGTTGCCGATCGACGGTGACGATAACGATGGCGCACGGCGACTCGGCCATGATCCGCCGGGTCGCCTCCACACCGTCCATCAGCGGCATGATCAGGTCCATCAGCAGCAGGTCCGGGGTCTGCTCGGCGCAGCGCTGCACCGCCTCCACGCCATTGCTGGCGACCCAGATCACCTCGTGCGCCGGCTCGAAGGCCAGCGCCCGGCGCAGGGCCTCGACGGCAAGGGGCATATCATTGACGATGGCGATCTTCATCCCTGGGCACTCCCGATCAGCTCGACTACGGCATCCAGCAAGGCGTCGTCATGGAAACTCGCCTTGGCCAAATAATAGTCAGCCCCGGCATCCAGCCCGCGCCGTCGGTCTTCTTCCCGGTCCTTGTAGGACACCACCATGACCGGCAGCGATTGCAGGCGGCTGTCGCGGCGCACCAGCGTCACCAGCTCGATACCGTCCATGCGCGGCATGTCGATATCGGTAATGAGCAGGTCGAAATCCTCGCTGCGCAGGGCGTTCCAGCCGTCCATGCCGTCCACCGCCACCGCCACCTGGTAGCCGCGGTTGCTTAGCAGCTTGCGTTGCAGCTCGCGCACGGTGAGCGAGTCGTCTACCACCAGCACGCGCTTGCGCGCCGCTTCACGGGCACTGCCGCGGCGCTCGATACGCTCCAGGCGGCCGGTACCGAGCAGTTTTTCCACCGAACGCAGCAGGTCCTCGACATCGACGATCAACACCACCGAACCGTCGTCCAGCAAGGCCCCGGCAGAAATGTCCTGGACCTTGCCCAGGCGCGAATCCAGCGGCATGACCACCAGCACGCGCTCGCCGACCAGGCGGTCGACGGCCACGCCGTACAGCGTCTCGCGCTCGCGGATCACCACCACCTTGATGCTCTGCTCGCTGTTCTGGCCGACCGGCCGATTGAGCAACTGGCTGGCCGACACCAGGCCCACGGCCCGGCCTTCGTGCCAGAACTGCTGGCGCCCCTCGATCTGCACGATCGCCTCGGCGGACAGTTCCAGGGTGCGTTCGATATGAGCCAGGGGGAAGGCGTAGGCTTCGCCGCTCACCTGCACCACCAGGCTGCGCACCACCGACAGGGTCAGCGGGACTTCCAGATGGAAGCGACTGCCGCTGCCGTCGCCCTGGGTCATCCCGACCTGGCCGCGCAACTGGCGGACCATGTGCTGCACCGCGTCCAGGCCGACACCGCGCCCGGACACCTCGGTAACCTTGTCGCGCAGGCTGAAGCCGGGCAGGAAGAGGAAGGTCAGCAGCTCCGCCTCGCTCATCTGCGCCACGGTCTCGGCCGGTGACAGATTGCGCTCTACGATGCTGCGACGCAGGCGCTGCAGATCAACGCCGCCGCCATCGTCGCTCAATTCGAGCATCAGCAATCCGGCCTGGTGGGAAGCGCGCAAGCGGATGGTACCTTCCGCCGGCTTGCCCGCGGCCAGGCGCTGCTCCGGCAGTTCGATGCCGTGATCGACGGCATTGCGCAGCAGATGGGTCAGCGGCGCTTCGAGTTTTTCCAGCACGTCGCGGTCCACCTGGGTCTTCTCGCCTTCGACTTCCAGGCGCACCTGCTTGCCGAGGGAACGTCCCAGGTCGCGGACCATGCGGCTCTGTCCGGCCAGCACGTCGGCGAACGGGCGCATGCGACAGGCCAGGGCCATGTCGTAGAGGTTCTGCGCGCGCTGCCCGGCCTGCCAGCCCAGCTCGTCGAGATCGACCACCTGCTGCTGCAGCATCTGTTGTGCTTCGCCCAGCAACTGTTGGGTCAGGGCCAGGGCCTGGTGAATGTCTTCACCCTGCCCGCCGGCCTCGATCTGCGCCTTGAGTTCGTCGAGGGCGCGCAGGCTCTGGCCCTGCACGCGCTTGAGGCGCTGCAGGGTGGCCAGGAACGGCTTGAAGCGCTGGGTTTCCACCAGGGCCTTGCTGGACAGGTCGAGCAGGCTGTTGAGGCGCTCGGCCGTGACCCGCAGGACCCGTTCGCCACCCTCGACCGCCTTGCCCTTGGACACCGGTCGCGGTTCGGGCTCGGCTGGCGGCTCCTCGGGCGCAGCCGCTGCCACGGGCTCCGGCTCCGGCTCGGGCACCGGTGGCGAAACCGGCACCGGTGCCGGCGCAGCACCGGGCTGCAACAGCTCGGCCACCTGCACCAGGTACGCCTGCACCGCCGCGTCCACCGTCGTATCCCCCGGCGTGGCAATACGCATCAGCAGATCGGTGCCCTGCAGCAACGCATCGATATGTTCCGGACGCAGGCGCAGGCGTCCTTCCTGGGCTTCCACCAGGCAATCTTCCATGACATGGGCCACGCTGACCCCGGCATCGATGCCGACGATCCGTGCCGCGCCCTTGAGCGAGTGCGCAGCACGCATGCACGCTTCGAGCTGGTCGGCCTGGGCCGGATTGCGCTCGAGCGCCAGCAGCCCGGCGCTGAGCACCTGGGTCTGGGCTTCGGCTTCGAGGCTGAACAGCTCCAGCAACGAGGCATCGCGCATCTGCTCTGGGGTCATGAAAGGCTCCGCTCGACTGCAGACAACAACTGGTCTTCATCCAGGATTCGCACGCTTCGCCCGCGCCATTGAAGGATGTGCCGGGTAAAACGGTTTTCGTGGGCGGTTTCGCCGCGCAGGCGCAGGTCGAGGGCGTGGATGCCGTCCACCTCGTCCACCGGCAGCACCACCGCGCCGCC
Source organism: Pseudomonas sp. GD04058 (assembly GCF_029836855.1). Lineage (NCBI taxonomy): Bacteria > Pseudomonadati > Pseudomonadota > Gammaproteobacteria > Pseudomonadales > Pseudomonadaceae > Pseudomonas > Pseudomonas sp. GD04058. Next base: position 276,989 of record NZ_JAOECN010000002.1, read on the forward strand.
CCTGGCAGCCAGGATCAGCATGCGCGGCATGACCCGGCCGGTACCGGGCGGGGCTTCGGTCAGCTCCAGCCCGAGCAGGTCACCGAGGGCCAGGCAAGGCACCAGTGCGCCGCGCACATTGGCCACCCCCAGCAGCATCCGCGAGCGCTGGTGCGGCAGCGAGTGCACCGGTTGCACCGGCGCCACTTCGGCCAGGCAGCGGGTGGCCAGGGCCAGCCATTCCTCACCGAGACGGAACAGCAGCAGCGAAGGCCCCTGCTCCGCCTGTTCCTCGACCACTTCGCGGACATGGGCGTCCTGGGCCAGGGCATAACGGTCCAGCAGGCGCGTGGCCGCAGCGGCATACACCGGGCAATTGCGACAATGCACATGCTCCTCGAGCAACGGGCAGCTCTTGTCGCCGTGCACACCGATACGGTTCCAGCAGTCGTCGATGCGCTGCACATCGCCGGTCAGCACGTTGATTCCTTCGCTCATCGATCAGCCTCCCGCTCGCGCCGCGCGGCGCGCTCCTGCAAGCGCCGGGCACCGGCCGTATCGCCCCGCGAGGCGAGCAATGCCGCCAGGTGGGCCAGGGCCTCGGGATGCTGCGGTTCCAGATACAGCGCCTTGCGGTACTGGTTGACGGCGTCGCTGCTGTCGCCGGCGGTGTCGCTGAGCAGCCCCAGCCAGTAGAACACCTGGGCCGAAGGCTCGAACTGCTTGAGGTAACGCTGGCAGGCGGCGCGGGCCTGCTCGCTGTTGCCGGCATTGGCGAGGACGGCGATCTGCGCCAGCAATTCGCCGGGCTGCTCGTTGCGCGCGGGCTGCGCCGGTCCAGGGGCCGGCGCGGGGATCCTGCGCCGCGCAGGTGGCGGCGCGGCCACTGCGGCCTGACGCAGCGGCGCGGCCCGAGGCGCTGCTACCTGCGCGGCCGGGCGCGGCGCCGGCATGGCTTCGGCGACCTGGCGGACATAGGCGAACGACTGGGCGATGCCCACCGGGCGCATGCCCAGGCGCGCCAGCAGGCTGCCTTCGGCCGGGCCGATGAACAGCACGCCATCGGCATGGGTCAGATTCTTCAGCACCTCGAATACGCGCTGCTGGGTCGCCAGGTCGAAATAGATCAGCAGGTTGCGGCAGAACACGAAGTCATAGCTGCCCTGGCGAACCAGCAGGGCCGGGTCCAGCACATTGCCAACTTCGAAACGCACCTGGCGCTGCACCCTTGCGTCGAGCTCATGGCCCTCCTCGCCTGCGCTGAAATGCCGCTCGCGAAACGCCTGGTCGGGCCCGCGGAAGGAGTTGCGCCCATACAGGGCGCGCTGGGCGCGGGTAATGGAATTGGGGCTGATGTCCATGGCCTCGACCGTGAACGCCTGGGCCGGCACACCGCCATCAAGCAGGGCCATGGCAATGGAATAGGGCTCCTCGCCGGTGGAACAGGGCAGGCTGAGAATCTTCAGAGGCCGCGCACCGCCCAGTTCCGCCAGGCGTTTGCGCGCCAGTTCCAGAAGCGCAGCGAAGGACTCCGGATAGCGGAAGAACCAGGTCTCGGGAACGATCACCGCCTCGATCAGTGCTTGCTGTTCGGCGTGGGACTGCTGCAACTGCACCCAGTAATCGTCCAGGTCATTGGCCGCCAGCGCCGCGCAACGCTGGTGTAGGGCGCGCTCGACCATTTGCTCGCCGACCGAGCTGACATCCAGCCCGATGCGCTCCTGAAGAAAACGGAAGAAACGCCGCTCGATGGTCATGCCGGGCCCCCGTCGGCGGGGAACAGCATCGAACGCACCTGCTCGTCGAGCAGGTCCTGCACGCCGATCCATTGCAACAGGCCATCGGCATCCTCGCGCACCGGGCCGAGATAAGGCGCCTCGCGGTTGTCCACGCCGTAGGGGCGGAACTGTGCCGGATCGCAGCGCAGGGTATCGCTGGCCTGTTCGAGGATCAGCCCGAGCAGCAGGTCCGGCCGCGCCGGATCGAAACGGTAATGCACCAGCACCAGGCGCGTGCTGGTGCGCTGCGGCGCTGGCGTACCGAAGGTCAGGGCGCTGACATCAATCACCGGCACCAGCACGCCACGGTGGGCCAAAACCCCGGCGACATAGCCCGGGGCATGGGGCAGCGGTTTCAAGGGCAGGCGCGGCAACACCTCGGCGACTTCCCGGGTGTCCAGGGCAAAACGCTCGGCGCCGATACGGAACACCAGGAACAGGCGTTCCTGGCAAGCCGCGTCCGGGCTGCGGCGGGGCGTGGGCTCGGTCATCGTCACGTCAGACTTTGAACCGCGAGACACCGCCGCGCAGACCGACCGCGACCTGGCTCAATTCGTCGATGGCAAAACTGGCCTGGCGCAACGACTCCACGGTCTGGCTGCTGGCATCGCTGAGCTGGGCCAGGGCGTGGTTGATCTGCTCGGCGCCCGTGGCCTGGGCCTGCATGCCTTCGTTGACCATCAGCACCCGCGGCGCCAGGGCCTGGACCTGATGGATGATCTGGCTCAACTGCTCGCCGACCTGCTGGACCTCGAACATGCCGCGGCGCACTTCCTCGGAGAACTTGTCCATGCCCATCACCCCGGCGGAGACCGCCGACTGGATCTCGCGGACCATCTGCTCGATGTCGTAGGTGGCCACGGCGGTCTGGTCGGCCAGGCGGCGCACCTCGGTGGCGACCACTGCAAAACCGCGACCGTACTCGCCAGCCTTTTCAGCCTCGATCGCCGCGTTGAGCGAGAGCAGGTTGGTCTGGTCGGCGACCTTGACGATGGTCACCACCACCTGGTTGATGTTGCCGGCCTTCTCGTTGAGGATCGCCAGCTTGTTGTTCACCAGGTCGGCGGCGCCCATCACCTGGTGCATGGTTTCCTCCATGCGCGCCAGCCCTTGCTGGCCGGAGCCGGCGAGCACCGAGGCCTGGTCGGCGGCGGTGGTCACTTCGGTCATGGTGCGCACCAGGTCGCGGGAGGTGGCGGCGATTTCCCGCGAGGTGGCGCCGATCTCGGTGGTGGTGGCCGCGGTTTCGGTGGCCGTGGCCTGCTGCTGCTTGGAAGTGGCGGCGATCTCGGTCACCGACGTGGTCACCTGCACCGAGGACCGCTGGGCCTGGGAGACCAGGCCGGTGAGTTCGCTGACCATTTCGTTGAACCCGGTTTCCACCGCGCCGAACTCGTCGTTGCGCTCCAGGTTCATGCGTACGCTGAGGTCGCCGCCGCGCAGGGTTTCCAGGGAGCGCACGATTCGCTGCATGGGCTCGGTAATGACCCGCATCAGCAACAGGCCGCAAACGCCGGCGGCGATCACCGCCAGGATCAGCGACACCACCATGCTCAGCTTGGCGGTACTCACTGCCGAAACGATGCTGTCGGTGGCCTGGTCGGCATAGCGACGGTTCCAGTCGATCAGGTTGTTGACGCTCTTGCGCCCGGCGGCCCAGGTCGGCATCAGGTCTTCCAGGAGCACGCGCTGGGCTTCGGCGTAGTCCTGCTTGCCGTAGGCGTTGAGCACGGTGGTGAGGTACTGCTTGTACTCGGCGACCATGCCTTCGAACTGGGCGAAGTTGGCCTGGTCTTCCGAGTCGTTCATGGTCTTGCGGTAGTTGCCCATCTGCTGCTGCAGGTGCTCGTCGTAGCTCCTGTACAAGGCCATGTCGGCATCGGTCAGCGCGCGCCGGTCGTTGAGGCCGACCAGGCGCTGGGTCAGGATGAAACTGTCAACCCAGGCGCTGCGGATCATCGAGCTGTAGTAGACGCCGGGCATGCTGTCGGCACGGACTGCCTGCTCGCTTTCCTCGATGGTGATCAACCGCGAATAGGCGGCGACCACCATCAACGACATGATGGCGATGATCACGGCGAAACTTGCCAGGATCCGTTGGCGCAATGTCCAGTTCTTCACAATCAGCCCTCGAGCGTTGTACGCGGCAGGAAAAATGGGCTGATTATAGCCTAGGGCCTACGTATCGATAGGACTGATCCTACAGGGTTGATTGGGCAAAATGGCGACGCGCCGTGGCCATTTGCCCGGTTTGTTGACTCAGGTCGCACGAACCTGACGTTCCAGCTCGGCTTTCAGCGCCGGATCGAGGCGCAACTGCTTGGCCAGTTCGTCGAGGTAGGCGCGCTCCATGAAATGCTCCTCGTCCACCAGCATCACGCTGGCCAGGTACATTTCCGCAGCCATTTCCGGGGTGGTGGCAGCACGCGCGACCTCGGCCGGGTCCAGCGGCTTGCCCAGCTCGGCGTGCAGCCAGTGCTGCAGATCGCGGTCATCGCCGGACAGCCTGACGAACTCGCCCTCGATCAGTTCCCGCTCGCGTTCATCCACATGGCCGTCGGCCCTGGCGGCGGCGACCAGCGCCTTGAGGATCGCCTGGCTATGCTGCTCCACCTGGGCCGGGGGCAGCCGGTCGACGGTCTGCGGCTCGCCCTTGGGCGCTGCCGCCTGCTGCGCCTGCCAGTTGCCATAGGCCTTGTAGGCCAGCACGCCAAGCGCCGCCAGGCCACCGTAGGCCAGGGCCTTGCCGCCGTATTTGCGGGCTTTCTTGCTGCCCATCAGCACACCCAGCGCCCCGGCCGCCGCCGCGCCGCCGCCCATGCCGGAAAGCAGGCTGCCCAGCCCGCCGCCGCTTTTCGATGCGCCGGGCGCGCCGGTCTGTTTTTGCAGCAGGTCCTGCCCGGACCTGAGCAGTTGATCGAGCAAACCTCGGGTATTCATTGCAATGCTCCTCGGAGAATCAATGTAGGAAAAATCCATTGACTGTTAAGAGAGGCATGCTACCCGGGGGTTTCCCGAAAGCAGGATGAAAATCTATTTCCGGTAATGACAAAGGACCGGTTGGCAAACGTATCAGGTTCAACAGTCGGGAAATGATTCAGCACACAGTTTCGCAGTTGCCCTTTTCGATAAATCAACTAGCGCCTAACTTCCAGAAGGTCACTGGTTTTATCTGGACGACTACTTATAGCGATTTCTAATAACCCTGCCTTGGTATTAATCCGAACTCTCTACTAACGTCTCAGCAGTCTTGTAACACGCGTTCTTTGAAAGGAGTCGACGATGAAGACAGTCCTCGGGCGTTGCCTCCCCGCCGGCCTCGTCGCCATGGGGTTGCTGCTGGTCGGATGCAGCAGCATCGACGCCCGCACCACCGAGTATGTCGGCGCACCCCACGCTGCGCCTACGTCTGCCGCCCAGGTGGCGGTGCTGCGCACGGAACCGACCCGCCCTCATGTACGCCTCGGCGAAGTCCTGATCGATGCCAGTATCGAACCGCCGCCGGCCATCAGCGAAGTCGAGCAGAAGTTGCGCGAACAGGCCGCCAGCATTGGCGGGGATGCCGCCGTCGTGGTCTACGACCGCATCCAGCCCGTCGCCACCTATGTCGAAGGTCCGTTATGGAACCGCGATATCCGCGATGTCGAGGGGCGCAAGCTCAAGGCCGTGGTCATCAAGTACCAGTAGTTTCGCTCGTTGAACAACAGCGTTATCCGAATAGCGCGGGATGCACTCGTCCGTTACTTGAATTGCAAGGAATGTCGTATGGGGATTCGTCGTATTTTCCTGTCCATGTCCCTAATGCTGGGCATTGCCAGCCCGGCCCTGGCCGATAATGCCCGCGACTGGCAGAACACCCCGATCGACCTGAACATGGTGTTCGGCTACTACAACCGGATCGACACCAACACCCCCATCGACACCACCCTGCCCATCGACGGGCTATCGCTCAATGCCGACCTCTACCTGTTCCGCTACGCCCGCAGCTTCGCCATCGACGGGCGCAACAGCGCCATCCAGTTGATCCAGCCCTACGCCGATGTCTCGGCGTCGTTCGATGATGCGCGCTTCTTCGATGGCACCAAGCACAACGGCGGCATGGGCGATACCCAGGTCGTCTTCGCCCACAATTTCTTCGGCGGCCCGGCCCTGACCGCCGAGGAGTTCGCCAAGTGGACCCCGGAAACCTTCATGAGCGGCGCGCTGTGGGTGACGCTGCCCAACGGCGATTACGACAAGGACCGGGTGATCAATATCGGCGCCAATCGCTGGGTGGTGAAGCCGGAGATCGCCTTCGGCCACCCTATCGGCCCGACCTGGCTGGAAATCAACGGCTACGTCTCGCTGTACGGCGACAACGACGACTACCTCGGTGACAGCAAGCTGGAGCAGAAGCCGCTGTACGCCGTGGAAGGGCACTACAGCTACAGCGTCAACCGCGCATTGTGGGTGTCGTTCGACGCGACCTACAGCACCGGCGGCGAAACCCGCGTAGACGGCGTGGACCAGGACAACAAGCAATCCAACACCCTGCTCGGTGCCAGCCTGGGCTTCATGCTTTCGCCGCAGTTCGGCGGGCTGGTGGCCTACACCGATACGGTCTCGGAACGCACCGGCTCGCCGGACGTGAACACCTGGACCCTGCGCCTGCAGTACGTCTGGTAAGGAGGCACGGCATGAAACCGCGTCATATCGCCCTTGCCCTGCTCCTGGCCTGCGGCTGCGCCCAGGCCGCCGACAAGAACGAGCGCGACCCCGCCGCCCTCGCCGCGCTGTCCTCGATGGGCAGCTACCTGCAGGGCCTGGACCGCTTCAGCCTGAGCACCCGCAGCGAAACCGACCAGCAACTGGACAGCGGCCAGACCATCGCCTTCCAGCACCATACCCAGGTACTCGCGGTGCGGCCCGACAAGCTCTACGTCAATGTCGACCAGGCCGGAGCCAGCCGCCGCTTCTTTTATGACGGCAAGCACTTCACCCTCTACGACCAGCGCCTGAACTACTACACCCGGGAGCCTGCGCCCGAGAGCATCGACAAGCTCCTGGACCTGCTGGACGACCGCTACGGCATCGAGCTGCCATTGGCCGACCTGTTCCGCTGGAGCCCCGGCACCGCCGACGAGGTGGGCATCAGCCAGGCCTACACCATCGGCAAGGACAGCATCGATGGCCTGCGCTGCGTGCATTACGCCTACCGCCAGCCCGAGATCGACTGGCAACTGTGGCTGCGCGAAGGTCCGCAGCCGCTGCCCTGCCGCCTGGTGATCACCCGCCGCGACGACGCCGAGCGGCCCCGGCACAGCGTCAGCTTTGCCTGGGACCTGAGCTCGCCGATCAGCCCGGACGCGTTTGCCTTTACCCCGCCAGCCAAGGCGCTGCCGGTGCCGCTGGTGCAATTGCGCGCAGGAGAACGACCATGAGCCGGACCAGGGCGCTCTTCAGCCTGGGCCTCGCCGCCTGCCTGGCGCTGCCGGCGGTTGCCGAGGCATGGCAATTGCGCGGCGGTGGCGGCGGGCGCAGTTTCGTGGTGCCGCATCATATGGGCGGGGGTGGTTTCCAGAGACCGGCGTTGCAGCCTGGCTATCGGCCCGCCTACCACCCGCAGCCACAGCCCATGCCGCGGCCGCAACCGGCGCCGTATCCGATGCCGGGCCCTGGACCACATCCGCAGCCCGGCCCGGGTCCACATCCCGGGCCCGGGCCGCATCCTGGGCCGGGCCCCGGTCCGATGCCACCTCCACCGCCGCCGCCACCGCCACCTCCGCCACATCATGACGATTGGTACAACCCCTGGGCGGCGGCTGCCGTGGTAGGCGCCACCACCGCGGCGGCCATCGCCATCGGCACCCAGGTCGACGCGATCCCGCCGGACTGCGTCTCGGTGGTCGCCAATGGCGTGGCCTACCAACATTGCGGCGCTACCTGGTACCGGCCGCAATACGTGGGCAACAGCATCAGTTTCGTGGTGGTGGCTTCGCCATGGTGAACCACAACGATCCTGTAGGAGCTGCGCCGAACCCAAGGATGATTCCATGACCGCCCTCACCGACATCAAGGCCCTGCACGCCGCCATCGCCCGCTCGGTCCTCGGCCAGGATGCGGTGATCCGCCAGGTCCTGATCGGCCTGTTGGCCAACGGGCATGTCCTGCTCGAAAGCCTCCCCGGGCTGGCCAAGACCCGCACGGTCAAGGCCCTGGCCCGGCACCTGGACGCACGCATGAGCCGCATCCAGTTCACCCCCGACCTGCTGCCCTCGGACATCACCGGTGCCGAGGTCCTGCAGCAAACCGGCGGCCAGAACCAGATCCGCTTCCAGCCCGGTCCGCTGTTCGGCAACCTGATCCTGGCCGACGAGATCAACCGCGCCCCGGCCAAGGTCCAGGCCGCCCTGCTCGAAGCCATGGAGGAGCGCCAGATCACCGTGGCCGGTACCAGCCACGCATTGCCTGAACTGTTCATGGTGATCGCCACCCAGAACCCCATCGAACAGGAAGGCACCTACCCGCTGCCGGAAGCGCAGATGGACCGTTTCCTGCTCAAGGTCCTGCTCGACTACCCGGCTCCGGACAGCGAAAGCCAGGTCCTGAAGATGCTGCGCGAAGAGGAAAACGTGCCCACCGGCGCCAGCGCCGGCGATGGTTTCGCCCTGCCCCAGGACACGCTCTTCCAGGCCCGCCGCGAAATCGCCGCGATCCAGGTGGCGCCGGCCATCGACCGTTACCTGGTCGACCTGCTCGACGCCACCCGCCATCCCGAGCGCTACGACAGCGACCTGGCCCGCTGGCTGCAACTGGGCAGCAGCCCCCGCGGCGGCATCGCCCTGGACCGCTGCGCCCGCGCCGAAGCCTGGTTGCGGGGCGAGGATTTCGTCACCCCCGAGCATGTGCGCGCCGTGCTCGCCCCGGTTTTGCGCCATCGCCTGCAACTGAGCTACGACGCCGTGGCCGACGGGGTCGACGCCGAGGCAGTGCTCGAACGCCTGCTGACCAAGGTCGCCATTGCGGCATGAGGAGCGAGCGATGGATGCCCCGCAACAGTCCGCCGACGGACAGGTTTATGTCTCCCTCGCCCAACTGATGGCGCTGGAGTTCGCGGCCCGCGGCCTTAGTTTCATTGCCCGCCAGCCCCGTGCCAGCCTGCTTTCGGGCAACCACGCTTCGCGCCTGCGCGGCCGCGGCCTGGACTTCGACGAACTGCGCCGCTACCAGCCCGGCGACGATCTGCGCCATCTCGATTGCAAGGCCAGCCTGCGCAGCGGCACGCCCATCGTGCGCACCTGGACCGAGGAGCGCGACCGCCCCCTGCTGCTGGTGCTGGACCAGCGCATGTCGATGTTCTTCGGCTCCCGGGTCAGCTTCAAATCCGCGATTGCCGCCGAACTGGCTGCGCTCTGCGCCTGGATCGGACTGAAGGCCGGCGACCGTGTCGGCGCGGTGGTCTTCGACGACCATGAATGCCAGTGCCTGTCGCCCTTGCGCAGCCGGGCCCGGCTCCAGGCGATCTGCGCCACGGCGACGCGCTTCAACCACGGCCTGGCCGCCGACGTCCCCGCCGGCGATTCGCGGCAGAGCCTGGACAACGCCCTGCAACGTTGCCTGCAACTGGCCCGGCATGATCATCTGGTCTGCGTGATCAGCGATTTCGCCGGGGCCAGCGACACCACCCTCAAGCAACTGCGCCAACTGCGTGCGCACAACGATGTTCTGGCCTTGCAGGTCTTCGACCCGCTGGCCCTCGACCTGCCGCAGCAGGGCCGCCTGGTGATCAGCCAGGGCCGGTTGCAAGTGGCCCTGGCCATGGAGCGCCAGCGCATCCGCCAGCCATTGAGCGACTTTCTCGGCGGGCGCCTCAAGGATGTCGCCCACCTGCTGCGGCGCAGCCAGGTGCCACTGCTGATGTTCAGCACCGCCCTCCCAGCCGCCGCGCAATTGCGCCTGGAACTCGGCCGCCTGCGGGAGCTCAAGCCATGACCCGCCAGGTGCCGGACATCGACCAGTTGCAGGAAATCGCCCTGCCCGCGCCGGTCAGCTATTGGCCACAGACCTGGGGCTGGACGGTGCTGCTGATCCTGCTGCTGGCCGCCGTTCTGGTGTGGGCGCTACGTGCCTGGCGCCATTGGCAACGAAACCGCTATCGCCGCGAAGCCCTGGCCCGGCTCGACGCCCTGGAGCGACGCCTGGAACAGCACCCGGACGACTGCCAGGCGCTGCGTGCCCTGCCCGAACTGCTCAAGCGCGTGGCCCTGTCCATGCCTGGCGGCCGCGCCGTAGCGCCGTTGCATGACAGCCAATGGCAAGCTTTCCTGGTCGCCCATGCCAGTGCGCCACTACCGGATAACTTCGCGCAGCTTCTCGCGCACCTGGCCTATGCCCCGCAGGCCCGCCTGCACGAGGTGGACGCCCGCGAACTGCTGCGCCATAGCCGTGCCTGGGTGGAGCAGCATCATGTGGCAGCTTGACTACCCCTGGTTGCTGCTCCTGCTGCCGCTGCCATTGCTCGGCTACCGCCGCCTGCCGCCCTGGCAGGAGGCCCGCAGCGCCGTGCGCATGCCGTTCTTCGACGAGATCAGCCAGGCGACCGGCCAGCGCCCCGACCTGCCGGGTACCCGCCACGACCATTGGCAACTGGCCCTGCATATCCTGGTGGGGAGCCTGCTGTGCTGCGCGGTGGCGCGACCGGTCAAGGTCGAGCCGCCCATCGAACACCAGCAACCGGTGCGCGACCTGATGCTGGCGATCGACATTTCCCAGTCCATGGACAGCGTCGATATGCCCGGCGCGGATGGCCAGCCCGTGTCGCGCATCAGCGCCGTCAAGGCGGTGGTGGCCGACTTCATCCGCCAGCGCCCGCAAGACCGGCTCGGCCTGGTGGTGTTCGGCAGCGGCGCCTTCGCCCAGGCCCCGCTGACCCTGGATCACGCCACCCTGTCGATCCTGCTGGCGCAGACCGATGTCGGCATGGCCGGGCCCAACACGGCCATCGGCGATGCCATTGGCCTGAGCCTGAAGATGCTGGAAAAGGCCGACGAGCCGGAGAAAGTGCTGATCCTGCTCACCGACGGCAACGACACCAGCAGCGCCATCACACCGGCCCACGCCGCCGAAATCGCCGCCGAACGTGGCGTGGTGATCCACACCATCGGCATCGGCGACCCGCAGGCCCAGGCCGAAGCCCGGGTGGACCTGACCACCCTGCAACAACTGGCCGCGAGCACCGGTGGCCGCTTCTTCCGCGCCAGCGACCGCAGCGCCCTGGGCGAGGTCTACCGCACCCTCGATGCGATCACCCCGCATGCCGTGACGACCCTCAGCCACCAGCCGAGGACCGAGCTGTTCTGGCTGCCGCTGGGGTTCGCGCTGATGTCGTTCGTGCTCTTCCACATGCTGGCCTGGTCGGCGGCGCGCTGGAATGAACGGGAGGTAGCGGCCCATGGACATTGATCTGGCTGCCCTGCATTTCCTGCGCCCTGCCTGGCTGTGGCTGTTGCTGCCGGCCCTGCTGCTGCCCCTGCTCTGGCACCGCCAGCAACGACAACGTCTGCACAGCGTGCGCATTGCCGCCCATCTGCTGCGTTATCTGCGCCTCGACGGCCAGCAGGCCAAGGGCGTCAAGCCGGTGCACCTGGCCTGCGCCCTGCTGGCCCTCGGCGCCCTGGGCATGGCCGGGCCGGCCTGGCAGCAGGACCGCCCGGATTTTCTCGACGACCGTGCGCCGCTGTTCATCGCCCTTGACCTGTCTGCGTCCATGAACACCGCCGACATCCAGCCCTCGCGCCTGGAGGCAGCCAGGCACAAGGTGCACAGCCTGATCGAACGCCGTCGCGGCGCAGCCACCGGGCTGATCGCCTACGCCGGCAGCGCGCACCTGGTGATGCCGGCAACCCGCGATCCGGCCCTGCTCGACAGTTACCTGCAAGCGCTGTCCAGCCCGTTGATCGCGCAGGCGGGGAAGGATGTCGCCGGGGTACTGGACGTCACCCGGCAATTGCTGCCGGCTCGAAACGCACCGGCGACCCTGGTGCTGGTCACCGATGGCGCCGACGACAGCCAGTTCGCCACCCTGCAGGTGCCGCCGTCGTTGCAGGTGCTGGTCCTCACGGCGGGCAATGCCGACGGCCAGCCTGGCGGACTCGACCGCAAGGCCCTCGAAGGCCTGGGCAAGGCGCTGGACGCTCCGCTGGGCAGCCTGACCGCCAACGACGACGACCTCGACTGGATCGAAGCCCACGCCCGTCGGCATTTCCAGAACGCCTCGGCAGACGGCGAGCCCCTGCACTGGAAAGATGCCGGCTACTGGCTGTGCTGGCCGCTGCTGCTGATCGCGTTCTTCTGCGTGCGCCGCGGCTGGAGCCTGAACTGGAGCGCGGCGCTGCTGCTCGGCCTGCTGCTGAACGCCCCGGACACACGGGCCAACCCTCTGGTGGACGCTTTTCTTACCCCCGATCAGCAGGGCCGTTGGGCTTTCGAACATCGGCGCTACCCTGCCGCCGCCCGGCATTTCCAGGACCTGTACTGGAAGGGCATAGCGGCCTACAACGCCGCCGACTACGACCTGGCCCTGAGCTGCTTCAGCCGCCTGCACACGGCGCCCGCGTACTTCTACATCGGCAATATCCAGGCGCGCCGTTTCAAGTTCGCCCCGGCCATCGCCGCCTACCGCCAGGCCCTCGTCCTGCAAGCCGACTTCCCGCAGGCACGGGACAACCTGGCCCTGGCCCTCGCCTTGCAGAAGGATGCCGAATCGACCGGCGAAAACGCCCCGGACGTCAAGGCCGACCAGATCGCCTTCGACAAGCCGGCCGGCAAGGACCGCGGCAAGGCTGTGCAAACCCCGCAAGCCGCCTCGGATGCCCTCTGGCTGGACAACCTCAGCACCTCGCCCGGGCAGTTCCTGCAACGCAAGTTCGCCTTGCAGGACGCCGCCAGGGAGGCGCCATGAGACCGATCGCCGTGCTGGTACTCATGTTCCTCGGCCAGGCCGATGCCGCGCCGCAGTTACGGGTGCAGGCACAACTGCCCGACGGCAACCAGGCGGTCGTCGGCCAGACCTTGCCCTTGCAGGTGGATGTGCTCACCGACAGCTGGTTCACCAGCGCGCCGCAACTGCCCGACCTGATGCTGCCGGGCGTGGTGGTCACGCCGCCGGGTGATCGCGCCCAGCATTTGACCCTGAGCCTGGATGGCACGCCCTTCTTCGGCATGCGCTACACCTACCGGCTGACCCTGCGCCAGCCCGGCCAACTGGAGATTCCCGCGCTGCTCGTCAGTGCGCAGCCAGGCAATGCCGACGCCCCGTCGAGCGCCAGTAGCCAGCCGCTGCAGCTCAAGGTGGACTGGCCCCAGGCAGCGGGGCAGAACCTGCCGGTCGCCAGCGACCTGCAACTGAGCCAGACGCTGGAACCAGGCGAAGGCCTCAAGGCCGGCGACAGCGTGACCCGCACCGTCACCCTGCGCGCCACCGATACCCTGCCGCTGATGCTCCCGGTCACCCCGCTGGCCGCCGTGGACGGGCTCAGCCGCTTCGTGAAAAACCCACGCATCACGGCCAGCGACAATTCCGGCGGCCAGCGCATCGACAGCGCCAGCTACCGCATCGAACGCGCTGGCGACTTCCAGCTACCGCCCATCGAAGTGCAGTGGTGGAGCACCCGCGATCACCGCCTGCACAACGCCCGGCTGCCCGCCGTCGGCTTTTCCGCCGCAGCCGCCCCCGCCAACCTCACGCTGTATTCGGTCAGCGAAGACCTGCAACGGCTGGGCCGCGAAGGCACGCTGCACCTGTCCCGCCATTGGCTGGCCGCACTGCTGCTGGTACTGGCCATCGTCGTGACCGGCTATGCAGTGCGCCGCCACGCGCCCTGGCTACGCGAGCGTTACCGGCAATGGCGCCGGCGCCCATCCGCCCGCGAGCGCTACGGACTGCGCCCGCTCAATCCCACGCCACACAGGACCTCACCATGAAGCGCATCCCTGATTGCCGCTGGCTGCTGCTGGCCTTGCTGCTGCTGAACGGGCCGACCCAGGCCCAGGCCCTGGCCTCGTGGAACGACAGCGCGCCGAGGCAGGCGCTGCAACGGTTCGTCGCCGAGGTAACACAGACCGACTCGCCGCAATTCGTCCCGGTAGCCCAGCGCATTGCCGTGTTCGACAACGACGGCACCCTCTGGAGCGAGCAGCCGGCCTACTTCCAGGTGCTGTTCGCCTTCGATGAAATCAGGCGCATGGCGCCCGCCCACCCGCAGTGGAAAACCACCCAGCCGTTCCAGGCCGTGCTGGAGAACGACCAGCAGGCGCTGGCCGCCGCGGGCACGGACGGGCTGATGAAGATCATCGCCGCGACCCACACCGGCATGAGCAGCGAAGACTTCGCCCAGCGCGTGCGCGCCTGGTTCGACCGCGCCCGCCATCCGAAAAGCGGCAAGCCCTACAACGAGATGATCTACCAGCCGATGCTGGAGCTGATGGATTACCTGCGCGAGCAGGAATTCAAGGTGTACATCGTCTCCGGCGGCGACAGCGCCTTCATGCGCACCTTTACCGAGCAGGTCTACGGCGTACCGCCGGAACAGGTGATCGGCTCGGCTTTCGTTACCGAATACCGCCTGGTGGACGGCCAGCCGACCCTGCTGCGCCTGGCCAGGCTGGCACGCAACGACGATGGCCCGGGCAAGCCGGAAAGCATCGACGCGATCATCGGCCGGCGCCCGCTGCTGGCCTTTGGCAATTCCGACGGTGACCTGCAAATGCTGCAGTGGACTGCCGCCGGCCAGGGCCCGCGCTTCATGGGCCTGGTCCATCACACCGATGCCCGTCGCGAATGGGCCTACGACCGCCAGTCCCATATCGGACGCCTCGACAAGGCGCTCGACGAAGCCCGCCAGCGCGGCTGGACCGTGGTCGACATGGCCCGCGACTGGACGCAGGTGTTTGCCTTCGACAATCCACCCAAGGAGCCCACCCGTTAACCACGCAGTACTGCGGCATTCATGGGCCGGCGACAACCCGGCCTGAACGACGAAATGGAGGTAGATCGAATGACACGCTTACGCAGATGGGGACCGAAACTCGCGTTGCTGGCGGCATTGGCCAGCACTGGCGCGAATGCAGCGGACAAACCCAATATCCTGGTGATCTTCGGCGACGATATCGGCCAGACCAATATCAGCGCCTATTCCATGGGGGTGGTCGGCTACCAGACGCCGAACATCGACCGCATCGCCAAGGAAGGCATGCTGTTCACCGATTACTACGCGGAGAACAGTTGCACCGCCGGGCGTTCCAGCTTCATCACCGGGCAGACGCCCTTGCGCACCGGCCTGACCAAGGTCGGCGCGCCGGGCGCCTCGGTGGGCCTGCAGGACCGCGACATCACCATCGCCCAGGCACTCAAGGGCCAGGGCTACGCCACCGGCCAGTTCGGCAAGAACCACCTGGGCGACAAGGATGAGTACCTGCCGACCAGGCACGGCTTCGACGAGTTCTTCGGCAACCTGTACCACCTCAATGCCGAGGAAGAGCCGGAACGCCCGTATTGGCCACAGGACCCGAACGACCCCTACGTGAAGAACTTCAGCCCTCGCGGCGTGGTGCATTCCTTCGCCGACGGCAAGATCGAGGACACCGGTGCGCTGACCACCAAGCGCATGGAAACCATCGACGACGAAACCACCGCCGGTGCCCAGGAGTTCATCAAGAAGCAGGTGGAGGCCGGCAAGCCGTTCTTCGTCTGGATGAACACCACGCGCATGCACGTCTATACCCACGTGCGCGACTCGATGAAGGGCCAGAGCGGCATGCCCGGCAACGAGTATGCCGACGGCATGCTCGAGCATGACGGCGATGTCGGCAAGCTGCTCAAGACCCTCGATGACCTGAAGATCGCCGACAACACCATCGTCGTCTACACCACCGACAACGGGCCGAACCAGTTCTCCTGGCCGGACGCGGCAACCACGCCGTTCCGCAGCGAGAAGGACTCCAACTGGGAAGGCGCCTTCCGCGTGCCGGCGATGATCCGCTGGCCGGGCAAGATCAAGGAAGGCTCGGTGTCCAACGAGATGTTCTCCGGCCTCGACTGGTTCCCGACCCTGCTGGCCGCCGCCGGCGTGCCGGACGTCAAGGAAAACCTGCTCAAGGGCTGGACCCCGGCGTCCGGTGGCAAGAGCTTCAAGGTTCACCTCGACGGCTACAACCAGTTGCCCTACCTGACCGGCCAGCAGCCCAAGGGCGCGCGGGACGAGTTCTTCTACTTCAACGACGATGGCGACCTGGTGGCCATGCGCTGGGGCAACTGGAAGGCGGTGTTCTGCGAGCAACGCCAGCCGGGTGGTTTCCAGGTCTGGCAGGACCCGATGGTATGCCTGCGGGTGCCGAAGGTCTTCAACCTGAGGATGGACCCGTACGAGCGCGCGGACATCGTCTCCGACCAGTACAACGACTGGCTGGTGAAGAACTCCTACCTCACGGCCATCGCTACCCTGAAGGCCAGCCAGTTCCTGGAAACCTTCATCGAGTACCCACCTAGCCAGCACCCGGCCAGCTTCAGCATCGACCAGGTGAGGAAACAGGTGGATGCGAAGATTGCAGAGAAGATGAAGCAGCAGGCCAAGTGACAGAGGTGTGTCGTGGCTGATGGCCCTATCGCTGGCAAGCCAGCTCCCACAGGATTTTGCACAACCTGTGGGAGCTGGCTTGCCAGCGATTAGGCCATCAACAGCACCCTCGATACAGAATTGAAACAAGGATGTTGAGGCCCTGATGTCGACAGCCCGTACCGCCCGTCTCACCCGCGCCACCCGCACCGCCCTGCCCCTGGCCTCGACCCTGCTGGTGGTGTCCGGCGCTGCGGGGCTGATCTACCAGGTCCTGTGGATCAAGCAGCTGTCCCTGGTGGTGGGCGTCGAGGTGCAAGCCATCAGCGCCGGGATCAGCGCATTCTTCGCCGGCCTGGCGCTGGGGGGATGGTGGCTGGGCCGGCATGCCGACCGGCTGCAACGCCCGGTGCGCCTGTACGCGCTGCTGGAACTGGCGGTCGCCGTGCTCGGCGTGGCCGCGACCCTGGCCCTCGGTGCCAGCGCCGGGCCTTTCGCCCGCCTGCAGAACCTGGTCGGCCCCCTCGCCTGGTTGCTGCCGTTCGCCCTGGTGGGCATCCCCGCCTTTCTCATGGGCGGCACCCTGCCGGTGCTGGTCCGTGCCCTGACCAACGACACCAACGCGGTGGGGCGTGCCGGCGGCCAGCTGTACGCGGCCAATACCGCAGGCGCCATCCTCGGCACCCTGCTCGCCGCCTTTTTCCTGCTGCCCCAGCTTGGCGTGCTCGCCAGTGCCAAGGCTGCCGCACTGTGCAACCTGCTGGCCGCCGCCGGTGCCCTGTGGTGGCTGCGCGATACCGGCAGCGCGGCGGTCAACGAAGAAACCAACCAGGCCCTGCGCAGTCGCGGCTCGCGCCTGGCCCTGGCGTTGTATGCCGTGGCCGGCGGCGTCGCACTGGGCTACGAGGTGATCTGGTCGCAAGCCATCGTGCCCTTCATGAGTACTCGCGCCTTCGCCTTTGCCGTGGTGCTTTCCAGCTACCTGGCCGGGCTGATGCTCGGCAGCGCCCTGATCGCCCGGCGGGTGCACCGGCTGCGCGATCCCTGGGCCTGCTTCGCCCTGCTGATCGCCGCTGCCGGCCTGATCGCGCTGCTGGAGATCGCCGGTCTCGGGCGCTGGCTGATCGCCCTGCAGACCCAGGCCGAAGCGGCGGTGCTGGCACTGGGCGGCAGCGCCCTGGGCGGGATGAGCGCGCGCTTTGCGGTCGCCGCGCTGAGCATCGTGCTGCTGCCCACCACCCTGCTGGGCGCCGCCTTTCCCCTGGCCTTGCACCTGGCCAGCGAACGCGGGCATGTGGGCCGTGATGTCGGCTCGGTGGTGGCGCTCAATACCCTCGGCGGAATCATCGGCGTGACCCTGGCGGGCTTCGTGCTGGTGCCGCAATTCGGCCTGGTACGCAGCCTCGGCCTGCTCGGGGTGCTGGCCGGGCTGGTGGCGCTGATCGCAGTGCTTGCCAGCCAGGGCACGGCGCGCAAGATGCGTGCAGCGGTGCCGGTCATTGCGCTGGCCAGCCTCGTCCTGGCCGTGCTGACCCCGCCCCAGCGCCTCGCGGAACTGCTGCCCGGTGCGCGCAACGGCACCCTGGTGTTCTACGAGGAAGGACGCGGCGGCACCGTCGCCGTGGTCGAACAGCAGAAGCGCCAGGGCAGCTTCCGCCGCCTGTATATCCAGGGCGTCTCCAACACCGGCGATGCCATGCCGTCGCTGCGCTACATGCGCCTGCAAGCCTTGCTGCCGCTGCTGATCCACAACGGCGAGCCGCGTTCGGCGCTGGTGATCGGCCTGGGCACCGGCATTACCGCCGGCGCCCTGTTGCGCTACCCGGGGCTGGAACGGCGGGTGGTCGCCGAGCTGCTGCCAGCGGTAGTCAAGGCTGCGCCACTGTTCCAGGGCAATTACCAGGCAACCGAAGACCCGCGTCTCGACCTGCGTCTGCGCGACGGACGCCGCGAGCTGCTGGTCAGCCCGCAGGCCTACGACCTGATCACCCTGGAGCCGCCACCGCCCTCTGCGGCCGGCGTGGTCAACCTGTATTCGCGCGACTTCTACCAGCTCGCCGCCGCGCGCCTGAACGAACACGGCATCGTTGCCCAATGGCTGCCGCTGCCGACCCAGAACGAAGACGACAGCCGCGCCCTGGTGCGCAGCTTCCTCGATGTATTCCCCCATGCATCGCTGTGGACCAGCGAGTTCCACGAGATGCTGCTGGTGGGTTCGTTGCAACCGCTGAAATTGGATGCCGCGCGCATTGCCGAGCGCCTGCGGCAACCCGAAGTACGCGACACCCTCGCCGCCGTCGGCGTCGATTCGCCGGCCGCCCTGCTGGCCACCTGGGTTACCGACCGCCACGGCCTGGAGCGTTTCGCCGGCGACGCCGCCGCAGTGACCGACGACCAGCCGCGCATCGAATACGCGCCCTGGGTGCGCAGCGACGAGATCGTCCGGGTCTTGCCGGGCCTGCTGGCCCTGGCCACGCCGGTACCGCTGGAAAACGCCGACAGCCTGCTGAAACTGCAGATCGCTGATCAACGCCGGCGCCTGCTGCGGTTCTACGAAGTGGGCCTGACCGCTTACCGCGGCCAGCGCGAACGTTGGGCCCGGCAAGTGCCGGAAGTGCTTCGGGAAGACGCCGGAAATCCGTACTATCGCTGGTTCCTGGGCCTGCAACCCTGAGCGCCGCGCAGGCCCCATTAGAAAAAAGATACGGAAATCCGCATGTCGAAAAAGCCTGATGTGGTCTCCCCTGCGCGCCACCGCAGTGCGCTCTGGCCGGTCCTGGCTGGGTTGTTGTTGCTGGTTGTCGCGGGCGTCTGGTTCGCCCTGGACCGAGGGCCGGCGCCGTTGCCGGTGACCACGCCACGCGCGGCGCCGGTCGCCGACGCCAAGCCCGTACGCCCGGCGCCGCATTTGGTGGACGAAAACCAGTGCCAGGGCTGCCACAGCCAGCAAGTCGAGCACTGGAAAGGCTCCCACCACCAACTGGCGATGCAGGTGGCGGACGACGCCAGCGTGCTCGGCAACTTTGCCGATGTCACCTTCAAGAGCGACCGCGAGACGACCCGTTTCTTCAAGCGCGACGGCGGTTTCTGGGTCAACACGCCGGGTAGCGACGGCAAACCGAAGGACTTCCCGGTGGCCTATGCCTTCGGCATCGAACCCTTGCAGCAGTACCTGATCGACACGGGCGCCGGGCACTTGCAGGCGCTGGGTGTCGCCTGGGATACCCGGCAGAACACGTGGTTCCACCTGTACCCGGGCCAGGGCGTGGACTTCAGGAACCCGCTGCACTGGAGCAAGCCGCAGCAGAACGCCAACTTCATGTGCGTGGAGTGCCATACCACCGGTTTCAAGCGTAATTTCAGCGCCGCCGCAAACAGTTTCTCCAGCCAGTGGCAGAGCCTTGGTGTAGGTTGCCAAGCCTGCCATGGCCCGGCCTCGGATCACCTCGAATGGGCGACGAAAAAGACCCCGCTCGACCACGCCGGCTTCCAGCAAAGCCTGCTGGGCGGCAACAACCTCAAGGAAGTGGAAACCTGCGCCCGCTGCCATGCGCGCCGGGCGCCGCTGGGCGATGGTTTCGTCGATACGCACCGGCTGATGGACGACTTCCTGCCCAGCCGCCTGACCCGCGAGCTGTATGAACTCGACGGCACGATCAAGGACGAGGTGTTCGAATACGGCTCCTTTACCCAGAGCAAGATGTTCGCCAAGGGCGTGCGTTGCAGCAACTGCCATGAGCCCCACAGCACACGGCTGCGGGCCGAGGGCAACGGGGTCTGCCTGCAATGCCACAACCCGGCGGGCAAGACCAGCGTGGCCGGGGTCGATGGCAGCGGCCTCAAGGCCAGGGACTATCAGTCACCCGAGCATTACCAGCAGGTGCCGGGGCTTTCGGGTTCGCAGTGCGTGGATTGCCATATGCCGGGCAAGTTCTACATGGTCAACGACTGGCGGCATGACCATGGTTTCAGCATTCCGCCGCAGGCCCGGGCGCTGCTCGGTGACAGCCCGACCCAGCGCTACGCCCAGAGCCTCGATGCCTTGCGCAGCGGCAAGCCGGGCGCGGCAGCGGCGCTGTTCGAACAACTGCAACGCAATGACCTGCCAGCGATTCGCCGGGCCACCCTGCTGGCCGAGCTGCCCAACTATCCCAGCCAGCGCGCCCTCGAACTGGCCTCAAGGGACCTGCGCAACGACGGACCGCAAGTGCGGCTTGCTGCCGTGGAAGCCCTGGCTGCACTGCTGCCTGGCGAACAGCGGGTGCAGCCACTGGCGCCGCTGCTCAAGGACCCGATCCGCGCGGTCCGCACTGCGACCGCCTACGCCCTGTTACCGGCGCGCCAGGCGGTATCGGGCGCTGATTTCGACAAGGCGCTGGGTGAATACGAGCAGGTCCAACTGAGCCTGCTGGAACGGGCCGAGGCCAATCTCAACCTGGCGATGCTCTATCGCGCCACCGGGCGGCTCGACCAGGTCGAGCCCCATCTTCGCGCGGCGCTGGTGCGCGACGAAGGCTTCGATCCGGCGCGGGTGGCGCTGGTGCAATGGCTTGATGGCCAGGGACAGCAGGCGCAGGCGCGGCAGTTGCTGGACGACGGGCTGGCGCGGCATCCCGAATCGGCGCTGTTGCAGCACGCCAAGGGCCTGGCGCTGGTGCGTGCCGGGCAACGGGACGAAGCGCTGAAGGCCCTGCGCAAGGCCGCAGAACTGGAGCCCGGCAACACCGGCTTCGGCTATGTGCTGGCAGTGGCGCTGCATGACCAGGGCCAACGTGGCGCGGCCATGGCGCAATTGTCGAAGAGCCTGGAGCAGCAGCCGTACAACCGCGATGTACGGCTGGCGCTGATGCATTACCTGCAACAGGCGGGCGAGGTGGACAAGGCCAACGGGCTGGTCGAGGCGTTAAGGGCGATCAATCCGGAGGATCCGATGTTGCAGCCGAGGTCGTGAAGTGTCGGTGTCGCTGATGGCCTCATCGCTGGCAAGCCAGCTCCCACAGGTCTTGTGGGAGCTGGCTTGCCAGCGATGAGGCCGGTAAAAGCCACAAGTGGCCGTAGCGGCCTCAATCCCCCAACCCCATCGCCCGCCGATACTGCTTCGGCGTAAACCCGGTCAACTGCTTGAACTGCCGGGTGAACGCGCTGTGGTCGGTGTACCCGCACTGCAAGGCCACCTCGGTGATCGGCAGCCCCGTCGACAACAAGCGGTGCGCATGCTCCAGGCGTACCTTGTGGATCATCTGCCGCGGCGTGAGGTGGAACACGCGCTTGCAGTAGCGCTCCAGTTGCGCCACGGAAATCCCGGCGATCCGGGTCAGTTCGTTCAAGGTCACCGGGCGATGGAAATGGGTGCGGATGTATTCGTCCACGGCCCCCAGGCGCTCGTAGCCCGGGTGCGCGGAACTGGCAGATTGCAGGTCTACCGATACGCCGGCCAGGCCGATGATCTGCCCCTCGCGGTTGAACAGCGGCCGCTTGTGGGTCAGGCACCAGCCCGGCTCGCGCGAGCCATACAGGTGCAGTTCCAGCTGATCTTCCAGTACCCGCCCTTCCTGCAGAACGCGCCGATCCTGCTCGGTATAACCCGGCCCGAATTGCGCCGGAAAAACTTCGGCACTGGTCTTGCCCAGCAACGGTTTCAAACTTTTCAGGCCACAACGCTGAACCAGCGCAGCATTGGCCAGCAAATAACGCGCCTGTACATCCTTGATGAATATCGTCGCATTGGGAATGGCGTCGAACAGCGGCAGCAGGCAGGCCAGCCCGGATAACAACTCCTCGATAGTAATGGGTCGATAGTGATCGTTGCCCTGGAACAGGATGGCAAATGCATTGGGGTTCACGTGAGGGTGCCTCCGGTTCCTGACCGACTGGTAAAAATCCGCTCGTACTTCAAGCCGGACGCCAGCTTGCCGCAGCCGGGCATGGCTGTCGAGCAGCGCGCCAAACCTGACGGGGCGCGGCCTGCAAGGCTTCAGAAATTTCCCAAGAATGTTGTCGAAATTTCCTAACTATGCCGATTTCGTCATTTCCAGTGGAGAAAAACATCAAGCGCCAAGGGCCTCGATGGGTTCACTGTATGGGCATTGCCCGGGTCGTCGAAGTGCACTGGCGGCTTATCGGCAATAGCACTTTCAGGGGCGGGCGATTAGGCCGGCCAATTGAAGTGGAAGTATCGGAGAACAACGCTCCAGAACTCGCGAACATGTTTTAACAGTGACATCCACCCTGCCTATCCAATAACCCACAAGAAGGCAACGCCATGTCAGGCAAGTTCAAGAAACAATTGTCGTTGATAGACCTCACCTTTATCGGGCTGGGCGCGATATTCGGCTCCGGCTGGCTGTTCGCAGCAAGCCATGTATCCGCCATCGCCGGCCCCGCCGGGATCTTTTCCTGGCTGCTCGGCGGCTTCGCCGTGCTGCTGCTGGGCATCGTCTACTGCGAGCTGGGCGCGGCATTGCCCCGGGCCGGTGGCGTGGTGCGTTACCCGGTGTATTCCCACGGTCCGCTGCTTGGCTACCTGATGGGCTTCATCACCCTGATCGCCTTTTCCAGCCTGGTCGCCATCGAGGTGGTCGCCGCACGCCAGTACGCCGCCGCCTGGTTCCCGGAATTGACCAAGAGCGGTTCCAGCGACCCGACCCTGCTCGGCTGGCTGGTGCAGTTCAGCCTGCTGTGCCTGTTCTTCGTGCTGAACTACAACAGCGTGAAGACCTTCGCCAAGTCCAACAACCTGGTGAGCATCTTCAAGTTCATCGTGCCGCTGCTGGTGATCGGCGTGCTGTTCACCTTCTTCAAACCCGACAACTTCACCTCCCACGGCTTCGCCCCGTTCGGCCTGTCGGGCGTGGAAATGGCGGTGTCTGCCGGCGGAATCATCTTCGCCTACCTGGGCCTGACCCCGATCATCTCGGTGGCCTCGGAAGTGAAGAACCCGCAACGCACCATCCCCATCGCCCTGATCCTTTCGGTGCTGCTGTCCACCGCCATCTACGCCCTGTTGCAGATCGCCTTTCTCGGCGGCGTGCCAAGCGACATGCTGGCCAACGGCTGGGCGGGCGTGACCCGGGAGCTGGCCCTGCCCTATCGCGATATCGCCATCGCCCTTGGTGTCGGCTGGCTGGCCTGGCTGGTGGTGGCCGATGCGGTGATCTCCCCCAGCGGCTGCGGCAACATCTACATGAACGCCACCCCACGGGTGGTCTATGGCTGGGCCCGGACCGGCACCTTCTTCAGCATCTTCACCCGCATCGACGAGAAATCCGGCATCCCGCGCCCGGCGCTTTGGCTGACCTTCGGCCTGTCGGTGTTCTGGACCCTGCCGTTCCCGTCCTGGGAGGCGCTGATCAACGTGGTGTCCGCCGCGCTGATCCTCAGCTACGCCGTGGCCCCGGTGACCGTCGCCGCCCTGCGTCGCAACGCCCCCGAGCTGGTGCGTCCGTTCAAGGTCAGGCACATGGCGCTGCTCGGTCCGCTGTCATTCATCATCGCCGCGCTGATCGTCTACTGGTCCGGCTGGAAGACCGTGTCCTGGCTGCTCAGCCTGCAGATCCTGATGTTCGTCATCTACCTGCTGTGCGGTCGCTTCGTACCCACCATGCACCTGAGCATCGCCCAGCAGGTGCGTTCCTCGGCCTGGCTGATCGGCTTCTACGCCGCGACCATCCTGCTGTCCTGGCTGGGCAGCTTCGGCGGCATCGGGGCCATCGGCCATCCGTTCGACACCCTGGCCGTCGCCCTCAGCGCCCTGGGCATCTACTACTGGGGCGCGGCGACCGGCGTTCCGGCGCACCTGGTGCAGGTGGATGCCGAAGACCACGAAAGCGAAGCCGAGAACGAGCGCCCACATGCACCACTCGTGGTCAGCCCACGGGTGTCCTGAACCGAACCATCCAATGAAGGGGACAGCTTCATGAAACGCATCCACGTGATCGACTCCCATACCGGCGGCGAACCGACGCGCCTGGTACTGGAAGGCTTCCCGGAGATCGCCGGGGAGACCATGGCGCAAAAGCGCGACACCCTGCGTGAACAGCACGACCAATGGCGCCGCGCGTGCCTGCTGGAACCGCGCGGCAACGATGTGCTGGTCGGAGCGCTGCATTGCGCGCCGGTCTCGGCGGATGCCACCTGTGGCGTGATCTTCTTCAACAACGCCGGCTACCTGGGCATGTGCGGCCACGGCACCATCGGCCTGGTCAACTCGCTGCAGCACCTCGGCCTGATCCAGCCCGGCGAGCACCGGATCGATACGCCGGTCGGCACCGTCAGCGCCACCCTGCACGAGGATGGCCGGGTCACCGTGGGCAACGTGCCGTCGTACCGCTATCGCCGGCAGGTCGAGGTGTCGGTGCCAGGCCATGGCAACTTCCTTGGCGATATCGCCTGGGGTGGCAACTGGTTCTTCCTGGTCAGCGAACATGGCCAGGACCTGCGCCTGGACAACGTGGAGCACCTCACCGACCTCACCTGGAAGATGCTCCGGGCCCTCGAAGCGCAAGGCATCACCGGCGAAGGCGGCGCGCTGATCGACCATATCGAACTGTTCGCCGACGACGCCACGGCCGACAGCCGCAACTTCGTCATGTGCCCGGGCAAGGCCTACGACCGCTCGCCCTGTGGCACCGGCACCAGCGCCAAGCTGGCCTGCCTGGCCGCCGACGGCACGCTGGAGCCCGGGCAGACCTGGGTCCAGGCAAGCATCACCGGCAGCCGCTTCGAAGCCCGCTACGAGCGGGACGGCGAGAGGATTCGCCCGTTCATCACCGGGCAGGCCTTCATGACCGCCGACAGCACCTTGCTGATCGATGACGCGGATGCGTTTGCCTGGGGCATTTGAGTCGCCCATTCGATCGCAATCGCTGGCAAGCCAGCTCCCACAGGGTTCGCGGCGCGCTGGCTTGCCCACCACCTGACTGAACAATCCAAAGGACCACCACCATGACCAGCAACATCTTCACCGGCACCATCCCGGCCCTGATGACCCCATGCACCGCAGAGCGCAAACCCGACTTCGATGCCCTGGTGCGCAAGGGCAAGGAGCTGATCGAGATCGGCATGAGCGCCGTGGTGTATTGCGGCTCCATGGGCGACTGGCCGCTGCTGACCGAGGCCGAGCGCCAGGAAGGCGTGGCCCGCCTGGTCGCGGCCGGGGTGCCGACCATCGTCGGCACCGGCGCGGTCAACACCCGCGAAGCGGTTTCCCATGCCGCCCACGCCGCCAGGGTCGGTGCCCATGGCCTGATGGTCATTCCCCGCGTGCTGTCCCGCGGTGCCTCGCCGGTGGCCCAGGAAGCCCACTTTGGGGCCATCCTCGAAGCCGCACCGAACCTGCCGGCCGTGATCTACAACAGCCCCTACTACGGCTTCGCCACGCGCGCCGAGCTGTTCTTCAAGCTGCGCCGCAAATATCCCGGCCTGATCGGTTTCAAGGAATTCGGCGGCGCCGCCGACATGCGCTACGCCGCCGAGCACATCACCTCCCAGGATGACCAGGTGGTGCTGATGGCCGGCGTCGATACCCAGGTGGTGCACGGCTTCGTCAACTGCGGGGCCACCGGGGCAATCACCGGGATCGGCAACGCCCTGCCCCGCGAAGTCCTGCTGCTGGTCGAGCTGAGCAAGCGTGCCGCCCGCGGCGATGCCGTCGCGCGCAGCCGGGCGCTGGAGCTGTCCGAAGCCCTGCACGTGCTGTCCACCTTCGACGAAGGCTGCGACCTGGTGCTGTATTACAAGTACCTGATGGTGCTCAACGGCGACCTGGAATACACCCTGCACTTCAACGCTACCGACGTGCTCAGCGACGCCCAGCGCAACTACGCGCACAGCCAGTACACCCTGTTCCGCCAGTGGTTCGCCAACTGGTCGAGCACGCACAACCTGGCCTGACCCACCGCTATCCGGCCGGCGGCCTGCCGCCGGCCCCGAATTCCTTTTCCAGGAGGCGCCATGACCCTGACAGGCAAGATGCTCATCGGCCAACAGGCCGTTACCGGCAGCCGCGAAGCGATCCGCGCGATCGATCCGGCCACCAACCTGCTGCTGGATCCGCTGTATCCGGGCGGCACCCTCGCCCAGGTGGAACAGGCCTGCGCCCTGGCCTGGGCAGCCTTCGACCGTTTCCGCGAAACCTCGCTGGAGGCCCGCGCGACCTTTCTCGAAACCATCGCCGCGCAGATCGAAGCACTCGGCGATGTTCTGATCGACCGCGCCGTGGCCGAGAGCGGCCTGCCCCGCGCCCGTTTGCAGGGCGAACGCGGCCGTACCTGCGGCCAGTTGCGCAGCTTCGCCCGCACCGTGCGTGCCGGGGAATGGCTCGATGTGCGCGTCGACAGCGCCCAACCCCAACGCCAGCCACTGCCCCGCGCCGATCTGCGCCAGCGCCAGGTTCCGCTGGGCCCGGTGGCGGTGTTCGGCGCGAGCAATTTCCCCCTGGCCTTCTCGGTCGCCGGTGGCGATACCGCCTCGGCCCTGGCGGCCGGCTGCCCGGTGGTGGTCAAGGCCCACGGCGCCCACCCGGGCACCAGCGAACTGGTCGGCCAGGCCGTGGCCCGTGCGGTGCAGGTGTGCAACCTGCCGGAAGGGGTGTTTTCCCTGCTCTACGGCTCCGGCCGTGAAGTGGGCATCGCCCTGGTGTGCGACGAGCGAATCAAGGCCGTGGGCTTCACCGGCTCGCGCAGCGGTGGCATCGCCCTGTGCCAGGCCGCCCAGGCCCGGCACGAACCGATCCCGGTGTATGCCGAGATGAGTTCGATCAACCCGGTGTTCCTCTTTCCGGCAGCTCTTCAGGCCCATGCTGAAACCCTCGCGCAAGGCTTCGTCGCATCACTGACCCAGGGCGCTGGGCAGTTCTGCACCAACCCCGGGCTGGTCATTGCCCGCCAGGGGCCGGACCTCGACCACTTCATCGCCAGCGCAGCGCAGCACATCTGGCAGAGCCCGGCACAAACCATGCTCACCCCAGGGATATACAGCGCCTATCGCAGTGGCATCGAGGCCCTGGGCGCCAATCCGCATGCCGATATCGCTGCCACGGGCACGCCTGCCGAAGGGCCCAACCAGTGCCAGGCCCATTTATTCGTCAGCACTGCCCGGGATTTCCTGGGCGACCCGAGCCTGCAGGCGGAAGTCTTCGGTTCGGCGTCGCTGGTGGTCACCTGCGAAGATGAACGGGAGATCCGTGAGGTCGCTGAACACCTGGAAGGCCAATTGACCGCTACCCTGCACCTGGACGACGCCGACCTCGACCAGGCCCGCGCCCTGCTGCCGGTGCTGGAGCGCAAGGCCGGGCGCCTGCTGGTCAATGGCTGGCCGACCGGGGTGGAAGTCTGTGACGCCATGGTCCATGGCGGCCCCTTCCCGGCCACCTCGGACCCGCGCGCGACCTCGGTGGGCACGGCGGCGATCCGGCGCTTCCTGCGCCCGGTGTGCTACCAGGATTTCCCCGACAGCCTGCTGCCGGTGGCCCTGCAACACGGCAACCCGCTGCATCTGCGGCGGCTGCTCGATGGCGAGCGAGAAGCCTGAAACATGGTCACGACCTGTGCTTCGCGCGAGCTCGATATCGCTGTGATCGGCGCCGGCATCGTCGGCGTCACCTGTGCCCTGCAACTGGCGCGACAAGGCCTGCGGGTGGTGCTGATCGACCGCCAGGCGCCCGGCATGGGCGCCTCGTTCGGCAATGCCGGGCACCTGGCGACCGAGCAGGTGTTTCCCATCGCCGACCTGTCGATCCTCAAGCGCTTGCCGAACATGCTGATGGACCCGATGGGGCCGTTGCGCCTGGACTGGAAGTACCTGCCCAGCGCCATGCCGTGGTTCGTCCGCCTGCTGCTGAACCTGCGTCCGGCGCCATATCGCCGAAGCGTTGCAGGCATCCGTGCCCTGAACGAAGCCAGCCTGGAGGCGTGGCGGCGCCTGCTCGGTTCACTGGGCCAGGCTGAAATGCTGCAGGAAGATGGGTCGCTGCTGGTCTTCGAAAAACCGCAATCCGCTGCGGCCGTCGACGCTCTGCAAGCGCGCATGCTGGGGCAAAACGTCCCGGTGCAGCGCTGGCAGGCAGATACCATTCGCCAGGCGGCACCGCAGTTGAGCGAGCACCTGCGCGGTGGGCTGTTCTTCCCCGCCACCGGGCATTTTCTTGATCCTCATGCCACGGTGATGGCGCTGTACGAGGCTGCCGTGGCGGCAGGCGTTCGCTTCATTCGACGGGATGTACGGGGTGCCCGGTTGAAGGCGGACAGCATCGGCCTCGCCACCGACCAGGGCGAGCTGAACGTCCCGCGGGTGCTGGTCAGTTGCGGCGCGCACTCGGCGCGGCTCACCCATGCCCTGACCGGCAAGCGCGTGCCGCTGGATACCGAGCGCGGCTATCACCTGATGCTGCCCCATGAGCACCGGCGCCTGCCGTTCGCGGTGACCTCGCTGGAGCGCAAGTTCATCATGACGCCGATGTCCGCAGGCCTGCGCCTGGCCGGCACGGTGGAATTCGCCGGGCTGGAGCGCCCGGCGAACATGGACCGGGCCTGGCAGTTGCAGAGGTTGAGCCGGGGCTTGTTCAAAAAAGAACTGGACGCCCGCGACGCCACGCCGTGGATGGGCTTCAGGCCATCCCTGCCGGACTCGCTGCCGGTGATCGACCGGGTCTGTGACGGACGGGTGCTGCTGGCGTTCGGGCATCAGCACCTGGGGCTGACCCAGGCGGCGGTGACGGCGCAGATGATCGGCGGGTTGATGGGGTCGGGAGTGGAGGGATTGCCGGACCTCGAGCCCTATCGACTCGATCGTTTCTGGAGGTGATCTTGAGGGCCTCATCGCTGGCAAGCCAGCTCCCACAGGTTTCGCGGCGTACACAGAACCTGTGGGAGCTGGCTTGCCAGCGATGAGGCCATCAAATACACACCAGTCAATCAGACCTGAACACTCAAGGTCGAATCCGCCATCGCTACCGTCATCATCGCCTTGCTGACCTTCAGCTCGATCAGTGCATCGTTGAGCATATCCAGATGGTGCTCCATCGGTGGAGCGGGCAGCAGGGATATATTGCCCAAGGCCTTTTCGAGGTAGTTCAGCGCGTGCTGCAGGGCTTCTTCGCGGGTGAGGCCCGGTTTGGTGTGGAGGGCGTAGGGTGGATCGGGGACGCGTTTTTTCATGATTTCGGACTCAGAGATTTGAAGGGTCGAAATCCACGATTCGCTGCTAAACGAAGGGTGGCGACTGTACGCGGGTTAGCAGACCGAGCCTCCAGAGTCCCGTTCACTCGGCGCACCATGAGGTGCCCACGCGCACAGCCGCCATGAAAATGGTTGCTGAAGGGACGAATCTGAAGGATGTCGGACTGCTAAATCCGGTCATTGCGCTAACAACGACCGACGCAGACTAGGCACCCTTTTCACCCCACGCAACCCAAAAGCGGGCCGGGGAGTATGCTTGGGAAATTGCCTACAAGAAAGTCGGAAATCGATGAACTTTTCAGCGCGTAGGCAACACTTTTTCATCGCCCCCTATCAGAAAAAGCCACGAAACATCCCCTGCAACTGCCGATTCCCCGAGTCCACCAGATGGTTGTCATCGAAGTACAACGCCCTGCCCTGCAGCGACCCCATGCACGCTCCGTCCGGGCATAGCCACGGCGCCGGATCCAGCACCTGCACCTGGCAACGGGCGGCTGCGTAGTCGATGGCTTCGTTGGCCCGGCGGTTGCGCTCGTGATAGGCCTCCAGCGGCACCGAGATATCCGATGTGCTGCCCAGGATGCGCGCCTGCAGATTGAGCCCTTTGTAGACGCTGAACGGCATTTCCGGAATCGGCCGCACGATGTACACCGGGCGTTGCTCGGCCAGGGTGCAGACGGTGCGGGCGTATTCGGCATCGAATTGGCGGGCGAAGGTGGCGGAATCCGGGTGGCGCTGGCCGTCGAAGTAGACGCGGAAGCGGTTTTCCCGGCGGTTGTCGGAGTACAGCGCAGCACGGCTGAGCAGCACCACCGGCACCCCGGGGTATTCATGCTTGAGCAGCTCGAAGCGGCGCTGGTTGAACGCGTGGCATTTGCTTTCCAGCTCGCGGTCCTGCATCTGGAAGTCCATCAGGGTCGGGCAGCCACCACGGGACCAGGACAGCGCGGCCTCACGGTTGACGATCTGCACCGCAGCGGCGGTCGATTCGGCATGGCTGTCGCCGAACAGGATCACCCGCACTTCGCCTTCGCCCAGCCGGCAGTCCACCACGTCGCGGTCCGCCGCATCCGGGTAGCACTCACGGGTGTACAACGTGCTGGCGTAGACCGGCCGCTCGTGCTCTTCGAAGGCGAAACGCAGCGCCGGGTATTTCTTCACCAGCGAGCCCCCGGCCGAAGCCACCACCACCAGCACCAACGCCATACCGCAGTGCTTGAGCAAAGCCCGCGAAGGCCGACGGACTTTCCCCACGCTGGATTCGACCCAGCGATACGACAGGTAGCCGAGGGCCAGGGTGAGCAGCAGCGCGACGAGTACGTGGGGCGCGCTGTGGAGCAGCCCGCAGATGTACAGGAAGACCACCAGCGGCCAGTGCCAGAGGTACACCGAGTAGGAAATGCGCCCGACCCACTGCAGCGGCACCACCCGGCTGAACAGCGAGTTGCTGTTGGCCTGGATCACCATTGCCGCCCCCAGCGCAGGCAGCAGGGCCAGGTGCCCCGGCCAGGGGTCGCTGCCGGAAAACGCCAGCACCGCGATCAGGATCATCGCCAGGCCAGCGCCTTCGAGCAGGCCGCGCCCCACCCGCGAGAGGCCCAGCGGAAAGATGAACACCAGCCCGCCAAGGATCATTTCCCAGGCCCGGGTCGGCAGCAGGTAGAAGGCCGCCACCGGATGGCTCTCGGTCAGCAGCACCGACGCGGCCAGCGAAACGCCGCCCAGCAGCGCCAGCGTCCAGGCCATTGCGCGTTCACCCAACCAGCGGAACAGCAGCGGCAACAACAGTGGGTAGAACAGGTAGAACTGCATTTCCACCGACAGCGACCAGGTGTGCAGCAGCCAGTTCTCGTGCAGCGGCGCGGAGAAGTAGTCGCCATCCTCGGCGAAATGCAGGTTGGAGGTGAACAGCAGGCTGTTCTTTGCCGTGCGCAACAGCTCGCGGTAATCATCCAGCGGCAGGTAGACGAAGCCGAACAGCATCAGCGCCAGGCACAACACCGCCAGTGCCGGGATTATCCGCCGTGCCCGCGACGCATAGAAACCGAGCAGGAAGAAGCCGCCACGGCGCAGGCCATCGACGATGATTCCGGTCATCAGGAAGCCGGAAATCACGAAGAACACATCGACGCCGACAAAGCCGCCATCGAAGCCTGGAATACGGAAATGGAAAAGCACCACGGCGATCACGGCGAGCGCGCGCAGGGCGTTGATGTTGTTGCGAAAAAGCATCGGGAATATCCGTGTTCTTTGTTTTTATCGGCCCATCAGTGGACCGTCATGGGTGGAGCCAGCCCCCACCATAGCCGGTTGGGCAGTTGCTTGCAGGATTCGTTCTGCACTTCTGTCCATCGAAAAAAAAGATATAGACTAGCGACCACTCATAAAAATCAATAAAGCACACCGCCATGATGACCCTGCGCCAGATCCGCCACTTCATCGCCGTCGCGGAAACCGGTTCGATCTCCGCCGCTGCCCAGGCGGTGTTCATTTCCCAGTCCACCCTGACCCTGGCCATCCAGCAACTGGAGCAGGAGATCGGCGTCAGCCTGTTCAACCGCCACGCCAAGGGCATGACCCTGACCCACCAGGGCCATCAGTTCCTGCGCCAGGCGCACCTGATCCTCGCTACCGTGGATAACGCCAAGCGCAGCCTGCAACAGAGCACCGACCAGGTCGCCGGCCAGCTCACCATCGGCGTGACCAGCCTGGTTGCCGGTTACTACCTGGCCGACCTGTTGACCCGCTTCCAGCGCGCCTACCCCAATGTGGAAATCCGCGTGACCGAGGACGAACGGCCCTATATCGAGCACTTGCTGGTGGCCGGCGAGATCGATGTGGGGGTGCTGATCCTGTCCAATCTCGAAGACCGTCTGGCGCTGCAGACCGAGGTGCTGACCCACTCGCCACACCGCCTGTGGCTGCCGGCCCAGCATCCGTTGCTGGAGCGCGACAGCATCAGCCTTGCCGATGTCGCCAACGAGCCGCTGATCCAGCTCAACGTCGATGAAATGGAACAGAACGCCCGGCGCATGTGGTCCGGCGCGGGGCTGCAGGCGCAGATCAGCCTGCGCACGGCCTCCACCGAGGCGGTGCGTAGCCTGGTGGCGGCGGGGCTAGGGGTGTCGATCCAGCCGGACATGACCTACCGGCCCTGGTCGCTGGAAGGCGACATCATCGAGGCCCGGCCGCTGGCCGACCTGAGCCAGACCCTGGATATCGGCCTGGCCTGGCGCCGTGGCACGGCCCGGCCGGCGCTGGTCGATCCATTCCTGACCGTGGCCCGCGAACCCGGCTCGGGGCGCAAGCTTTCGATTTAATCGAACGGCCCCTTCAATATTTAGCATTTGTCGACCTGCGCGCTCCGCTCTAGGCTCTGTAAGAAATATCGCCCACCCACGTAGGGCGACAGTTCAAAAAAACAGAACAACAGAGAACTTCCACGATGTCCGGCGCGCACCCGACCTTCTCCACCGCATTGCTGATCGACGGCGAACTGGTTGCCGGCGAGGGGTTGGCCGAGCCGATCTTCAACCCGGCCACGGGCGAAGTCCTGACCCATATCGCCGAAGCCAGCAACGAGCAGGTGGAAACCGCGATCCAGGCCGCGCACCGTGCCTTCGCCGGCTGGTCGCGGACTACGCCGCAACAGCGCTCGAATATCCTTCTGAACATCGCCGATGCCTTGCAGCGCCAGGCCGACGAACTGGCCCGCCTGGAAGCCCTGAACTGCGGCAAGCCGCTGCACCTGGCGCGGCAGGACGATCTGCCGGCGGCCATCGACGTATTCCGCTTCTTTGCCGGCGCGGTGCGCTGCCAGACCGGGCAACTGGCCGGCGAGTACGTACCTGGCTACACCAGCATGGTCCGCCGCGATCCGCTGGGCGTGGTGGCCTCCATCGCGCCGTGGAACTACCCGATCATGATGGCGGCATGGAAGATCGCCCCGGCGCTGGCGGCCGGCAACACCTTGGTATTCAAGCCGTCCGAACATACCCCGTTGTCGATCCTGGCCCTGGCCCCTGCCCTTGCCGAGCTGTTGCCGGCGGGCGTGCTGAATATCGTCTGCGGCGGCGGCGAAAGCGTCGGCAGCCATCTGGTCAGCCACGCCCGGGTGCGCATGGTCTCGCTGACCGGCGATATCGTCACCGGGCAGAAAATCCTTCAGGCCGCTTCCAGGACCGTCAAGCGCACCCACCTGGAACTTGGCGGCAAGGCCCCGGTGATCGTCTGCAACGATGCCGACCTCAAGGCCGTGGTCGAGGGCGTGCGCACCTGGGGCTACTACAACGCCGGCCAGGACTGCACCGCCGCCTGCCGCATCTACGCCCAGGCCGGCATCCACGACAAGCTGGTGGCCGAGCTCGGCTGGGCAGTCAGCAGCCTGCGCTTCGCCAGCAAGCGCGATGCCGACAACGAGATCGGCCCGCTGATCAGCACCCGCCAGCGCGACCGCGTGGCGAGCTTCGTCGAGCGCGCCCTGAGCCAGCCGCACATCGAACGGGTCACCGGCGCCGCCGTGCATTCGGGGGCCGGCTACTATTACCAGCCAACCCTCCTGGCCGGTTGCCAGCAGCGCGACGAGATCGTCCAGCGCGAGGTGTTTGGCCCGGTGGTCACGGTGACCCGCTTCGACGAGCTGTCCCAGGCCGTGGACTGGGCCAACGACTCCGAATACGGCCTGGCCTCCTCGGTGTGGACCCGCGATCTGGACAAGGCCATGCAGATCGCCGCCCGCCTGCAATACGGCTGCACCTGGATCAACAGCCATTTCATGCTGGTCAGCGAGATGCCCCACGGCGGGCTCAAGCGCTCCGGCTATGGCAAGGACCTGTCCAGCGACTCGCTGCAGGACTACAGCGTGGTCCGCCACATCATGGCGCGCCACGGCGAACACCTGGCCTGAACCCGATTTGCATCACCTAATAAAACGCTGGATCGCTGCACCGTTTGCCAATCTGCCCCGACAACTATTTGAACAAGAGGGAACACCATGTTCGCGCACAAGACCGCCCTGCTCAGTGCCCTGGGCACCGCCCTGCTGGCCAGCGCCAGCCTGCACGCCGCCGAACCGCTGAAGGCCGTGGGTGCCGGCGAAGGCCAGCTGGATATCGTCGCCTGGCCCGGCTACATCGAGCGCGGCGACAGCGACAAGGCCTACGACTGGGTCACCGGCTTCGAAAAGGAAACCGGCTGCAAGGTCTCGGTCAAGACCGCCGCCACGTCCGATGAAATGGTCAGCCTGATGGCCAAGGGCGGCTACGACCTGGTTACCGCCTCGGGCGACGCCTCGCTGCGCCTGATCGTCGGCAAGCGGGTGCAACCGATCAATACGGCGCTGATCCCCAACTGGAAGAACATCGACCCGCGCCTGCAGGACGGCCCGTGGTACGTGGTCAACAAGCAGGTCTACGGCACCCCGTATCAGTGGGGCCCGAACGTGCTGATGTACAACACCAACGTGTTCCCCAAGGCGCCGGACAGCTGGGGCGTGGTGTTCGAGCCGCAGAACCTGCCGGATGGCAAGCCGAACAAGGGCCGGGTGCAGGCGTATGACGGCCCGATCTACATCGCCGACGCGGCGCTGTACTTGAAGACCGCCAAGCCGGAGCTGGGGATCAGCAACCCCTACGAGCTGACCGAAGCACAGTACAAGGCCGTGCTCGACCTGCTGCGCCAGCAACAGCCGCTGATCCACCGCTACTGGCATGACGCGACGGTGCAGATGAGCGACGTGAAGAACGAAGGCGTGGCCGCGTCCAGCTCCTGGGGCTACATGGTCAACGGCCTGAAGGCCGACAACCAGCCGGTGGCGTCGGTGATTCCGAAGGAAGGCGCAACCGGCTGGGCCGACACCACCATGCTGCATGTCGAGGCCAAGCATCCGAACTGTGCGTACAAGTGGATGGACTGGTCGCTGCAGCCGAAGGTCCAGGGCGATGTGGCGGCGTGGTTCGGTTCGTTGCCGGCGGTGCCGGCGGCCTGCACCGGCAGCGAACTGCTTGGAGCAGAAGGCTGCAAGACCAACGGCTTCGACCAGTTCGACAAGATCGCCTTCTGGAAAACCCCGCAGGCCGAGGGCGGCAAGTTCGTCCCGTA
Organism: Pseudomonas sp. GD04058; assembly: GCF_029836855.1. NCBI lineage: Bacteria > Pseudomonadati > Pseudomonadota > Gammaproteobacteria > Pseudomonadales > Pseudomonadaceae > Pseudomonas > Pseudomonas sp. GD04058. The sequence goes on from NZ_JAOECN010000002.1 coordinate 312,611, forward strand.
TAGCCGCTGGACCCAGGACTACATCGCGATCATGGGTGGGCGGTAAGCCCTAGCCCCGGGTTGCTTTCGAGGGCCCTATCGCTGGCAAGCCAGCTCCCACAGGGACCGTGTGTACCGAGGCTTTGTGGGCTGGCTTGAGAGCCTCATCGCTGGCAAGCCAGCTCCCACAGGGACCGCATGTACCGGAGCTTTGTGAGCTGGCTTGAGGGCCTCATCGCTGGCAAGCCAGCTCCCACAGAGACCGCATGTACCGGGGCTTTGTGGGCTGGCTTGAGGGCCTCATGCAGGGTTCGCGGCGCACACAGAACCTGTGGGAGCTGGCTTGCCAGCGATAGGGCCCGAAAGAGCAACCCAAAAACCACCTGCAAAAACACGCACCACCGTCGTCAGTCGTCCAGGCCTGGGCCGCTGCACACACCCACGCCTATCCGGAGCATCGCACCATGACCCTTGCAGTCCAGTTCACCCAGGTTTCCCGCTTGTTCGGCGAGGTCAAGGCCGTCGACCGGGTATCCATCGATATCCAGGACGGCGAGTTCTTTTCCATGCTCGGGCCGTCCGGCTCGGGCAAGACCACCTGTCTGCGCCTGATCGCCGGCTTCGAACAACCCAGCGCCGGCTCGATCCGCATCCATGGCGCCGAGGCCGCCGGCCTGCCGCCCTACCAGCGCGACGTCAACACGGTGTTCCAGGATTACGCCCTGTTCCCCCATATGAGCGTGCTGGACAACGTTGCCTACGGCCTCAAGGTCAAGGGTGTCGGCAAGCAGGAACGCCACGCCCGCGCCGAAGAAGCGCTGTCGATGGTCGCCCTCGGCGGCTACGGCAGCCGCAAGCCGGTGCAGCTGTCCGGCGGCCAGCGCCAGCGCGTGGCCCTGGCCCGTGCCCTGGTCAACCGTCCACGGGTGCTGCTGCTCGACGAGCCCCTAGGCGCCCTAGACCTGAAGCTGCGCGAACAGATGCAGACCGAGCTGAAAAAGCTCCAGCGCCAGCTCGGCATTACCTTCATCTTCGTCACCCACGACCAGACCGAAGCGCTGTCGATGTCCGACCGGGTCGCCGTGTTCAACCGCGGTCGCATCGAGCAGGTGGACACCCCGCGCAACCTCTACATGAAGCCGGCCACCACCTTCGTCGCCGAGTTCGTCGGCACCTCCAACGTGCTGCGCGGCGATCTTGCCGGCCAGTTGAGTGGCAGTGCGCAGCCCTTCTCGATCCGCCCGGAACATATCCGCCTGGGCGATTCGGCCGTGAGCGGCCAGGTCCAGGTCAGCGGCGTGCTCCACGATATCCAGTACCAGGGCAGCGCTACCCGTTACGAACTGAAACTGGACAACGGCCAATTGCTCAATGTCAGCCAGGCCAACACCCAGTGGCAGGCCGACGCCGCCCAGTTGCAGCCGGGCCAGCGCCTGGCCGCGCACTGGGCCCGCGAGGCGATGACGCCGCTGCAGGAAACCGTGCTGGGCGAGGGCCGCTGAGATGAGCCTGGCCCTGGAAAAACCGGCACCACGCGTGTCTTCGGGATCGCCCATGCGGCGCTTCTCCAACCTGCTGTACCGCAAGCCCAACCTGTACCTGGCGCTGCTGCTGATCCCGCCGTTGATCTGGTTCGGCGCGATCTACCTCGGCTCGCTGCTGGGCCTGCTGTGGCAAGGGTTCTACACCTTCGACGACTTCACCATGGCGGTGACGCCGGACCTGACCCTGGCCAACTTCGCCGCGCTGTTCAACCCGGCGAACTTCGACATCATCGTGCGCACCCTGGCCATGGCCATCGCCGTGTCCATTGCCAGCGCCGCCCTGGCCTTCCCCATCGCCTACTACATGGCGCGCTACACCACGGGCAAGACCAAGGCCTTCTTCTATATCGCGGTGATGATGCCGATGTGGGCCAGCTACATCGTCAAGGCCTACGCCTGGACCCTGCTGCTGGCCAAGGGCGGCGTAGCCCAGTGGTTCGTGCAGGTGCTGCACCTGGAGCCGGTGCTGCAATTCCTTCTCGGCATCCCCGGGGTCGGCGGCAGCACCCTGTCGACCTCGCACCTGGGGCGCTTCCTGGTCTTCGTTTATATCTGGCTGCCGTTCATGATCCTGCCGATCCAGGCTTCCCTCGAACGGCTGCCGCCTTCGCTGCTGCACGCCTCGGCAGACCTCGGCGCGACGCCACGGCAGACCTTCATGCAGGTAATCCTGCCGCTGTCGGTGCCGGGTATCGCCGCCGGCTCGATCTTCACCTTCTCCCTGACCCTGGGCGACTTCATCGTGCCGCAACTGGTGGGCCCGCCCGGCTACTTCATCGGCGGCATGGTCTACGCCCAGCAGGGCGCGATCGGCAACATGCCGATGGCCGCGGCCTTCACCCTGGTGCCGATCGTGCTGATCGCCATCTACCTGTCCATTGTCAAACGCCTGGGAGCCTTCGATGCACTCTGAAAAAGCTTCGCTGGGCCTGCGTATCGCGGCCTGGGGCGGGCTGGTGTTCCTGCACTTCCCGATCCTGATCATCTTCCTCTATGCCTTCAACACCGAGGACGCGGCGTTCAGCTTCCCGCCCCAGGGCTTTACCCTGAAGTGGTTCAGCGTGGCCTTCTCGCGGCCGGACGTGCTGGAGTCGATCAAGCTGTCGCTGCAGGTTGCCTGCCTGGCCACCCTGATCGCCCTGGTGCTCGGTACGCTGGCCTCGGCGGCGCTGTACCGGCGCAGCTTCTTCGGCAAGGAAGGCATTTCGCTGATGCTGATCCTGCCGATCGCCCTGCCCGGCATCATCACCGGTATCGCCCTGCTCTCGGCGTTCAAGAGCCTGGGCATCGAGCCGGGGATCTTCACCATCGTGGTCGGCCACGCGACATTCTGCGTGGTGATCGTCTACAACAACGTGATCGCTCGCCTGCGCCGTACCTCGCAGAGCCTGATCGAGGCCTCCATGGACCTCGGCGCCGACGGCTGGCAGACCTTCCGCTACATCATCCTGCCGAACCTCGGCTCGGCGTTGCTGGCCGGCGGCATGCTGGCCTTCGCCCTATCGTTCGACGAGATCATCGTTACCACCTTCACCGCCGGGCACGAACGCACCCTGCCGATCTGGCTGCTCAACCAGCTCAGCCGGCCGCGCGACGTGCCCGTCACCAACGTGGTGGCCATGCTGGTGATGATGGTGACCATGCTGCCGATCCTTGGCGCCTACTACCTGACCCGCGGCGGCGAAAGCGTCGCCGGCAGCGGCAAATAACCCCGACTTGCCTGACGAGGACTGACTCATGCACACCCAACTGCTGATCAACGGCCAACTGCTCGATGGCGAAGGCCCGAGCCATGACGTACTGAACCCGTCGCTGGGGACTACCCTGGTGAGCATCAAGGAAGCCAGCGCGGCCCAGGTCGATGCCGCCGTGCGCGCCGCCGACCATGCCTTCGATGCCTGGTCGCAAACTGCGCCGAAGGACCGCTCCGGCCTGCTGCTGAAGCTGGCCGATGCCATCGAGGCCCACGCCGAAGAGTTGGCCAGACTGGAATCGGACAACTGCGGCAAGCCCTACAGCGCCGCGCTGAACGACGAGATCCCGGCCATTGCCGATGTGTTCCGCTTCTTCGCCGGTGCCAGCCGCTGCCTCAATGGTTCGGCGGCCGGCGAGTACCTGCCGGGGCATACCTCGATGATCCGTCGTGACCCGGTGGGCGTGATCGCCTCCATCGCACCGTGGAACTACCCGCTGATGATGGTGGCCTGGAAGATCGCCCCGGCCCTGGCCGCCGGCAATACCGTGGTGCTCAAGCCGTCCGAACAGACGCCACTGACCGCCCTGCGCCTGGCGCAACTGGCCAACGGGATCTTCCCGGCCGGCGTGCTCAATATCGTCTTCGGCAAGGGCCCGAGCGTCGGCGCGCCGCTGGTCAGCCATCCGAAGGTGCGCATGGTGTCGCTGACCGGTTCCATCGCCACCGGCTCGAACATCATTTCCAGCACCGCCGACAGCGTGAAGCGCATGCATATGGAACTGGGCGGCAAGGCCCCGGTGATCATCTTCGACGACGCCGATATCGATGCGGCGGTGGATGGCATCCGCACCTTCGGCTTCTACAACGCCGGCCAGGACTGCACCGCAGCCTGCCGCATCTATGCGCAAAGCGGTATCTACGAGAAATTCGTCGAGAAGCTCGGTGCGGCGGTCTCGACCATCAAGTACGGCCTGCAGAACGACCCGGAGACCGAACTGGGCCCGCTGATCACCGCCCAGCACCGCGACCGCGTGGCCGGCTTCGTCGAGCGCGCCATCGCCCAGCCGCATATCCGCCTGGTCACCGGCGGCAAGGCAGTACCGGGTGACGGTTTCTTCTTCGAACCGACCGTACTGGCCGACGCCCAGCAGGATGATGAAATCGTGCGTCGCGAGGTATTCGGGCCCGTCGTCTCCGTCACCCGCTTCGACGACGAAGCCCAGGTGCTGGCGTGGGCCAACGACTCCGACTATGGCCTGGCCTCCTCGCTGTGGACCGCCGATGTCGGCCGCGCCCACCGCGTTTCGGCGCGCCTGCAATATGGCTGCACCTGGGTCAATACGCACTTCATGCTGGTCAGCGAAATGCCCCACGGCGGCCAGAAGCTTTCCGGCTATGGCAAGGACATGTCCATGTACGGCCTGGAAGACTACACCTGCATCCGTCATGTGATGTTCAAGCACTAAGGGATTTTCATGCAGATCACACGACGCGATTTCCTCAACGGCGTCGCCATCGGAATTGCAGCGGGAATGACCCCGCTGCAGATTCTCCAGGCCGCTCCGGACGGGCGCTACTATCCGCCCTCCCTGACTGGCCTGCGCGGCAGCCACCCGGGCGCCTTCGACGTGGCGCACCAGATGGGCTGGGAGAAAAAGACCTTCGACACCGACGCCCTGCCGATCGCCGAGCAGTACGACCTGGTGGTGGTCGGGGGTGGCATCAGTGGCCTGTCGGCAGCCTGGTTCTATCGCCGGAAACATCCGCAGGCGCGGATCCTGGTGATCGAAAACCACGACGACTTCGGCGGCCACGCCAAGCGCAACGAGTTCAGCGCCGACGGGCGGATGATCATCGGCTATGGCGGCAGCGAGGCGTTCCAGTCGCCAAACCATCTGTACAGCCAGGAAGTGAACGGTCTGCTCAAGGCACTAGGGGTGGAGATCAAGCGCTTCGAAACGGCGTTCGAGCGCAACTTCTACCCGGACCTGAACCTGTCCCGCGCAGTGTTCTTCGACAAGGAGACCTTTGGCGAGGACAAGCTGGTGACCGGCGACCCAACGCCCATGGTGGCCGACGATATCGCCCCGGACCGGCTGAATGCCCGCTCGATCCGCGACTTCATCAACGACTTCCCATTGCCGCAGGCGGATCGCGCGGCGCTGATCGACCTGCACGAAGCGCCCCGGGATTACCTCGCCGGCAAGAGCCTCGAACAGAAAACCAAACACCTGGAGACCACCAGCTACCGCGACTTCCTGCTCAAGGACGTGGGGCTGTCGCCAGTCGCCGTGGCCTACTTCCAGGGGCGCACCAACGACTTCATGGCCTTGGGCATCGATGCAGTGGCGGCCTATGATGCCTACAACTTCGGTTTCCCCGGCTTCGCCGCGATGAACCTGGAGCCGATCAGCGAGGAAGCCCGGGCGGAGATGGAAGAGCCCTACATCTACCACTTCCCCGATGGCAACGCCTCGCTGGCGCGCCTGCTGGTACGCGACCTGATTCCCCAGGTGGCGCCGGGCAAGGGCATGGAGGATATCGTCCTGGCGAAGTTCGACTACAGCCAGCTGGACCAGGCTGCGCACCCGGTGCGCATCCGCCTGAACAGCACGGCGGTCAGCGTACGCAATGTGGATGGCGGGGTGAACATCGGCTACAGCCGTGGCGGGCAACTGGCACAGGTGCGGGGCAGGCACTGCGTGATGGCCTGCTACAACATGATGATCCCCTACCTGCTGCGCGACCTGCCGGCGGAACAGGCCCATGCCCTGAGCCAGAACGTCAAGTTCCCGCTGGTGTACACCAAGGTGGTGGTGCGCAACTGGCAGGCGTTCCACACGCTCGGCGTGCACGAAATCTATGCGGCGACCCAGCCCTACAGCCGGATCAAGCTGGATTATCCGGTGAGCATGGGCGGCTACGAGCACCCGCGGGATCCGGCCAAGGCCATCGGCCTGCATCTGGTCTATGTGCCGACCACGCCGAATGCCGGCATGAATGCCCGGGACCAGGCGCGCACCGGGCGGGCGAAGCTGTACGGGCAGAGTTTCGATCAACTGGAAGCGCAACTGCGCGAACAGTTGCAGCGGATGCTTGGCGCGGGTGGGTTCGATCACCAGCGCGATATCCTGGCAATCACGGTCAATCGCTGGTCGCACGGCTATGCCTGCTTCACCAACAGCCTGTATGACGACCCGGCACAGACCGAACAATGGATGGAAACAGCGCGCAAGCCGCTGGGGAATGTAAGCATCGCCAACTCGGATGCGGCATGGAGTGCGTATGCCCATGCAGCGATCGATGAGGCCTGGCGGGCGGTGGGGGAACTGGCCTGACCCCAGAGGACAACATCAAACCCTGTGGGAGCTGGCTTGCCAGCGATTGCGCCCGACCTGACAACATCATTGCTCAAGCCGGCCTCATCGCTGGCAAGCCAGCTCCCACAGGGCCTTTGTCGAACACGGATCCCATGGCTGGCTCAGGACGTTGTGGGAGCTGGCTTGCCAGCGATTGCGCCCGACCTGACAACATCATTGCTCAAGCCGGCCTCATCGCTGGCAAGCCAGCTTCCACAGGGCCTTTGTCGAGCACGGATCCCATGGCTGGCTCAGGACCTTGTGGGAGCTGGCTTGCCAGCGATTGCGCCCGACCTGACAACATCATTGCTCAAGCGGCCTCATCGCTGGCAAGCCAGCTCCCACAGGGGCCCGGTGATAAGGCGAACCACAGCTCTTCCGGAAAATTCCTACTCAAGTTACTTCTCTTGCCTACCCCCAAAAGATTGAACCATGCCACCTGGTATCATAGTTTGATACCATGAATAGTCATCAGCTCAGTACCCTGAAGCTACTCTTCAGCAAACCACCCCCGAAGAACCTCGAATGGTCACGAATCGAGTCGCTGTTAGTCAGCTTGGGATCCCAGATCATTGAAGGCAGGGGTTCAAGGGTCCGTTTCGAACTGAACGGTGAAGTCGCGACCTTCCATCGCCCTCACCCCGACAAGCAGGCCAAGCATTATCAGATCCGCGACGCGCGCCGGTTCCTTGAACTGGCAGGAGTGACACCATGAATGTAATGACCTACAAGGGATACGCAGCGCGTATCGAATACAGTGATGAAGACCAGTTGCTGATCGGCCATGTAGCGGGCATTCGCGATGTAATTGGCTTCCACGGAGAGTCTGTCGCGGAACTGCGTAGCGCCTTTGAAGAAGCAGTGGACGATTATCTGGAAACCTGCATCAGATTGGGCAGGGAACCGCAAAAGACCTATTCGGGAAAGCTGAGCCTGCGACTGGAGCCTACTCTACACGCCAGCGTCGCCGCCAAAGCAGAACTGGAGAACAAGAGCATCAATCAGTGGGTGAGTGACGTGTTGAATCACGCGGCCCATGCATAAAAAGGGCAGACCACAAGGCCTGCCCCTCTCGCGTTCAATCCCTCAAATCCGACTCATGAATCGGCTGCTCCCGGCTGGTCGCGCGCTGGTACTGCGCCGGCCAGGTCGCCTTGTTGCCGCCTAGGTCGTCATCGGCATGCAGCGGCCAGTACGGATCACGCAGCAGCTCGCGAGCGAGGAAGATCAGGTCGGCCTGGCCGGTGCGCAGAATGTGCTCGGCCTGCGCCGGCTCGGTGATCATGCCGACCGTGCCCGTGGCGATCCCCGACTCCTTGCGTACTTTTTCCGCAAAACGCGTTTGATAGCCAGGGCCAGTAGGGATCTCGGCATGCATGGATGTGCCGCCGGACGACACATCGATCAGATCGGCACCCAGGGTTTTCAGGCGCTTGGCCAGTTCCACCGTTTCATCCGGGTTCCAGCCATCCTCCACCCAGTCCGTCGCCGAAACCCGCACGAACAGCGGCAGCGACTCCGGCCAGACCTCGCGCACCGCCTCGGTGACCTGCAAGGTCAGGCGAATACGGTTTTCAAAGCAACTGCCATAGCTGTCACGGCGCTGGTTGCTGAGCGGCGAGAGGAACTGATGCAGCAGGTAACCATGCGCGGCATGGATCTCCACCACCTTGAATCCCGCCACCAGCGCACGTTTGGCGGCAGCGACGAAGTCGTCGATGATGTCGCGGATCTGCGACTCGTTCAGCTCGCTAGGCGTGGTGTGCTGCGGGTCGAAGGCGATCTTCGACGGCCCGACCGGCACCCAGCCACCGTCCTCGGGCTTGACGCTGCCATGCTTGCCGATCCACGGCCGATGGGTACTGGCCTTGCGCCCGGCATGGGCCAGCTGGATGCCCGGGACCGAGCCCTGTGCCACGATGAAACGGGTGATGCGTTGCAGTGGCGGGATTTGCGCATCGTCCCACAGGCCCAGGTCCTGGGCGGTGATGCGACCCTCGGCGGTGACCGCAACGGCTTCGGTGATGACCAGCCCGGCACCGCCGACCGCACGGCTGCCGAGGTGCACCAGGTGCCAGTCATTGGCCAGGCCATCGACGCTGGAGTACTGGCACATGGGCGACACGACGATACGGTTCGGCAGGGTCAACTGACGCAGGGTGTAAGGCTCAAGTAACAGACTCATGAGGGCACCTCTCCAGGACTCCGAATGGTGGACCGAACCGAGCGCTCGTTTTTCCCTTTGGCTCAGTGCCGGTCCTACAAAGCCTAGACCAGTTTCCTACCCCCAGATTCAGCGCGGTTCCATATGCGCGATCATCAGTTGCACCGTTTCCTGACCGCGGAACTCGTTTACATCGAGCTTGTAGGCCAGTTCGACCCAGCGCACCGTGGGGTTCGGCCAGACGTCGCGGTCGATGCCGAAAGCGATGCCGTCGAGCTTCAGCGCGCCGCATTCGCTCTTGAGCACCACCTTGAGGTGGCGTTCGCCGACAACGCGCTGCTCCACCAACTGGAACACCCCATGGAACAGTGGCTCGGGGAAGTGCTGGCCCCAGGGCCCGGCGTGGCGCAGGGCGCGGGCCAGTTCGAGATGGAATTCCTCGACCGCCAGGGTGCCGTCTGACAGCAGGCGACCGGTCAGGTCTTCCTCGCGCAATTGCCGGCGCACTTCTTCGTCGAAGGCCTCGGCGAAGGCCGGGAAGTTGTCGGCGGGCAAGGACAGCCCGGCCGCCATGGCGTGGCCGCCGAACTTGCTGATCAGTTGCGGATGACGTGCCGCCACCGCATCCAGGGCATCGCGGATATGAAAACCCGGCACCGAACGGGCCGAGCCCTTGAGCATGCCTTCGCCCGCGTCGGCGAAGGCGATGGTCGGACGGTGATAGCGCTCTTTCAGGCGCGAGGCGAGGATGCCGATCACACCCTGGTGCCAGTCGGCCTCGAACAGGCACAGGCCGAACGGCATCGACTCCAGCGGCAGGTCCTTGAGCTGGGCCAGCGCCTCGCGCTGCATGCCCTGTTCGATGGACTTGCGGTCCTGGTTGAGTTCGTCCAGCTGCACCGCCATGTCCCGGGCCAGGGCCTCGTCATCGCAGAGCAGGCATTCGATGCCCAGGCTCATGTCGTCGAGACGGCCAGCGGCGTTCAAGCGAGGGCCGAGGATGAAACCGAGATCGGTAGAGGTGATGCGCCGGTGATCGCGGCGGGCAACTTCGAGGATCGCCTTGAGCCCCGGACGGGCGCGGCCGGCACGGATGCGTTCCAGGCCCTGGTGCACCAGGATGCGGTTGTTGGCATCCAGCGGCACCACGTCGGCGACGCTGCCCAGGGCGACCAGGTCGAGCAGTTCGCCGAGGTTCGGCTGCGGCTTGTTGTCGTAATGCCCCAGGCCACGCAAACGCGTGCGCAAGGCCATCAGCACGTAGAAGATCACCCCGACCCCGGCCAGCGACTTGCTCGGGAATCCGCAGCCTGGCTGGTTGGGGTTGACGATGGCATCGGCCAGCGGCAACTCGTGGCCCGGCAGGTGGTGGTCGGTGACCAGTACCTTTAGCCCCGCAGCCTTCGCTGCCGCCACGCCCTCGACGCTGGAGATGCCGTTGTCCACGGTGATCAACAGCTCGGGTGTGCGCTGCAGGGCCACGGCGACGATTTCCGGGGTCAGGCCGTAACCGTATTCGAAGCGGTTGGGCACCAGGTAATCGACATGGGCCGCGCCCATCAGGCGCAAACCGAGCACGCCGACACTGCTGGCGGTGGCGCCGTCGGCGTCGAAATCGCCGACGATTAGGATGCGCTGGCGCCTGGCCAGGGCCTCCACCAGCAAATCCACCGCCGCGTCGATGCCCTTGAGCAGGCTGAAGGGCAACAGCCGCGCCAGGCTTTTGTCCAGCTCTTCGGCGCTCTGTACGCCGCGCGCGGCGTACAGGCGGGTCAGCAGCGGCGGCAGGTCGCCAAGGAAAGGTAGGGTCGGGGGCAGCGAGCGGGGTTCGATACGCATGGACTGATGGCTCAACCGCGCTCGCCCAGCAACCACTCCAGCTGCACTTCGTGCTGCCCGCGGTCGTCGGTGACGAAGACGGTGCCTTCGCTGATCATCACGTCCCACTTGATCGCACGCGGCATGTCGGTGGCCAGGGTTTCCAGGACGTCCTGGGGCACGGCGGCGATATTCAGGTTCTTCAGGTTCTTCACCGCATCCACCACCTTGTTCTGCCACACGCGCAGGCTGCCGTAGGCCAGCAGGCTGGTGCGCTCGGTGCGGCGCGAGCACCAGGTCAGGCGCTCGGCGTCCGGCTGGCCGACCTCGATCCAGTGCAGGATGCGGTCATCCAGGCTCTTTTCCCACAATGCAGCTTCATCGACATCCGACAGACCGCGACCGAACGACAGGTTCTCGTTGTACCAGAGCGCGTAGGCCAGCAGGCGTACGGCCATGCGTTCCTCGGTTTCCGAAGGATGGCGGGCGATGGTCTGCTTGACACTCTCGTAGACGCCTCGGTCAAGGTCCGTGAGGTTCAGTTCGAATTTGTAGGTGGTGGACGGCTGGGCCATGGGGACGGGCTTCTGGTAACGGGGAAAGTCGAGCAGTCTAACCGATGCGGCGGCAATCGACGAAGCGCGGCCACGATCCTGCGCTGCAACAGTATCTGCGCCTGTCGCCCTGTGATAAAAACGAGCGCACCGTTCATTGCCCCGGATGCCTTATGTCGCTGCCCAGCAAACCCCTCGCCGGTCTGAAAGTCGTCGAACTCGGAACCTTGATCGCCGGCCCCTTCGCCTCGCGCATCTGCGCCGAATTCGGTGCCCAGGTCATCAAGGTCGAGTCGCCGGACGGCGGCGATCCGCTGCGCAAGTGGCGCAAGCTGTACGAGGGGACCTCGCTGTGGTGGTTCGTCCAGGCCCGCAACAAGCAATCGCTGACCCTCAACCTCAAGCATCCCGAAGGCATTGCGATCCTCAAGCGCCTGCTCGCCGACGCCGACATCCTGATCGAGAACTTCCGCCCCGGCGTGCTGGAAAAGCTCGGCCTGGGCTGGGACGTGCTCAAAGCGCTGAACCCCGGGCTGGTGATGGTCCGCCTGTCCGGTTTCGGCCAGACCGGGCCGATGAAGGACCAGCCGGGCTTCGGTGCAGTAGGCGAATCCATGGGCGGGCTGCGCTATATCACCGGGTTCGAGGACCGGCCGCCGGTACGCACCGGGATTTCCATCGGTGACTCCATCGCCGCCCTGTGGGGTGTGATCGGCGCCCTGATGGCCCTGCGACATCGCGAGGTCAACGGGGGCGAAGGCCAGGTAGTGGACGTGGCACTGTACGAAGCCATCTTCGCCATGATGGAAAGCATGGTCCCGGAGTTCGATGTGTTTGGCTTCATCCGCGAGCGTACCGGCAACATCATGCCTGGCATCACACCGTCGTCCATCCATACCAGCGCCGACGGCAAGCACGTGCAGATCGGCGCCAACGGCGACGCCATCTTCAAGCGCTTCATGCTTGCCATTGGCCGCGCCGACCTGGCCGAGGATCCAACGCTGGCCAGCAACGATGGGCGCGATGCCCGGCGCGACGAGCTGTACGGGGTAATCGACCGCTGGGCCAACAGCGTGCCGCTGGAACAGTTGATGCGCACCCTCAACGACGCGGAAGTGCCCGCCAGCCGCATCTATAGCGCCGAAGACATGTTCAGCGACCCGCAGTACCTCGCTCGCGAAATGTTCCTGCAGGCGAAGCTGCCTGACGGCAAGCCCTTCAGGATGCCAGGCATCGTGCCCAAGTTGTCCGATACACCGGGCTCCAGCGAATGGGTGGGACCGACGCTCGGCGAGCACACCGACCAGCTGCTCGCCGGCCTGGGCTACGATCCGGCGGCCATCGGCGCGCTGCGCAAGCAGGGTGCCATCTGAAAGCGCTGCTACGCAGTACCGGCCTCGGCTTGCTGCTCGTGGCATTGCTGGGAATTTCCGGTGTGATCGAAGCCAGGGAGCGCCTGACCTGGCTGTTGCGCGACCTGCCGCCCTTGACCATCTTCGAAGGTTCGCAAAAGGGCCAGGGCGCGGTGGATCAACTGCTCGCCCGGTTGATCGAGCAAATGCCCGAATACGACCACAGCATCCTGCGGGTCAACCGGGCTCGCGCCATGCAGATGCTCGCCGAGCCCAGCTTCACCTGCGACCCGACCCTGCTGTGGACCCCGGAGCGGGCGAAATTCATTTATTTCTCGGTGCCGAGCATGGGTACCCTGAGCAACGGCCTGATCGTGCGCAAGCAGGATGCGGCGATGGTCGAGCCGTTCCTGGTGGACGGCAAGGTCGATCTGCAGCGCCTGCTGGCCAGCGGCTCGTCGCGCCTGGGCATGGTCGCCGAACGTAGCTACAGCCCGCCGGTGGACATGCTGCTCAAGGCCGCTCCGCCCGACACCCTGACCGCGCATTACGGCAACGACGCGATGCGCAGCCTGCTGCAGATGCAGCATCTGGGGCGCCTGAAGTGGTTGCTGGGGTATTGGACGGAAGTACGCTACCTCAGTGTCGAGTCGGACCAGCCGCTGGACGACCTGGCCTTCTATCCGATCCAGGGCATGGCCCAGTACCAGTTCATCCATGTTGGCTGCTCGGATACCCCGCAAGGACGCGAGGCCGTCAGCCATATCGACCGCTTGTTGCTGGAGATGCGCGAACAACGCCTGCCACCGCTGTACGCCGCATGGCTCGACGAACAGACCCGCAAGGCCTACCTGGAGGACGCGCGGCATTTCTTCGTCGAAGACCATCCGTAGCAGCAAAAAAGAAACCCCGAACGGTGGGGAGCCCGATCGGGGTTAAACGCTGGCCCTTGGATGGCCTTGCGTAGAGGCGGTGCGCAGGCATCGGAGCAAAATGCCAGTTCGCCACCTGTATAACGTCTGAGTGTCGTCTGCGCCAAAGGTTCCCTTACAGGCTGGCCGACAACTCGCGCCCCTGCCGGGCATGCTGCCAAGCGGCGATCACGCAGGGCTGCAAGCGCCCTTCGGCGATGCGCAGGTCACGCTGCAGGCCGTCTACCAGGTCCACCAGCAGGCGCTGGTCCTGCAACTGGCCGGCAGGTGTGGTGCGCTGCAAAATCTGAAAACCGTTCTCGTCACGCAACGACAGCGTGAAATTGCCCGTCCCCAGGGGCTCCAGGATGACCTGATAAGGTGCCAATGCTTCATTGAGCAACAAGCTGACAGATTCCATCTTGTTCACTTATTCACCTCGTTAGAACCAAGTGGTCTTTGACTGACCCCGCCAATCTCGAAAAAGTTCGACACCACGGGCTTTCACCAGGGGATTCACGGGAGCATGCCCGGCAAAGATGACAGCTTGAACATGTCCTCCCTTGCAGCAATATCAAAAAGCCATCAACGATTCAAGCCACGCCTTGCTGGCCATTGGTCGAAGGCTCGCGGGCATCGATCCATTGGAGCAATTCGCCGCCAGACATCGGCCAGGCGATGAAACCGCCCTGCAGGCAGGAACCGCCAAGCCCCTGTGCGGCGTGCCAGTCGGCCAGGGTGTCGACATCCTCCACCACCACGTCCAGTGCGCTGCGCCGGGCCAGGATCAAGGCCGAGGCCACCACGGCTGCCTTCTTGCCATCCTCGGCCATGCCACGGACGAACTCCCCGGGAAGCTTCACCTCGCTGAGCGGCAGGTCGAACAGTTGCCGGAGGTTGGCGGCACCACGGCCGAAGCCGTCCAGGCACAATTTGCAGCCGAGCTGGCGCAGGTCCGCCAGGCGTTGCAAGTGCACCGCATCGAGATCGGCGCAGTGGGATTCGCCGAGTTCGAGGGTCAAGGCACTGGCCGGCAGTCGATGCTGCAGCAGCATGGCGCGCAAGCGTTCGGCGAACGTATCGTCGAGCAGGCTCGGCGTAGGCAGGTTCACCGCCACCGGCATCGGGCGCCGGTCTTCCAGGCGGATCGCCGCGCTGAGTGCCACGGCCTTTTCCAGCACATGCCAGGTCAGCATTTCCAGCAGCCCGGCGCCCTGCAGCGCGACGAAGAACTGGCCCGGGGTGAGCGAGCCCAGGGTCGGATGCTGCCAGCGTACCGAGGCTTCGACACCCAACAGGATGCCCTCTTTGTCGACCTTGGGTTGGTAGCGGACTTTCCACTGCCCCCGGGCATGGGCCAGTTGTTCCGGGGAAAGCCGGGTCATCTCGAGGATGTGTGCCGTGGCTTCAAACGCGGGCAGTTCGCCGATGCGTTCAAGATAATCATTGAGCAAGCGATGCAGCAGCGCCCCGCTGGCTGGTTTCTGCACACAGCCGAGCAGGCGCAGGCCGAGTTGAGGGGCAAGTTCGGCGATGTTGTCGAGCAGCGCCGGCTCGGCGTCGCTGAGCACGATCACTGCCGCAGCCAGTCGGTGTTGCGCCAGGTAGCGGATCAGCGCCAGGCCGTCCGGGCCGTCCATGTACAGGTCGCAGATCGCCACGTCTACCGGACCACGGCGCTCCAGCATCTGCATGGCCGCCGCAACCGACTCGGCGACAAGCACATCGAACACGCCATTGGCATTGAGCATCTGGTGCAGGGCCATGAGCTGAAAGGGATGGTCTTCGAGGATCAGGACCTTGAGCGAGTGCATTGGGCAGGCCTCCGTGATGGCACGAAGCTGCGACTCTAGGGAAAGTGTGCGAGGCGACCTATAGGAAAAATCCGAAAGAACGGTGAATATTTCCGACTGGGGATCTGACGATAGATCAGGAAATGGCTGCCTTGTGCGCTTGGCCTCATCGCTGGCAAGCCAGCGCTCATAGAACAAGACATAACTCTTTGATTTGCAAGGACCCTGTGGGAGCGGGTTTACCCGCGATTACGTAGGTGAATTCACCATAGCAATCGCGGGTAAACCCGCTCCCACAGGGTACGCGTCGTGCCTTGGAACTGTTCTCTGTACGACAGCGCAGCCCGAAAGGCTGGGCGGACTCCCACAGGTCCGGTGCATGCCGCACCTTGTGTGGCTGGCTTGTCGGACCGCTGCACCGCAGCGATGAGGCCAGCGATTTGCCGGCACTCACGCATTAAAAAGCCCGTCACTGAGGACGGGCTTTCTTCACCGCGTACCGCTTACAGCGGCTTGCCACGATTGCCGTGCTGACTTACGAACGCCTGGACCTTGCCCAGGTCATTGGCCAGTACGGTGCACTTTTCCTCCCGCGAGAACAGGTCTGCCAGGTGCGCTGGCAGTTCCAGTGCCTTGCCGACACCGGCCTTTTCCACCGCTTCCGGGAATTTGACCGGATGCGCGGTGCCGAGCACCACCATTGGGGTGTCCAGGCTGCGGCGGCATTCGCGGGCGGCCTTGACGCCAATGGCGGTGTGCGGGTCCAGCACTTCGCCAGTCTGGGCGAAGACTTCGGCGATGGTTTCGCAGGTCTGTGCGTCGTCCACCGCCAGGGAGTCGAACAGCTTGCGCGCTTCGGTCCAGCGATCCTGCTCGACGCTGAAGCCGCCACCCTGCTTGAAGCTGGCCATCAGTTCGGCGATCGCCGCGCCGTTGCGGCCGTGCAGGTCGAACAGCAGGCGCTCGAAGTTCGAGGAAACCATGATGTCCATGGACGGCGACAGGGTCGCGTGCAGGGTTTCCTTGACGTACTGGTTGCCGCTCATGAAGCGGTGCAGGATGTCGTTGCGGTTGGTGGCGACGATCAGTTGGCTGATCGGCAGGCCCATGTTGCGCGCCAGGTAGCCGGCGAAGATGTCGCCGAAGTTGCCGGTCGGCACCGAAAACGCCACGGAACGGGCCGGGCCGCCGAGCTGCAGGGCCGCGTGGAAGTAGTAGACGATCTGGGCCATGATCCGCGCCCAGTTGATCGAGTTGACCGCCACCAGGCGAGTGCCCTTGAGGAAGCCCTGGTCGGCGAAGCTGGCCTTGACCATTTCCTGGCAGTCGTCGAAGTTGCCTTCGATGGCGATGTTATGGATGTTCTCGCCCATGATGGTGGTCATCTGGCGGCGCTGCACTTCCGACACACGCTGGTGCGGGTGGAGGATGAAGATGTCGACGTTGTCGCAGCGACGGCAGCCTTCGATGGCCGCAGAACCGGTGTCGCCGCTGGTGGCACCGATGATCACCACGCGCTCGCCGCGCTTGGCCAGGACGTGGTCCAGCAGGCGGCCGAGCAGTTGCAGGGCGAAGTCCTTGAACGCCAGGGTCGGGCCGTGGAACAGCTCGAGCACCCACTCGTTGCTGTTCAACTGGCGCAGCGGTGCCACTGCGGCGTGGGCGAACTCGCCGTAGGTTTCTTCGAGGATCTTCTTGAAATCGGCATCGGCGATGCTGCCGGTAACGAACGGACGCATCACCCGGAACGCCAGCTCGTGGTACGGCAGGCCGGCCCAGGAAGCGATCTCTTCCTGGGTGAAGCGCGGAAGGTTTTCCGGAACGTAGAGGCCACCGTCACTGGCGAGGCCCGCCAGCAGGACGTCTTCGAAATTCAGGGCAGGAGCCTGGCCACGGGTACTGATATAGCGCATTTGGGCAAACCTATGATTCAAGCGGCGGGCCTCGGCCCGCCGCAGACGATTAATTGAGCTGTTCGACGCGGATCCGCACGACCTTGCCGACCACATCCTGCAGGGCTTCCAGGGCGACGATGGCATCGTTCATGCGCTGTTCCTGCACCTCGTGGGTAAGCAGGATCATCGGTACCAGGCCGTCCTGTTCCTCGACGTCCTTCTGCATGATCGATTCGATGTTGATGCCACGCTCGGAGAGGATGCTCGCTACCTGCGCCAGTACGCCCGGGTGGTCCTTGGCCTGGATGCGCAGGTAGTACGCGGTCTGGCAGGCTTCGATCGGCAGGATCGGGTGGGCGGACAGCGAGTCCGGCTGGAAGGCCAGGTGCGGTACGCGGTTTTCCGGGTCGGAGGTCATGGCGCGAACCACGTCCACCAGGTCGGCGACCACCGAGGAAGCGGTTGGCTCCATGCCGGCGCCGGCACCGTAGAACAGGGTCGAACCCGCGGCGTCGCCGTTGACCATCACTGCATTCATCACGCCGTTGACGTTGGCGATCAGGCGGTCGGCCGGGATCAGGGTCGGATGCACCCGCAGTTCGATGCCGGCCGCGGTGCTGCGTGCAACGCCGAGGTGCTTGATGCGGTAGCCCAGGGCTTCGGCGTAGTTCACGTCGGCGGTGGTCAGCTGGGTGATGCCTTCGGTGTAGGCCTTGTCGAACTGCAGCGGGATGCCGAAGGCGATGGACGCGAGGATGGTCAGCTTGTGCGCGGCATCGATGCCTTCGACGTCGAAGGTCGGGTCGGCTTCGGCGTAACCCAGGGCCTGGGCTTCGGCCAGCACGTCAGGGAAGGTACGGCCCTTCTCGCGCATCTCGGTAAGGATGAAGTTGCCGGTGCCGTTGATGATGCCGGCAACCCAGTTGATGCGGTTGGCCGACAGGCCTTCGCGGATCGCCTTTATCACCGGGATGCCGCCGGCCACGGCCGCCTCGAAGGCGACGATGACGCCCTTCTCGCGGGCGCGGGCGAAGATTTCGTTGCCGTGCACCGCGATCAACGCCTTGTTCGCGGTGACCACGTGCTTGCCATTGTCGATGGCCTTGAGCACCAGGTCGCGGGCCACGGTGTAGCCGCCAATCAGTTCAATGACGATATCGATATCAGGGTTGCTCGCTACCTCGAACACGTCAGCGGTAATGGGGGTACCGGTAATCTGGCAGTTCGGGTTGGGCGAACGCATGGCAATCTGTGCCACTTCGATTCCACGCCCGGCGCGGCGGGCGATTTCCTCGGCGTTACGCTTAAGTACATTGAAGGTTCCGCCACCGACGGTCCCCAACCCACAGATGCCTACTTTGACCGGTTTCACTGTGAACTCCCCATTGAACGGCCAGCCCCTCGGCCAGCCGTGAAAAAAGCCGTCTCCCCATGAAGACGGCCCACTGATTGATTACATTACTTGCCGCCGGCCAGGGCCAGCGCGGCCACTTGCTTGGCCGGCTGGTAGCCCGGGATCACCTGGCCATCCTCGAGGACGATGGCCGGGGTGCCGTTGACACCGATCGACTGGCCCATGGCGAACTGCTTGCTCACCGGGTTCTCGCACTTGGCGGCCTTGATTTCCTTGCCGCCGATCATCTTGTCGAGGGCCGAGTTGCGGTCCTTGGAACACCAGACCGCCTGCAGCTGTTCATCACCCGGCGAGCCGAGGCCCTGGCGCGGGAAGGCGACATAGCGCACTTCGACACCGAGCCTGTTCAGTTCGGCGACTTCTTCGTGCAGCTTGTGGCAATACGGGCAGGTGGTGTCGGTAAAGACGGTGATATGCGACTTGGCCTGGCCCTTGGCCGGATAGACCACCATGTCAGAGGTCGGGATGGTGTTGATGGTCTTGGCGATGCCGGCACGCTCGGACTTCTCGGTGAGGTTCACCGGCTGGCCGTCCTTCACCTCGTACAGGTTGCCCTGCACCACATACTGGCCGTCAGCACTGGCATACAGGACGCGACCGCCCTGCAGCTTGACTTCGTACAGGCCGTTGAACGGGCTCTTTTCGATGCTCTCCACCGGGATGTCGGAAGCCAGCGACTTCAGCGTTTCGCGAATCGCCTTGTCGGCCTCGTCGGCCACGGCGAACGAGGTGACCAGCGCCAGGGCGGCGGCCGCGAGGGTCTGGATCAAGCGCATGAGGGGAAAACTCCTTGCATAGGACCGGAATAGGGACGCCCGTGCTGAAAACGCGGGGATTTCGCCGGCCCAGGACGTGAACATTGGAAGACTACCACATTCACTGCCCTGTACACGGGCCGTCGAGAAGCCGAATAGCGGCTAGCCCCGTGGATGATGACGGGCATGCAGCTCCTGCAGGCGGGCCTTGGCGACATGGGTATAGATCTGGGTGGTGGAGAGATCGCTATGGCCGAGGAGCATCTGCACCACCCTCAGGTCGGCGCCGTGGTTGAGCAGGTGAGTGGCAAAGGCGTGGCGCAGGGTGTGCGGCGACAGCGTCTTGCCGATACCGGCGACTTTCGCGTGGTGCTTGATACGGTGCCAGAAGGTCTGGCGAGTCATCTGCTCGCCCCGCTGGCTGGGAAACAGCACATCACTGGGCTGCCCCTTGAGCAGGTCGGCCCGCCCATCGCGCAGGTAGCGCTCGATCCACAGCACCGCCTCCTCGCCCATGGGTACCAGGCGCTCCTTGCTGCCCTTGCCCATCACCCGCAGCACGCCCTGGCGCAGGTTGATCTGGTCGAGGGTCAGGCTGACCAGTTCGGTTACCCGCAGGCCACAGGCATACAGCACCTCGAGCATGGCGCGGTCGCGCTGGCCGATGGCTTCGCTGAGATCCGGGGCCCGCAACAGGGCTTCCACATCCGCTTCGGACAGGGACTTGGGCAATGGTCGCCCCAACTGCGGCATGTCCACCTGCAGGGTCGGATCGACCTCTATCAGCTTTTCCCGCAGCAGATAACGATAGAAACCACGCGCACCGGAGAGGAAACGCGCCGTGGAACGGGGCTTGTACCCCTGGTCCAGGCGCCATGCCAGGTGATCGAGGATCAGCTCGCGGCCCGCGTCTGGCAGGGCGATGCCCTTGTCCTGCAACCAGCCGTTGAACAGGGCGAGGTCGCTGCGATAGGAGGCACGGGTGTTGTCTGAAAGGCCTTTCTCGAGCCACAAGGCATCGAGGAACTGGTCGATCAGGGGATGGTCGATGGCGGGCATGACAACTCGGAAAACACAGGATGAAAACGCTGAAAGACCGCTAGTCTTCCATAACCATGCCGGCATAGGGAAATCCGAATGAGCGAGCAACAGATCCTGCTGACGTTTGGCGGCATAGGGCTGGCGGCACTGGGCTGCCAGTGGCTGGCCTGGCGCCTGAAGCTGCCGGCGATCCTCTTTCTCCTGCTTGGCGGCATCCTTGTCGGTCCGGTGCTGGGCTGGCTCGATCCGCAGGCCATGTTCGGCCCGTTGCTGATGCCGCTGGTATCCCTGGCGGTGGCTTTGATCCTGTTCGAGGGCAGCCTGACCCTGCACCTCTCGCAATGGCGCGATATCGGCGCCGTCGTGCAGCGCATGGTGACCCTCGGGGCACTGGCGACCTGGATCGTCATCGCCCTGGCCACCCACTGGCTGCTGGGTTTCGACTGGCCGCTGGCGGTGCTGTTCGGCACCCTTACCCTGGTCACCGGTCCGACGGTGATCGTACCCATGCTGCGGGTAGTGCGTCCCAAGGCGACCATCGCCAATATCCTGCGCTGGGAAGGAATCGTCATCGACCCGATCGGCGCACTGCTGGCCGTGGTGGTGTACAGCTTCATCATTGCCAGCGCCGCCGACGAAGGCCTGAGCCAGAGCCTGAAGACCTTCGCCGGGGTGCTGTTCTGCGGTTGCGCCTTTGGCGCGGCGGGTGGCTGGTTGCTCGGCCAGGTGATGCGCGAACAATGGCTGCCGGAATACCTGCACAACCTGGCTTCGCTGGCGGCGGTGCTGGGAATTTTCGTCGCGGCCAACCAGGTCATGGCCGAATCCGGGCTGCTGGCGGTCACGGTCATGGGCATGTGGCTGGCCAATATGAGAGGCGTGGATGTGCGGCAGATCCTGCATTTCAAGGAAAACCTCAGCGTGCTGTTGATTTCCGGGCTGTTCATCCTGCTGGCAGCGCGTCTCGACCTGAACGCTCTGCTCGGTCTCGGCCCCGCAGTGCTGGCACTGCTGCTGGTCATCCAGTTGATTGCCCGGCCGCTGAATATCGCCCTTTCGACCTGGGGGTCGCCGCTGACCTGGCGGGAGCGGGCCTTGCTGGCCTGGGTCGCGCCGCGGGGCATAGTCGCTGCTGCCGTGTCGGCGATCTTCGCCATCCGCCTGGATGAAGCCGGGCATGAAGGCGCGCTGCTCCTGGTGCCACTGACCTTCGCCGTGATCATCGGCACTGTGGTCCTGCAAAGTGCTACCGCACGTCCCCTGGCGCGCCTGCTGAAAGTGGCGGACCCGGCGCCGAGCGGTTTCCTCATCGTCGGCGCCAACCCGCCGGCGCGGGCCATCGGCAAGGCGTTGCAGGAGATGGGCTGCCGGGTACTGCTGACCGACTCCAGCTGGGAGAACATCTGCGCGGCGCGCATGGACGGGCTACCGACCTATTTCGGCAACCCGGCGTCACAACATGCTGAAGTCCACCTGGATCTGGTCGGCCTCGGGCATCTGCTCGGGCTGTCCCCCGCCGGCGAGCTGAATGCACTGGCGTGCATGCGCTTCCGTCATGAGTTCGGCCCGCAACGCCTGTTCGCCCTGGCCAGCGGCCTTGAGGTCAGGCGCAGCGACAAGCACCGTGCCAGTCACGAACACCGTGGCGAGGCCCTGGGCAGCCAGGCACTGACCTATGTGCAACTGGCCAACCAGTTGCACCAGGGCGCCGAGCTATACAGCACGCACCTTACCGAGGCATTTGGCTGGGAGGCCTATCAAGCGTTGCATGGCGAGCGAGCGACGCTGTTGTTCGCCCGTGATGCCCAGGGCTGGGTGCATGTGTTCAGCCCGGACAGCCAGCCCAGGCCGGGAACCGGCTGGACATTGCTGGCGTTGATCCAGCCTCGGGACTGAGACGGGCTCAGAAGCCGGGCAATACCAAGGAGAGACGCGGCCCCTGTGGGAGCTGGCTTGCCAGCGATAGCTATGGTGAATTCACTAAAGCTATCGCTGGCAAGCCAGCTCCCACAGGGACCGCGTCGTCCTTACTAAAAAGGCCGGTTTCAAAACCGGCCCTTTTCATTTCATTCACAGCTCTGTCGCATCATCCGCCGGCTCCGGCACGTCCAGCTCCGAAGCGTGAAATTCGAGTAGTTCTTCCTGATAGTCGTCCATATTCCTGCTCCGTGTCTTCGTCTGTTTGTGTCCTGATTCACCCTAAAGTGCACCGGTGAAGGAAAAATGACAACAGCGTGTCCGAAAATAAACGTAGCAGGTGTTACAGGATTTATCCCGCGGGCTAGAGCGGTGCGGAAGGATCACCGTTGGTCGCCGGAGGCGCGGGTTCGTTCACCGCTGGCGTGGTCGGCTCCGCAGTCACCGGCGCAACCTGTTCGGCGGTGATGGGCGCAGCCTCGGCAGGCGGCGCCACCGGCTGCGAGCCCTGGCTGTCGTCCAGCACCGGCGCAGCCTGGGTTTCGGCGGCCGGCGCTGCGACCGGAGCGGTTTCGACCGGCGCCGCAGCCGGCACCTCGGCCTGGGGCGCAGCCAGCGCCGCCGGTTCCGGCACGCCCAGCTCGGCAGCCGGCTTGGCCGGCACCGGCGCTTCAGGCGCAGCGGCCTGCTTCTTTGGTGCCGGCGGCAGGAAGCTTTCCACCAGGGCGAAATAACGCTCGTAGAACTGTGCCGAGGTCACCGTCTCGCTCGCCACCTTGACCATCGAGTCGTCGGTGGAACCGATCGGCATCGACACCGAACCCAGCACCCCCACGCCAAGGCTTGCCGAGGTGTTGGACTTTTTCAGGGCATAGCGGTCCTGCAGGGCATTGGCGAAAACGGTGGAGCGCCCGCCGCCACCCATGTCGTCGGCGCAGACGACATTGAAGCTGATCTGCATATGGCTTTCACCGGTCTGCTGGAAGCTCTTGTTGCCGTTGACCTGGCCCTTGTCGGCCGTGGTGATGATGTAGCCCTGGCTGAGCAGCGCACGCCGCGCGGCTTCGCAGGAGCCGGCCTCGCTGACCGGGAAGCTGCGCGAATAGGTGCCCGAATCGTCGAAGTTCTCGTGTTCGTACACGGCGGCCTTCTTCGAGCTACAACCGGCGACACCCGCCAGCACAAGGGCCAGCCCGAGCGCAGCGCAGATGGTTGACTTGGACATTGCACATCCTGGAGAGGAAAAACGAACGGCGCCTATTGTGCTACAGCTGGCCGGGCACTGAAACCGCCAGGGCGCGAATCGGCGACAGAATTCATCTCGCCGACACGCGGTCGCAGCGCCTCGCCGCGCTAAATTTCCGGCGCCCGGGCTCGTCCTCTCCCTGACGGCGCAGAGCCCGTTTGCCCGCATTCCGAGAGAACCGCATGACCCTCAAGACCGAAAGCCTGGCCCGGGAAACCCTGAGAATCCTCAAGCCCTACTGGTGGCTGGTGGTTCTGTCCACGGTGCTGGGGATCGTCAGCGGTCTGAGTGTCACCGGCCTGCTCGCCACCATCAACCGCGCCATGACCCAGGACGGCGGGCCCGGCCTCGATGTCGCGCTGCTGTTCGCCGGCCTCTGCGTGCTGACCCTGGCCTGCTCCACCGGTTCCAGCCTGCTGAGCAACCGGGTCGGCCAGCGCGTGGTGGCCAACCTGCGCCGCGAACTGGCGGCGAAGATCCTCGTCGCGCCCATCGAACAACTGGAGCGCTACCGCTCGCACCGGCTGATCCCGGTGCTGCTCAACGACGTCACCACCCTGAGCAACTTCGCCCTGTCGGTGGCGCCCATGGTCATCGCCTTCACCGTGACCCTCGGCTGCCTCAGCTACCTGGCATTGCTCTCCTGGCAGATCCTGGCCCTGACCCTGCTCACCGTGATCACCGGCACCGGCGCCCAGTACCTGGCGCACCAGGCCGGGATGCGCAGCATCCTCCGCGCCCGGGACGGCGAGGACGAACTGCAGAAGCATTACCAGGCGATCTCCGCCGGGGCGAAGGAGCTGCGCATCCACCGCCGCCGGCGCCAGCACCTGCTGGACGAGCGCATCCACGGCACCACCGAGCGCATCTGCACCTCGAACATCCGCGCGGCGAACATCTTCGTCAGCGCCGAGACCTTCGGCTCCATGCTGTTCTTCGCCGTGATCGGCATCGCCATCGCCTTCCAGGCGCTATGGCCGGCCACCGACAAAAGCGTGCTGGGCGGCTTCGTGCTGGTGATGCTGTATATGAAGGGCCCGCTGGAGCGCCTGATCACCGCCCTGCCGATCATCTCCCGGGCGAAGATCGCCCTGCGCCGGATCGCCGAGCTGTCGTGGAAGTTTTCCTCGCCGGAGCCGCACCTGCTGGTCAACGACCGACCGTCGAGCCTGGGCGCCATGCAGACCCTGGAACTGCGCCAGCTTCGCTACGATTACCCGCCGGTGGACGGCGTCGACTCCTTCCACCTGGGCCCGGTCAACCTGAGCATCAAGCAGGGCGAGATCGTGTTCATCGTCGGCGAAAACGGCGGCGGCAAGACCACCCTGATCAAGCTGCTGCTGGGCCTGTACCCCGCGCAACAGGGCGAGATCCTGTTCAACGGCCAGGCGCTGGCCGCCGAGCAGCTGGACGACTATCGCCAACTGTTCACCACCATCTTCGCCGACTACTACCTGTTCGATGACCCGCTGCCAGGCGATGCGCCGGTGAGCGCCGATGCGCTGAAATACCTGGAACGCCTGGACATCGCGCACAAGGTCGGCATCCGCGACGGCGCCTTCACCACCACCGACCTCTCCACCGGCCAGCGCAAGCGCCTGGCGCTGATCAGTGCCTGGCTCGACGAGCGCCAGTTGCTGGTGTTCGACGAATGGGCCGCCGACCAGGACCCGGCCTTCCGCCGGGTGTTCTACACCGAGCTGCTGCCGGAACTGAAGCAACAGGGCAAGACCATCATCGTGATCTCCCACGATGACCGGTACTTCCCGGTGGCTGACCAGCTGGTGCGCATGCAGGGTGGGCGAATCACCGTGGAGCAGGTTGAGGACAGCGCCATTCCTGCCTGACACGAGACCGCCCGCCCCGACGGGCGAAAGTCTTTGCGCGGGACAATATGAAAATGTTTAGAAATGGATATCATTAACGTCGCGTGATAAGCCATCACCCTGACATCAACTGATTTCCAGATCCCGCCCAATGCACAGACTGCAACGACGCTGTTCGCTTCGCCTCGCGTGGCTGATGAAGCAGTGGCTACGCCGCTGGCCCGCGCCCCTGGCGAGCACCGCGCTGCTGGCATTCGGCAGCCAGGTGCAGGCCCAGGACGTCAGCTTCGACATCCCGGCGCAGCCGCTCTGGAGTGCTCTTCAGGAATGGGGCCGGCAAAGCGACCTGCAGGTTCTGGTCAATCCCGAGGCCATCCAGGGCAAGACCAGCACCCAGGTGCGCGGCCGCTACCCGCCGGAGCAGGCGGCGCGGATCCTTCTGCGCAACAGCGGACTCGACTTCAGCCTGGCAGGTGACACCCTGACCCTGACGATGCGCCAGGCCGCGGCAACCCTGGACATCAACCCGACCTCGATCAGCGCCGAGCCCGTCGAGCCGACCACCGAAGGCACCGGCTCCTACACCACGCCATCGTTGACCATCGGCAAGGCCGCCGAGTCGCTGCGCCGTACGCCGCAGTCGGTCACGGTGATGACCCGCCAGGTGATGGACGACCGCAACCTCACCAGCCTCGACCAGGTGCTGGCGCAGACCCCGGGCATGACCTTCGGCCAGCGCAACTACGGCTCGCACCTTTACCAGTCGCGCGGCTTCGTGGTGAACGACGAAAGCTACATGATGGATGGCATTCCCGGGCAGGCCTACAACCCCACCGCCTGGCTGCCCACCGACATGGCCATCTACGACCGCGTCGAAGTGCTGCGCGGCGCTGCCGGGCTGCTGATCGGCGCGGGCAGCCCGGGCGGCGCGGTCAACCTGGTGCGCAAGCACGCCACTGCCGAACCGCGCCTGACCCTGACCGCCCGCGCCGGCTCCTGGGACAGCTACCGTCTCGACCTCGACGCCGGTGGCAAGCTCAACGACCAGGGCACCGTGCGCGGACGCTTCATCACCGCCTATGAGGACGACGGCTCCTACCTCGACCAGAAACACACCAGCGCGCCGCTGCTGTACGGCATCGTCGATATCGACCTCGACGACGACACGGTACTGACCAGCAGCCTGCGCCATCAGTCGAGCACGGTCCGCGGCTATTCGATCTTCGGCCTGCCGCGCCATACCGATGGCAGCGCCCTGGACGTACCGCGCTCCACCGCCCTGGTGCAGGACTGGAATCGGCACCAGCCACGGATCACCGAGGTGTTCAACGAAATCACCCACCGCTTCAACGAAGACTGGACCGGCAAGCTGTCGCTGATCCATTCCGAGGGTGGCTTCCACCAGTCGATCGCCTACGCACGCGGCGCCGTGGATCCGGCAAGCGGGACCGGCGCGCAGTTTCGCGGCGTCGAGTTCCGCCACACCGACATCGACGGGACCGGGGTGGACAGCGTGCTCGACGGGCATTTCGAGCTGTTCGGCCAGGCGCACCAGATCACCAGCGGGATCAACTGGTCGCGCCAGGCGATACTGGAAAAGCGCGCGCCGGTGGCGCTGAGGGTCCCCATCGACCTGGATGACGTCGATCATCACGCCTTTCCCAAACCACCGCGGCCGGCCTGGTCGTCGATCAACAAGGTGATCGACGAGCGCTACGGGATGTTCGCCAAGGCCAACCTGCACCTGTCCGATCCCCTGGCGCTGATCCTCGGTGCGCGGCTCAGCTGGTACACCTACGACTTCGACTACCGCATCGGCGGCGGCGACTTCACCGACCACCAGCAGGGCCGTGTCACCCCGTTCGCCGGGCTGATCTACGACCTTGACGATGACTGGTCTTGGTACGCCAGCTACACCGACATCTTCCAGCCGCAAAGCATCTACCGCTCGGTGGATGGCTCGACCCTCGACCCGGCCATCGGGGCCAGCTACGAAACCGGGCTCAAGAGCGAACTGCTGGACAAGCGCCTGAACGTCTCGGCGGCGCTGTTCTACATCCGCCAGAAGGGGGTCTACGCCATCGACCCCGCCAGCGAGGGCAAGTGCCTGACCAACGATATCGCCGGCACCTGTTACATCAACGGCACGGTCCAGCGCAGCCGCGGCGTCGAGCTGCAGGCCAGTGGCGAAGCCCTGCCCGGCTTGCAGTTGCTGGCCGGCTACACCTTCAACCTGACCCGCAGCAGCGCCGGCGGACCGGTTTCGCCGGAAACTCCCAGGCACCTGCTGCGCGCCAGTGCCAGCTACACCCCGCCCGGCGCCTGGCACCGCCTGAGCCTGGGTGCAGGCGTCTCGGCCCAGTCCGGCTACCGCAGCGATGGCGGCCAGGGCATTGACTACGGCGCGCCCGGCCATGCGGTGTGGGATGCGCGCATCGCCTGGAAACTCGATGACCACTGGACCCTCGGCCTCAACGCCGACAACCTCTTCGACCGCACCTACTACACCGCCGCAGCCGCCCTGGACCGCGGCACCCTCTACGGCGACCCGCGCAGCTACGTGCTGAGCCTGCGCGGCGATTTCTGATTTTCAGACGCCCCCTGTCGCCACGAATCGACGGTATCAAGGCGCCATAAATCCGACGATCTGCACCCCAAAACCGCCATTGCGCAGCAAACAACGGAAAGTGAAATTTCCGTTAAATCCTCGCACCTGCAACTCGTTCTCTATAACGACAAAACGCGCTCCGCCAGGAAAGACCCGGCCTTGCCACGACGCCGGCGCAGAAGCGAGCCGTTGACTCAGCGACGCCAACACTCACGACACAACCCTTAGAACGAGTCTTCTGCACATGCACACACCGTCCCGCCTTACGCCCTTGAGCAAGGCCTTGCTGCTGCGCCAGGCCGCCTTCGGCCTGGCCTTGACCCTGCCCTTCGCTGCCCAGGCCTATGCCCAGGAAGCGGAGGCCGAGACCGAGGCCCAGGCCGCCAACGGCGCCCCGGCGACGCTGAACCTGGCACCGACCAACATCAACTCGCAGGTGCTGGGCACTACCACCGAGAACACCGGTTCCTATACCACCGGGGCGGTGACCATCGGCAAGGCGGCGCAGTCGTTGCGTGAAACCCCGCAGTCGGTGACGGTGATGACGCGGCAATTGATGGACGACAAGAACCTCACCAGCCTTGACCAGGTGCTGTCCAAGACCCCGGGCCTGTCCTTCAGCCAGCGCAACTTCGGCTCCCACGTCTACCAGTCGCGCGGCTTCGTGCTGAGCGAAGACAGCTACATGATCGACGGCATCCCCGGCCAGGCCTACAACATGAGCGGCTGGATGGCTCCGGACATGGCCATCTACGACCGCGTCGAAGTCCTGCGTGGCGCCTCCGGCCTGCTGGTCGGCGCCGGCAACCCGGGCGGAGCGGTGAACCTGGTACGCAAGCGCGCCACCTCGGAGCCGCAGTTCTCCATCACTACCCGCGCCGGCTCCTATGACAACTACCGCGTCGACCTGGATGGCAGCGGCCGCCTGAATGACCAAGGCACCCTGCGCGGGCGCTTCGTCACCGCCTATGAGGACAAGGGGTCCTGGCTGGACGAATACAGCGCCAAAACGCCGCTGCTGTACGGCGTCCTCGAAGCTGACCTGGCCGATGACACCACCCTGACCATGAGCCTGCGCCGCCAGGAAAAACGCATCGACGGCTATTCGATCTGGGCGCTGCCGCGCTACTCCAATGGCCAGTCCCTGGATATCTCCCGCTCCACCGCCCTGGTGCAGGACTGGAACCACCTGAACACCAACATGACCGAGGCGTTCCTGGAGCTGAACCACCGCTTCAACGACAACTGGAGCAACAAGACCTCGTTCACCTGGTCCAAGGCCGACCTGGACATGGTCGCCGCCTACGGTAACGGTGCGATCAACCCGGTCACCCAACGCGGTTCGGTGTTCCAGAACGTCGAGTTCCGCCATACCAACGTCGAAAGCGTGGGTATCGATAGCTTCATGGACGGTCATTTCGAGGCCTTCGGCCAGTCCCACCAGGTTACCCTAGGCGCGAACTGGTCGCGCCAGGACGTGACCGAGCGCCGCGCGCCCTATCGGCGTGCAACGCCGATCCCGATCAATATCTTCGACGTCGATCACCACGCCTTCGCCAAGCCGCAGCGTCCGGCCTGGTCGCTGGTATCCGAGTATGTCGACGAACGCTCCGGCATCTATGCCAACACCCGCCTGCACCTGACCGAGCCGCTGAGCCTGGTCCTGGGTACCCGGGTCAGTTGGTACAAGTACGACTACGACCAGAAACTCGGTGCCGGCAACGACTACCTGACCCAGCAGAACCGCGAGGTCACCCCATTCGCCGGGCTGATCTACGACTTCAGCGAACACTGGTCGTGGTACGCCAGCTACGCCGACATCTTCAAGCCGCAGAACGACCGGACCTGGGACGGCTCGCCGCTCGACCCGGCCATCGGCACCAACTATGAAACCGGGATCAAGGGCGAGTTGTTCGACAAGCGCCTGAACCTGTCGGCGGCGGTCTTCTACATCAAGCAGGAAGACCTCGCCATCAACGATCCTGACGAAACCCACCTGTGCCCGAGCAACCCGAGCATGACCTGCCAGATCAACGGCCTGGTCCAGCGCAGCAAGGGCATCGATCTGGAAGCCAGCGGCGAGGTGCTGCCGGGCCTGGAAGTCCTCGCCGGTTATACCTACAACCGCATCGTCAGCCCGCAAAGCAACGCGCTGACCACCGACACGCCGAAGCACCTGGCACGCATCAGCACCAGCTACACCCCGCAGGACGGCGAATGGAACCGCCTGACCGTGGGCGCCGGCGTCTCCGCGCAATCGCGCTACGAGAACAAGCTCGCCGGTGGCTATGACTACGGCTCCCCAGGCCGCGCCATCTGGGATGCCCGTATCGGCTGGAAGATCGACGAGCACTGGAAGGTCAACCTGA
The DNA here is from genome assembly GCF_029836855.1 of Pseudomonas sp. GD04058. Classification (NCBI taxonomy): domain Bacteria; kingdom Pseudomonadati; phylum Pseudomonadota; class Gammaproteobacteria; order Pseudomonadales; family Pseudomonadaceae; genus Pseudomonas; species Pseudomonas sp. GD04058. The sequence goes on from NZ_JAOECN010000002.1 coordinate 342,852, forward strand.
CCGGGGAAAACCTCTTCGACCGCAAGTACTGGTCCACCGCCTCGGGCCTCAACCGCGGCAACGTCTGGGGTGACCCACGCACCTTCATGCTGAGCCTGCGCGGCGACTTCTGATCGTTCGACAGCGCTAAAACAAAAGGCCAGCTCGGTTAACTCGACTGGCCTTTTTCCTGGCATCTGCGCGGACCCTGTGGGAGCTGGCTTGCCAGCGATTGCTGCGGTGAATTCAACATTGCAATCGCTGGCAAGCCAGCTCCCACAGGGGCCGCGTCGTCCTTACGGCCTACTCCATGTCTTCCAGTTCGAGCTGGATGCTATTGAGCAACTCTGGCGCCAGCACCACATCATCATGCTTCACCCCCGCCAGTGTTTCCGACCACAGCTCCTCCAGCCCGCAACCCGCCTTCAACAGCGCTTCGGCAGCGGCGACCTGCTCATCGCTTCGGCTGCCACCCGCCCACCAGCAATGCGGCCTGACCTTCAGCGGCTTGAGCACGAACGCCTGCCCCAGCGCCATGTTCGCGCTGAGCAACTCGTACCCGCTGGCAATTTCCGCCTGTACGCCGATGTCGCGGTGAATCGCCCGCAGGGCCTCGATGTCCGTGCCGCTGATTGCAGCAACCTCGACCATTACCCAGTCCGCCGCCTGCTTCGGATCCTCGAACCGGGCAGTCCCTTCCTCGATCAGGTCCAGCACCACCGCCTCGCCGATCCCCGGCGCGAACGCCAGCAGGCTTTTCACCAGGCCGTCCCATGGCCCGGCCTCGGGTTCCTCGCCGTTATCATTGGCCAGGGCCTGCTCGCCCTGGGGCAGATGGGTATCCACCAGCCCGAGGAACGCCACGGTCTCGCCTGCCGATTCCAGCGCATGCGCCACCTCGATGGCCAGCGCCCCGCCCAGGGACCAGCCCAGCAGGTTGTAGGGCCCGTGCGGGCGCACTGTGCGGATCTGCTCGACGTAGTAGCCGACCATGGCGTCCCACGAGGTTTCCTTCCAGCCCGGCACCACATAGCTTTTGTTGACCACCCCGAGCACGCTGCGCTGCGGGCCCAGGTGCCCGGCCAATGGATAGTAGGCGTAGGTACCGCCGCCTCCGGGCGGCAGGCAGAACAGCGGGGCTTTGTCGCTGGCGCTGATGTTCATGCTGATCACCGGGTTGTTCACCCGGCGCTCGCCTGCGGCGATGAAGTCGGCCAGGTCCTCGAAGGTTTCCAGCAACAGGAAGTCATGCAGGCTGAGACTGGTGTCGAAGGCTTCACGCAAGCGGCTGACCAGGGTGATCACCAGCAACGAATGACCGCCGAGGGCAAAGAAGTTGTCCTTGAGCCCTACCCGCTCGACCTTGAGCACGTCCGTCCAGATCCGTGCCAGTTGCCGCTCGCGCTCGTTGCGCGGCGGCTGGTATTCGCCCAACGCCAGGCTGGCATCGGGCTTGGGCAGCGCCTTGCGGTCGAGCTTGCCGTTGGGGGTCTGGGGCATCCTGTCCAGCCAGGTGAAGTGGCTGGGCACCATGTAGTCCGGCAGGCCGGCTTTCAGGTGCGCCTTGAGGGCGCTGCGCAGTTCCGGGGTGTCCTGCTCCGCGACCAGGTACGCCGCCAGTTGGTTATCGATATCGATCACCACGGCTTCACGCACCGCCGGGTGTTCCAGCAGCCGGGCCTCGATCTCGCCCAGTTCGATGCGGAAACCACGGATCTTCACCTGATGATCCAGGCGCCCCACGTATTCGATCACCCCGTCGGCCCGGTAGCAGGCCACGTCGCCGGTGCGGTACAGGCGCCCGCCGGTGCTGGAGAACGGATCCGGCACGAAGCGCTCGGCGGTCAGTGCCGGACGCTGGTGGTAACCACGGGCCAGGCCGTCGCCACCGATCAGCAATTCACCGCGAGCGCCGACCGGCAGTACGTCGAGGTCGTCGCTGACGATATGCAGCGTAGTGTTCGCCAGCGGTTTGCCCAGCCAGATATCGTCGGCGCGGGTCAGGTAGTGACGAGCCGACCAGATGGTGGTTTCGGTCGGACCGTAGACGTTCCATACATGCCCGGCCTGGTCGATCAGGCGCTGGGCCAGCTCGGCGTTCAGGGCTTCGCCGCCACAGAGGATGGTCTTGCCACTCAAGGCACCGGCTGGCGCCGCATCGAGCATCATCCGCCAGCTCGACGGCGTGGCCTGGATCACGCTGGCTTGCTGCTCGGCGATCACCTGCAACAGGGCCTGTGGATCCTTGTTCTGGTGCGGCTTGAGCAAGACCACCGAGGCACCGCGGATCAGCGGCAGATAGAGCTCCAGGCCGGCGATATCGAAGGACAGCGAGGTCAGCGCCAGCACCCGGTCAGCCGCCGCCAGTCCCGGCTTGTCGGCCATGCTGAAGAGGAAGTTGACCAAGGCCTGGTGGTGGATGGTCACGCCCTTCGGCAGGCCGGTGGAGCCGGAGGTGTAGATCACGTAGGCGAGGTTTGCCGGGCCGGCAGTCGCGGGGAGGTCGTCACTGGCGTAGCCGTCCAGCCAGTTGCCGTGCTGGTCCACGCACAAGGTCTGCACGCCGGCCGGAATGCTCAGTTGCCCAACCAGCGAAGACTGGCTCAGCAGCAGGCGCAGGCCGCTGTCCTGCATCATGTAGCTCAGCCGGTCCGCCGGGAAATCCGGGTCCAGCGGCACATAGGCACCACCGGCCTTGAGGATCGCCAGCAGGCTGACGACCATCTCCGGACCGCGCTCCAGCGCCACGCCCACCAGCACATCCGGGCCAACGCCCAGCTCGCGCAGCTTGTGCGCCAGCTGGTTGGCATAGGCGTTCAGTTGCGCGTAGCTCAGCGAGGCATCGGCGCTGACCAGTGCGACCGCCTCCGGGGTAGCCAGTACCTGCGCTTCGATCAACGCCGGCAGGCATTGCCCGCGTGGGTAATCGAGCTGGCTCTGGTTCCAGCCCTCGAGAATCTGCTGGCGCTCCTGCGCATCCAGCAGCGGCAATTCGGCCACCCGCTGCCCGACATCCAGGCAGATACCTTCCAGCAGGTTGCGCCAATGCCGGGCAAAACGCTCGGCGCTCGCCGAATCGAACAACGCCGTGGCATAGGTCAGTGCCGCGCCCACGCCGCTGTCGCGCTCCAGGGTTTCCAGGGTCAGGTCGAACTGCGCGGTGTGCTGGCCCGATTGCAGCTTTTCCACGCTCAATCCAGGCAACTGCCGGGCCTGGGTCGCCGATTGGGTCTGGTGGTTGAACATCACCTGGAACAGCGGGCTGCGCCCCAGGTCGCGCTCCGGTTGCAGGGCCTGCACCAGTTGCTCGAACGGCAGGTCCTGATGGGCCTGGGCCTGCACGGCGGTGTGCTTGACCTGTTGCAGCAACTGCCCGAAGGTGGTGTCCGCCGCGAATTCGGCCTTGAGCACCTGGGTATTGACGAAGAAACCGATCAGCCCCTCGGTCTCGGCCCGATTGCGGTTGGCGGTGGGCACGCCGACGCGGATATCGGCTTGCCCCGAATAGCGGTGCAGCAAGGTCTGGAACGACGCCAGCAGGAGCATGAACAGGGTCACGCCCTGCTGCCGCGCCAGCGCCTTGAGCTTTTGCGCCAGTGCTGGCGGCAGGTCGATATCCAGGCGTGCGCCGGCATGGCTCTGCACCAAGGGCCGCGGACGGTCGGTGGGCAGTTCCAGCACCGGCTGCGCACCACCCAGTTGCGCAGTCCAGTAGGCCAGTTGGCGTTCCTGCTCGCCGGCCTCCATCCAGTTGCGCTGCCAGATGGCATAGTCGGCGTACTGGATCGGCAAGGCCGGCAGGTGCACCGCTTGTCCACGACGGTGGCCGTCGTAGAGGCGCACCAGCTCGTCGATCATGATCGGCATCGACCAGCCATCGGAAACGATATGGTGCTGGACCACGGTCAGCACATGCTCCTCGGCGCCCACCCGCAGCAGGCGGACGCGCAGCAGCGGCCCTGCCTGCAGGTCGAACGGCGCGCTCAGTTCCGCAGCTACCCGGGCGTGCAGATCCGCCGCGTCGACATCGTCCACCGGCAGATGGAACGGCACCGGCTCATGCACCACCTGCACCGCCTGCTCACCCTCCTGGCGGAAGGTGGTGCGCAGGGTTTCGTGGCGGGCGACCAGGCCCTCGAACGCGGCCTCCAGGGCAGCGACATCGAGCATCCCGGTCAGGCGCAGGGCCACCGGAATGTTGTAGGCACTGCTGCCAGGCTCCAGTTGCCAGAGGAACCACTGGCGCTGCTGGGCGTAGGACAGCAGCGCGCAGGCCTCGGGTTCGCGCCTGAAGATCGGCGTGACGCCGTACAGATTCACCCCCTGGCGCTTGAGCAAGGCGGCCAGCGCCTTGCGTTCACGGGCAGACAGGGATTTCACGGAGTCAAGCAGCTCTTGCACGTTGGGATCTCCAGTCAGGCGAGCAGGTTGTCGATTTCCTCTGCACTAAGACGTTTGAGGGCCTCCAGCGATTTAGTCAGTTCGTCCTGGGCATGATCGACCTGCCCCTGTTTCGCCGCGACCACGGCGCACAGGTCCTGCAGGGTGCTCTTCTCGAACAGCTCGCGCAGGGCGATATCGCAGCGCAACTGCTCGCGGATGCGCACCAGCATCTGCACCGCCAGCAACGAGTGCCCGCCCATCTCGAAGAAGTTGTCGGCCAGACCGACCCGCTCCACTTGCAGGACATCCGCCCAGATAGTTGCCAACTGCTGCTCCAGCTCGCTGACCGGGGCCACATACGCACCTTGCAGGTTGGCCGCATCCGGCTTGGGCAGGGCCTTGCGGTCCAGCTTGCCGTTGGCGGTCAGCGGGAAGCTCTCCAGCAGGACCAGATGGGTCGGGACCATGTAGTCCGGCAGGTTGGCTTTCAGGTGGGTTTTCAGGGTCTCGCGCAGCTCGGCCTGGTCCGGGTTGGCGGGGATCAGATAGGCCGCCAGTTGCTGGCCCGCCGGGCCATCCACCGCCAGCACCACCACCTCGCGCACGCCTTCATGCTCTTGCAGCCGCGCCTCGATCTCGCCCAGTTCGATACGGAAACCGCGGATCTTCACCTGATGGTCGATACGGCCGGCGTACTCGATCACGCCCTCCTCGCGGAAGCGGGCAAGGTCGCCGGTGCGGTACAGGCGGCTGCCGTCTTTCGCGAACGGATTGGGCACGAAGCGTTCGGCGGTCAGGGCGGCACGGTTGTGGTAGCCGCGAGCGAGGCCGGCATGGCCGACATGCAATTCGCCGCAGACGCCGGTTGCCACCGGGTTGAAGTCGGTGTCCAGCACGTACATCGACAGGTCCGGGATCGCTTCACCGATCGGACTGACTTCGGCCTGTACCAGGTCCGCCCTGGTGATTGGACGGTAGGTCACGTGCACCGTGGTTTCGGTGATGCCGTACATGTTGATCAGGCGTGGCTGCTGGTCACCGAAGCGGTCGAACCACGGTTGCAGGCTGGCCACGTCCAGTGCTTCGCCGCCGAATACCACATAGCGCAAGCTCAGCGGCTCGGTTGAAACGCGGACCAGTTGCTTGAACGCCGATGGAGTCTGGTTCAGCACCGTGACCTTTTCATCCACCAGCAGTTGGTTGAAGTCTTCCGGCGAACGGGTCACCTCACGCGGCACGACTACCAGACGCCCGCCATGCATCAGCGCACCGAAGATCTCCCACACGGAGAAGTCGAAGGCGTAGGAATGGAACAGGGTCCACACGTCTTTCTCGTCAAAGCCGAACCACTCATCCGTGGCCTCGAACAGGCGCAGGACATTCTGGTGCGGCAGCAACGCCCCCTTCGGCTTGCCGGTCGAACCGGAGGTGTAGATCACATAAGCCAGGTTGTCCGGCGAGGTCAGGTTGACCGGATTCTGGTCGCTGTAGCCCTCGAACGAACCCAGCAGATCCGCCTGGGTCAGCAGCAGCTTGATGCCACTGTCTGCCTTCATGTAGTCGAGACGGTCCCGTGGATAATCCGGGTCCAGCGGTACATAGGCGCCACCAGCCTTGAGAATGCCGAGGATACCGACCAGCATTTCCAGGCTGCGCTCGACTGAAAGACCGACCAGCACATCCGGCCCAACGCCCTGCTCGCGCAGCTTGTGCGCCAACTGGTTCGCCCGACCGTTCAGCTGTGCATAAGTCAGCGCTTGAGCACCAAAACTCACGGCCACCGCTTCCGGCACCCGCGCCGCCTGGGCCTCGATGCGCTGGTGAATGCACTGCTCGCTCGGGAAGATCGCCACTTCCTGGCCCACCACCGAAGGCAGAGCCAGTTCACCCAACGCCGCCTGCGAATCCACTACCAGCGCACGCAGCAGATGGTCGAAATGCTCCACCAGCCGCGCCATGACGTCATCACTGAAACGCTGGCGATCGAAGTTGAAGCGCACACCCAGCGCATCGCCGGCCGAGACGATCAGGGTCAGCGGATAGTGGGTCTGCTCCAGGTTGATCACGCTGCCGAACTTCAGGTCATCCGGCGCCGCCTGTTGCAGCGCCTCGGACACCGGATAGTTCTCGAACACGAGGATATTGTCGAACAGCGCCTCGCCGCCCTGCCCGGCCCAGCGCTGGATGTCATAGAGCGGCGTGTGCTCGTGCTCGCGCAAGGCCAGGTTGAGGGTCTGCACCTGCTGCACGAAGTCCCCCACGCGCTGCTCCGGGCGCGGGCTGCCGACCACCGGCAGGGTGTTGATGAACAGGCCGAGTTGTTCCTCGATCCCCGCCAGTTCCGCCGGACGCCCGGATACCGTGGCGCCGAAGGTCACGCTGGACTGCCCGGTATAGCGTTGCAGCAGCAACAGCCACGCCGCCTGGACCAGGGTGTTGAGGGTGACCCGCTGTTCGCGGGCGAACTCGTTGAGCTTGCGGGTTTCGGCCTGGTCCAGCGCGTAATGCCGGTCGGTATAACCCTGGGCCGTGGCGGTCGACCTGAGCACCTGGACCAACCGGGTCGGCTCGTCCAGCACCGCCAGTTGTCCGCTCCAGAAACGCTGGCTGAGCGCCGCATCCTGGCGTTGCAGCCACTCGATGTAGTCGCGATAGCGCGCGCCGCTCTGCGCCGGCACTTCACCGTGGTAACGCTGCAACACCTCGCCGAGCAGGCGCGAGTTGCTCCAGCCGTCCATCAGGATGTGGTGGCTGGTGTAGACCAGGTGATGGCTGTCTTCGCCGGTGCGCAGCAGGGTCAGGCGCAGCAGGGCTTCCTGCTCCAGGTCGAAGCCGCGCTGGCGGTCGCCATCGGCCCAGGCCTTGATCGCCGCCTCGGAATGGTCACGCCCGCGCCAGTCCTGTTCGGCAAAGGTCGCGACGACCTGGCGGCGGATCACTTGCAACGGCTGCTGCATATCGCTGATGAAGCTGGCGCGCAGCACTTCGTGCTGGTCGATCAGCGCCTGCCAGGCCGCCTTGAAGCGCGGCACATCGAGGCCACGGACATCGACGCGCAGCTGGTTGATGTAGTTGCCCGCCTCCTTTTCATAGAGGCTGTGGAACAGCATGCCCTGCTGCATCGGCGACAGCGGATAGACATCGGCGATCTCGGCGATGGCGATCGGCAGGCGGTCGATCTGCGCCTGCTCCAGCCGCGCCAGCGGGAAGTCCGACGGCGTGGCCCCGGCCACTCCGGCGCCCAGGCAATGGGCGGTCAGTTGGCGCAGTTCCTCGCCATAACGCTTGGCCAGGTCCTGCATCAGCGCCGGCTCGAAGGCTTCGGTGCTGAAACGCCAGTTCAGCTCCAGCTCGCCGCCATAGACCTGGCCGCTGATGCTGAGCAGGCTGTCCAGCGGCGCCTCGGCGCTGTGCATGTCGCCACGGCTTTCGCCGGCGGGGACGAACAGAGCGTCCTCGGCAGCAAAGCTGCCGTCGAACTGGCCCAGGTAGTTGAACACGATATTGCCCTTGGCCAGGGCCGCCAGGCTGCGGCGGGCCTCGTCGCTGCCGAGGTAGCGCAGCACGCCGTAGCCGATGCCCTTGTTGGGGATCGCGCGCAGTTGTTCCTTGATGGTCTTCAGCGAGCCGGCCAGATCCGCCTGGGGGCTGAGCTTCACCGGGTAGATGCTGGTGAACCAGCCGAGGGTCCGGGTGATGTCCAGTTCGTCGAACAGGTCCTCGCGGCCATGGCCCTCCAGCTTGATCAGCGCCGAGTCCTGCCCGGTCCACTGGCAGATGACCCGGGCCAGGGCGGTCAGCAGCAGGTCGTTGATCTGCGTGCGGTAGGCCGCCGGGGCGTCCTGCAGCAACTGGCGGGTGGTGTCGCGGTCGAGACGGGTGGACACGCTGGTGATCTGGCGGCTGGTCAGCGGGCCGCAGGCATGATGCGGCAGGGCATCGCTGACGCCCTCCAGTTGCGCCTGCCAGTAACCCAGCTCCTGCTCCAGTGCCGGACTGCGGGCGTAGTCGCGCAGGCGCTCGCCCCAGTGCTTGAAGGCACTGGTCTTGCGCGGCAGGGTCACGGGCTTGCCGTCCAGCAGCGCGCTATAGGCGTTTTGCAGGTCTTCCAGGAGGATGCGCCAGGACACGCCGTCCACCACCAGGTGGTGGATCACCAGCAGCAGGCGCTGCGAGCCGTCCGGCAGGTCGGCCAGCAAGGCGCGCAGCAGATGGCCCTGTTGCAGGTCGAGGCTGCGCTGGGCCTGTTGCACCAGCGGCTCCAGCTCATCGGCGCGGTTCAGCCGGCGCTGCCAGAGCAGCGCGGCATCGTGACGGGCACCGTGGCGGGCCTGCCAGACGCCGTTGTCTTCAACGAAAGCCAGGCGCAGCGCATCGTGCTGCACCAGCAGCGCACGCAGGGCGTGTTCCAGTGCGTTGGCATCAAGCGCGCGGGACGGCTGCAACAGCACCGCCTGATTGAAGTGATGGCGCTGCGGCATGTCGCCGTCGAAGAACCAGTGCTGCACCGGCGTCAGCGGGGCGATGCCCTCGACCGCGCCCTGCTCGATGCTGGTGGCTTCGGCCAGCCGCGCCACCGCCGCCAGGCTCTGCACGGTCTGGCGCTGGAACAGGTCCTTCGGAGTGAAGAAGATCCCGGCATGACGGGCGCGGCTGACCACCTGGATGGAGATGATCGAATCGCCGCCCAGCTCGAAGAAGTTGTCGCTCAGGCCGACCTTTTCCACCTTGAGCACATCGGCCCAGATCGCCGCCAGTTGCTGTTCCAGGGCACTCTGCGGCGCCACGTAGGCGGCTTGCAGGTTGGCCGCATCGGGTTTCGGCAGGGCCTTGCGGTCCAGCTTACCGTTGGCGGTCAGCGGGAAGGATTCCAGCTGGATCAGGTGGGTCGGAACCATGTAGTCCGGCAGGTTCGCCCGCAGATGAGATTTCAGGCTGTCACGCAGGTCGCCCTGATCCGGGTTGGCCGGAATCAGGTAGGCCGCCAGTTGCTGGCCCGCCGGGCCATCGACCGCCAGCACTACCACCTCGCGTACGCCTTCATGCTCTTGCAGCCGCGCTTCGATCTCACCCAGCTCGATACGGAAGCCGCGGATCTTCACCTGGTGGTCGATGCGGCCGGCGTACTCGATTACGCCTGCTTCGTGGAAGCGGGCAAGGTCACCGGTGCGGTACAGGCGGCTGCCGTCTTTCGCGAACGGGTTGGGTACGAAACGCTCGGCGGTCAGGGCGGCGCGATTGTGGTAGCCGCGAGCGAGGCCGGCGTGGCTGACATGCAGTTCGCCGCAGACACCGGTTGCCACTGGGTTGAAGTCGGTGTCCAGCACGTACATTGACAGGTCGGGGATGGCCTCACCGATCGGGCTGACTTCGGCCTGTACCAGGTCCGCCTTGGTAATTGGCCGGTAGGTGACGTGCACCGTGGTTTCGGTGATGCCGTACATGTTGATCAAACGCGGCTGCTGGTCACCAAAGCGGTCGAACCAAGGTTGCAGGCTACCCACGTCTAGCGCTTCGCCGCCGAACACCACGTAACGCAGGCTCAGCGGCTCGGTTGCAACGCGGACCAGTTGCTTGAAGGCCGAAGGCGTCTGGTTCAGTACCGTGACCTTTTCGTCCACCAGCAACCGGTTGAAGTCTTCCGGCGAACGGGTCACCTCACGCGGTACCACCACCAGACGGCCACCATGCATCAGCGCACCGAAGATCTCCCACACGGAGAAGTCGAAGGCGTACGAGTGGAACAGCGTCCACACGTCTTTCTCGTCGAAGCCGAACCAGCCCTCGGTCGCTTCGAACAAACGCAGGACGTTGTGATGCGGCAACAGCGCGCCCTTCGGCTTGCCGGTGGAACCGGAGGTGTAGATCACGTAGGCCAGGTTGTCCGGCGAGGTCAGGTTGACCGGGTTCTGCTCGCTGTAGCCCTCGAACGAACCCTGCAGATCCGCCTGGGTCAGCAACAGCTTGATACCGCTGTCTGCCTGCATGTAGTCGAGACGGTCCTGTGGATACTCAGGGTCCAGCGGCACATAGGCGCCACCAGCCTTGAGAATACCCAGTACGCCAACCAGCATTTCCAGGCTGCGTTCAACGGACAGGCCCACCAGCACATCCGGCCCCACGCCCTGCTCGCGCAGCTTGTGCGCCAGCTGGTTGGCCCGGCTGTTCAGTTGTGCATAAGTCAGCTGCTCACCGCCAAAAGTCACGGCCACCGCTTCCGGCACCCGCGCCGCCTGGGCCTCGATGCGCTGATGAATGCACTGCTCGTTCGGGAAGACCGCCACTTCCTGTCCCGCCACCGAAGGCAGAGCCAGTTCGCCCAGCGCCGCCTGCGGATTGGCCACCAGCGCGCGAAGCAGATGGTCCAGATGCGCGGCCAGTTGCACCACCGCCGTATCGGCGAAGAAACGCCGGTCATGGCTCAGGCGCATGGACAGCGTGGTGCCGGCGTTGATTACCAGGGTCAACGGATAGTGGGACTGCTCGCGGTTGACCAGCGCACCGAATTCCAGCCCTTGCGGCGCGGTCTGTTGCAGCGCCTCGGACACCGGGTAGTTCTCGAACACCAGGATAGTGTCGAACAGCGCTTCGCCGCCCTGCCCGGCCCAGCGCTGGATCTCGTTGAGCGGCGTGTGTTCGTGCTCGCGCAGGGCCAGGTTGAGGTTCTGCACCTGCTGCACGAAGTCCGCCACGCTCTGCTCCGGGCGCGGGCTGCCGACCACCGGCAGGGTGTTGATGAACAGGCCGAGCTGTTCCTCGATGCCCGGCAGGTCCGCCGGACGCCCGGCCACGGTGGCGCCGAAGGTGACGCTGGACTGCCCGGTATAGCGTTGCAGCAGCAACAGCCACGCGGCCTGGACCAGGGTGTTGAGGGTAACCCGCTGCTCGCGGGCGAACTCGCCGAGGCGCTGGGTCAGGGCCGCATCCAGCACCTGGGACTGCTCGCCGTAGCCCGTGCCGGCAACACCGGACCTGAACGCCTGGACCAGCCGGGTCGGTTCGTCCAGGTGTTGCAGGTGCTGCTTCCAGAACTGCTGGCTGGCGCTGCCGTCCTGGCGTTGCAGCCACTCGATATAGTCGCGATAGCGCCCGCCCTGGCCGGCAATGTCCTTGCCGCTGTAGCGCTGCAGCACCTCGCCGAGCATGCGCGAGCTGCTCCAGCCATCCATCAGGATGTGATGGCAGGTGTAGACCAGTTGATAACGCTGCTCACCGGTACGTGCCAGCGCCAGGCGCAGCAGCGGCCCGCGGCTCAGTTCGAAGCCAGCTTCGCGCTCGCCGGCCGCCCAGGCATCGAGCCAGGCTTGCTGGTCGGCCTGGCCACGGGCATCGACTTCGCTGAAGGGTACTTCGACCTGACGCAGCACCACCTGCAACGGCTGCTGCAGTTCGCTGACGAACACGCTGCGCAGCACATCGTGCTGGTCCACCACCGCCTGCCACGCCGCCCGGAAACGGGCGACATCGAGGCCATTGACCTCGACCCGCAGCTGGTTGATGTAGTTGCCGGCCTCCTGCTCGTAGAGGGTGTGGAACAGCATGCCCTGCTGCATCGGCGCCAGCGGGTAGATGTCCTGGATAGTGCCGGCGGGCACCGGCAGGCCATCCAGTTCGGCCTGGGCCAGGCTCACCAGCGGGAAGTCCGACGGCGTGATGCCGGCCACTGCCGGCGTGGTGCAGTGCTCCACCAGCAGGCGCAGTTCGGCCGCATAGTCATCCGCCAGGCGCTGCACGGTCTCGCGCTCGAACACCGCGCTACTGAAGCTCCAGCCCAGGTCCAGCTCGCCGCCGTAGACCTGGCCGTTGATGCTCAGCAGCGCCGCCAGTGGCGCGGCGAAGTCCTGGCCGTCGCCGGCGCTTTCGCCGGACGGCGCGAACAGCGCGTCCTCGGCGGTGAAGCTGCCGTCGAACTGGCCCAGGTAGTTGAAGACGATAGTGCCCTGGGCCAAGGCGCCCAGCGTCTCGCGGGCGGCGTCGTTGCCCAGGTGACGGAGCACGCCGTAGCCGATGCCCTTGTTGGGGATCGCACGCAGCTGCTCCTTGATCGCCTTGAGCGAAGCCTCCAGCGACGCCGCCGGGGTCAGGCGCACCGGGAACAGGGTGCTGAACCAGCCGACGGTGCGGCTCAGGTCGATATCCTCGAACAGGTCCTCGCGACCATGGCCTTCCAGGCGGATCAGCGCATGGGCCTGCCCGCTCCAGCGGCAGATGACCCGGGCCAGGGCGGTCAGCAGTAGGTCGTTGATCTGCGTGCGGTAGGCCGCCGGGGCGTCCTGCAGCAGGCGCCGGGTCAGCTCGACATCCAGATGGGTGCTGACCGACACGGCATGGCGGCGCTCCTGGCTGCCGTCGGGATGGTCGCACGGCAGCTCGTCACTGACCCCGCGCAACTGCGCCTGCCAGTAATCCAGTTCCTGCTCCAGCGCCGGGCTTACCGCATAGTCGTGCAACTGGCCGGCCCAGGCTTTCAGCGAGCTGGTCTTGGCTGGCAACTCGACAGCCTTGCCCGCCATCAGGGCAGCGCAGGCCTGTTGCAGGTCTTCCAGCAGCACGCGCCAGGACACGCCATCCACCACCAGGTGGTGGATCACCAGCAGCAGACGCTGTTCACCGTCGGCAAGGTTGATGAGCACGGCGCGCAGCAGCGGGCCGTCGGTCAGGTTCAGGCTGCGCTGGGCCTCGTTGGCCAGTTCGCGCAGATCGGCGCCCTCGGCCAGCTCACGGACCCACAGCACGCCAGCGCTGCTGGCCGGGGCGAAGCTGGCCTGCCAGCCGGCGGACTGCTGTCGGAAACTCAGGCGCAGGGCATCGTGCTGCTCGATCAGCGCGTGCAGGGCCGGCTGCAAATGGGCGGCATCGAGACGCACGCTCGGTTTGAGCATCACCGCCTGGTTCCAGTGCTGGCGCTCGGGGATGGCGGTGTCGAAGAAGCGCGCCTGGATCGGCAGCAGCGGCAGGCGCCCGCTGATCTGTGCCGGGGCCGGGGCGGCAGCCTTCTTCTCGATCAGTTTGGCGACGGTGGCCAACTGGCCGATGGTCTGTTTCTCGAACAGCTGCTTGGGGCTCAGCTTGATGCCCTGGCGCTTGGCCCGGGCGATGATCTGCAGGCTGAGGATCGAGTCGCCACCCAGTTCGAAGAAGTTGTCGGTGCTGCCCACCTGCTCCAGCTTGAGCACATCACACCAGATGGCCGCGAGCTTTTCCTCGATCTCGCCGCTGGGTGCCACGTAACGCTGCTTGACCGCGCCCGGCCTGGGCAGGGCACGCTTGTCCAGCTTGCCGTTGGCGGTCAGCGGCAGGCGCTCCAGCACAAGGATCTGTGCCGGCACCAGGTATTCCGGCAGGCTTGCCGCAAGTTGCTGGCGCAGGGCTTCGGCTTGCAGGGTGACGCCGCTGGCCGGGACGCAGTAGCCCACCAGTTGCAGACGCGTTTCATCGCTGTCCTGCGGCAAGGCCAGGACCACCGCCTCGGCCACGCCGTCGAGGCCTTGCAGCAAATGGCCGACTTCGCCCGGTTCGACCCGGTAACCGCGGATCTTCACCTGGTCGTCGGCGCGGCCCAGGTATTCCAGCACGCCGTTCACCAGACGCGCACGGTCGCCGGCGCGATAACGGCGCTGGCCGTTTGCAGCGGGGACGAAGCGCTCGGCCGTCAGCGCCGGCTGCCCCAGATACCCCTGGGCCAGGCCCGCGCCACCGAGATACAGCTCGCCGGCAACGCCTTCGGCCACCGGGTTGAGCCAGGCGTCCAGCACCTGCGCGCTGCCGTTCGCCAGCGGCTGGCCAACCGGCACGCTGCGACAGCCGGCGAGCTCGCCCACTTCGTGGGTGAGGATGCCCACGGTGGTTTCGGTCGGACCATAGTGGTTGAGCACACGGCAGGCCTTCAGGCTGCGGATCTGTTCCAGCAGGCTCCAGCTGCTGGCTTCGCCACCGAGCACCAGCAGCTCGCGTGGCAGCACATCCGCCGCCTTCGCCGCCTGCAACAAGCCTTGCAGGTGGCTCGGCACGATCTTCAGCACATCGATGCGGTGTTCGGCCATATAGGCGGCGAAACGGTCCGGATCGAAGGCGTGCTCATGGGACAGCAGGTGCAGCGCACGGCCGGACGCCAGGGCACCGAACAGCATGGTGTGGCCGAGGTCGGCGGCGATGGTCGAGACCATGGCCAGGCTGGCGTCGGCGCTCAGGTCCAGGCGTTCCAGCACGGCCTGTACATAGTTGCTCAGCGCGCCATGGCTGATCACCACACCCTTCGGCTGACCGGTGGAGCCGGAGGTGTAGATGATGTAGGCCGGTTGTTCGCCATGGATGCGCACGGCGGGCGCGCGGGTATCGCGTTCGGCCCACAACGACGGATTCCAGTTCAGCGCCGGGCAGCCCAGGTCCATTTCAGCACCCTGGATCAGCAGCACCGCGCCGCTGTCACGCACCAGCTGGCGCAGGCGCTCCTGCGGCTGGCGGCTGTCCAGCGGCAGGTACACCGCCCCCAGCTTGAGCACCGCCAGCAGGCTTACCACCCACTCGATGCCGCGCTCCTGGCACAGCGCCACGACCTGCCCGGCCTCGACGCCTTGCTCTTGCAGGTAGTGGGCAAGCTGGTTGGACTGCGCCTCCAGTTGCCCGTAGTCGAGGGTCTGCTCGCCAGCGCGCAGGGCCAGCTTGCCGCTCCCGGCTTGCAGGCCTTGCTGCCACAGGGAAACGAAGTCGCCACCGATCAGCGCCGGGGCCTGCGGTGCCGCCAGCTGCGGCGCCTGCTCGGGGAAGGCCAGCAGCGGCTCGGCAACATGGGCCACGAGGTGTTCCAGCACGCGGCGCAGCGACCCGGCGATACGCTCGATGGTCGCCGCCTCGAACAGGTCGGTGGCATAGGTGAAGTAGCCACGCACGCCGTCCGGGCCATCGACGAAGTCATAGGCCAGGTCGAACCGCGCATCGCTGGAGCCGGAAGCGTACTTCTCCACGCTCAGGCCATCGACACCGCGCTCGGCCTCGCTGCCGTCCTCGGCCACGAATACCTGCTGGTTGATCTTGAACTGGAACAGCGGGTTGTGGCCGAGGTTGCGCTCCGGCGCCAGGGCGTCCACCAGATGCTCGAACGGCAGTTCCTGATGGGACTGGGCGCCACTGACCACCTGCTTGACCTGCTCCAGCAGGGCGGCGAAGGTCTGCCGCTCGTCCACCTGCACACGCAGGACCTGGGTGTTGATGAAGAAGCCGATCAAGCCTTCCAGCTCGGCGCGGGTACGCCCGGCATTCGGTGCGCCGATACGGATGTCCGCCTGGCCGCTGTAGCGCGACAGCACCACCGACATGGCCGCCAGGGACAGCATGAACAGGGTCACGCCGTTGTTGCGCGCCACCTGCTTGAGCTGCTCCGACAACTGCGCCGGCAGATCGGCGCGCAGCACGGCACCGCGGTAGCTCGGTTGCAGCGGGCGCTCGTGATCCAGCGGCAGGCTCAGCACAGGCTGTTCGTCGCCCAGCTGTTCCTTCCAGTACGCCAGCTGGCGCTCGCCCTCGCCGGCTTCCAGCCAGGCGCGCTGCCAGATCGCATAGTCGGCGTACTGGATCGCCAGTTCCGGCAAGGGCGCCGGTTGCCCGCTCGACTGCGCCTGGTAGAGCTGGACGAACTCGCGCACCAGCAACTGCCCGGACCAGCCATCCGACACCACATGGTGCATGCACAGGGTCAGCACATGCTCGCTGGCACCGAGACGGAACAGCCTGACCCGCAGCAGCCGGTCACCCAGCAGATCGAACGGCGCCTGCAATTCGGCCTCGACCAGGGCGGCCAGGCGGCTCTCGTCGGTAACTTCGAGCACTTCCAGCGCCACCGGCACCCGGTCGAGGATTTCCTGATGGAACTCGCCTTCCACGGAGACGAAACGGGTGCGCAGGGTTTCATGGCGCTGTACCAGTTGCTCCAGCGCACGGCCCAGCGCCGCCTGGTCCAGCGGGCCGTTCAGACGCACCGCCATGGGCACGTTGTAGGCGCTGTTGTCCGGCTCCATCTGCCACAGGAACAGCATGCGCTGCTGGGCGTAGGACAGCGGGATACGCGGGGTATCGGTGCGGGTCACGGCAATCGGCAGGAGACGGAAGCTCTGCCCGGTCTCGCGCATCTTGTCGAGGATCTGCCGGCGCTGCTCCAGGGGCAGGCCGACGAAACGTTTGGCAATGCGCTGTGCGGTCGTCTTGTCCATCTCAGGCTCCTGCCATTTCGTTCATCAGTTTTTCGATATCGGACAGGCCGTCCTCGGTCAGCGACAGGCCGCTGTCGGCGATTGCCTGGATAAAGTCGTTCAATTGCGGTTTCTCGAAGATAAGGCGCAGCGGTACGTCGATACCGAGGCCGGAATGAATACGGGAAACGAGCTGGGCGGCGAGCAGCGAATGCCCGCCCAGTTCGAAGAAGTCGTCGGTCAGGCCCACGCGCTCGACCTTGAGCACCTCGGCCCAGATCGCCGCGATCTGCTGCTCCTGCTCGCTGACCGGCGCCACATGGGCGCGCTGCGCCACGCTGGCATCGGGCTTGGGCAGGGCCTTGCGGTCGAGCTTGCCGTTGGGGGTCTGGGGCATCCTGTCCAGCCAGGTGAAGTGGCTGGGCACCATATAGTCCGGCAACCCGGCCTTCAGGTGGGCCTTGAGAGCGCTGCGCAGTTCCGGGGTGTCCTGCTCCGCGACCAGGTAGGCCGCCAGCTGGTTATCGATATCGATCACCACGGCTTCACGCACCGCCGGGTGCTCCAGCAAACGCGCTTCGATTTCGCCCAGTTCGATGCGGAAGCCGCGGATCTTCACCTGATGATCCAGGCGTCCCACGTATTCGATCACCCCGTCGGCCCGGTAGCGGGCCACGTCACCGGTGCGGTACAGACGCCCACCGGTGCTGGAGAACGGATCCGGCACGAAGCGCTCGGCGGTCAGCGCCGGACGCTGGTGGTAACCACGGGCCAGGCCGTCGCCACCGATCAGCAGTTCACCGCGGGCGCCGACCGGCAGTACGTCGAGGTCGTCGCTGACGATATGCAGCGTGGTGTTCGCCAGCGGTTTGCCCAGCCAGACATCGTCGGCGCGGGTCAGGTAGTGACGGGCCGACCAGATGGTGGTTTCGGTCGGACCGTAGACGTTCCATACATGCCCGGCCTGGTCGATCAGGCGCTGGGCCAGTTCGGCGCCCAGGGCCTCGCCGCCGCAGAGGATGGTCTTGCCGCTCAAGGCGCCAGCCGGTGCCGCATCGAGGATCATCCGCCAACTGGACGGCGTGGCCTGGATCACGCTGGCCTGCTGCTCGGCGATCACCTGCAACAGGGCCTGTGGATCCTTGTTCTGGTGCGGCTTGAGCAAGACCACCGCAGCACCGCGAATCAGCGGCAGGTACAGTTCCAGGCCGGCGATATCGAAGGACAGCGAGGTCAGCGACAGCACCCGGTCAGCCGCCGTCAGCCCCGGCTTGTCCGCCATGCTGAAAAGGAAGTTGACCAGGGCCTGATGGTGGATGGTCACGCCCTTCGGCAGGCCGGTGGAACCGGAGGTGTAGATCACGTAGGCGAGGTTGTCCGGGCCGGCAGTCGCGGGCAGGTCGTCGGTTTTGTAGCCATCCAGCCAGTTGCCGTGCTGGTCCACGCACAGGGTCTGCACGCCTTCAGGAATGCTCAGTTGCCCCAGCAGCGAAGACTGGCTCAGCAGCAGCTTCAAGCCGCTGTCCTGCATCATGTAGCTCAGCCGATCCGCCGGGAAATCCGGGTCCAGCGGCACATAGGCGCCACCGGCCTTGAGGATCGCCAGCAGGCTGACGACCATTTCCGGACCACGCTCCAGTGCCACGCCCACCAGCACATCCGGACCAACGCCCAGTTCACGCAGCTTGTGCGCCAGCCGGTTGGCATAGGCGTTCAGTTGCGCGTAGCTCAGCGAGGCATCGGCGCTGACCAGCGCGACCGCCTCCGGGGTCGCCCGTACCTGCGCTTCAACCAACGCTGGCAGGCACTGCCCGCGTGGGTAGTCGAGCTGGCTCTGGTTCCAGTCCACCAGTATCTGCCGGCGTTCCTCGGCGTCCAGCAACGGCAGCTCGGCGATGCGCTGGTCGGCGTCGGTGCAGATGCCTTGCAGCAGCGTGCGCCAATGCTTGGCCAGACGCTCGATGGTCGAGGCATCGAACAACGCCGTGGCGTAGCTCAGTTCCGCTTCCAGGCCGGCGGCATGCTCGACGGTATTCAGGGTCAGGTCGAACTGCGCCGACTGGCTGTCGGCGGCCAGCACTTCGACGCTCAGGCCCGGCAGGTGACGCGCCGTGCCCCGGGCTTCGGCCTGGTGGTTGAACATCACCTGGAACAGCGGGCTGTGGCTCAGGCTGCGCTGCGGTTGCAGGGCTTCCACCAGTTGCTCGAAGGGCAGCTCCTGATGGGCCTGGGCTTGCAGGGCGGTATGCCTGACCTGTTGCAGCAACTGGCTGAAGGTGGTGTCGGCAGTGAACTCGGCCTTGAGCACCTGGGTGTTGACGAAGAAGCCGATCAGCCTTTCGGTTTCCGCGCGGGTGCGGTTGGCGACGGGCACGCCGACACGGATATCGTGCTGTCCGCTGTGGCGCTGCAACAGGGTCTGGAACGAGGCGAGCAGAAGCATGAACAGGGTCACGCCCTGCTCCCGGGCCACGGCCTTGAGCCTGTCCACCAAGGCTGAATCCAGGGCGACAGGGCAGCGGGCACCGGCCAGTTGCTGGATCGCCGGGCGCGGACGGTCGGTCGGCAGTTCCAGCACCGGCTGTTCGCCGCCCAGTTGGGCAGTCCAGTAGGCGAGCTGGCGTTGCTGCTCGCCGGCTTCCATCCACTGGCGCTGCCACAGGGCATAGTCGGCGTACTGGAACGGCAAGGGATCAAGGGCGATATCGCGGCCCTGGCTGAAGCCTGCGTAGAAACGCACCAATTCGTCGACCATTATCGGCATCGACCAGCCATCGGAAACACTGTGGTGCTGGGTCAGTACCAGCACATGCCGGTTCTCGTCCAGGTGCAGTAGCTTGACCCTCAGCAATGGCCCCTGTTGCAGATCGAACGGCCGGCGCACCTCGGCGGCGATGCTGGCGTCCAGGGTTTCGCCCGGGGCCAGTGTTTCCACTGCCAGCACGAACGGCGTCGCCGGATGGATCACCTGCACCCCGCGCTCGCCGTCCTGGCGGAAGGTGGTGCGCAGGGTTTCATGGCGGGCGACCAGGGCGGCGAAGCTGGACTCCAGCGCGTCGATATCCAGTTCGCCGCCCAGGCGCAGGGCCACCGGGATGTTGTAGGCGGCACTCCCGGGCTCGAGTTGCCAGAGGAACCACTGGCGCTGCTGGGCGTAGGACAGCGCCAGCGGCTGGCTGCGGTCGGCGCGGACGAAGGCCGGGGCACGGCTGGCCTCGCCCTGCCCGGCCAGCGCGGCGAAGGCAGCCAGGTCGGCGGCTTCGAAGAGGTTGCGCAGGGTCGGTTCCAGGTTCAGTTGCTGGCGCACGCGGGAAATGACCTGGGTCGCCAGCAGGGAATGGCCGCCCAGTTCGAAGAAGTTGTCGCTCAGGCCGACCCTTTCGACTTGCAGGACATCCGCCCATATGGATGCAAGCTGCTGCTCCAGCTCGCTGACCGGCGCCACATACGCGCCTTGCAGGTTGGCCGCATCGGGTTTCGGCAGGGCCTTGCGGTCCAGCTTGCCGTTGACGGTCAGCGGGAAGCTCTCCAGCAGGACCAGATGGGTCGGGACCATGTAGTCCGGCAGGTTGGCTTTCAGATGGGTCTTCAGGGTCTCGCGCAGGTCGGCCTGATCCGGGTTGGCGGGGATCAGATAGGCCGCCAGTTGCTGGCCCGCCGGGCCATCGACCGCCAGCACTACCACCTCGCGTACGCCTTCATGCTCCTGAAGCCGCGCCTCGATCTCGCCCAGCTCGATACGGAAACCGCGGAGCTTCACCTGATGGTCGATACGGCCGGCGTACTCGATCACACCGGCTTCACGGAAGCGGGCAAGGTCACCGGTGCGGTACAGGCGGCTGCCGTCTTTCGCGAATGGGTTGGGCACGAAGCGTTCGGCGGTCAGGGCGGCACGGTTGTGGTAGCCGCGAGCGAGGCCGGCATGACCGACATGCAGCTCGCCGCAGACGCCGGTTGCCACCGGGTTGAAGTCGGTGTCCAGCACATACATCGACAGGTCGGGGATCGCTTCACCGATCGGGCTGACCTCGGCCTGCACCAGGTCTGCCCTGGTGATTGGACGGTAGGTCACGTGCACCGTGGTTTCGGTGATGCCATACATGTTGATCAAACGCGGCTGCTGGTCACCAAAGCGGTCGAACCAAGGTTGCAGGCTGCCTACGTCCAGCGCTTCGCCGCCGAACACTACGTAGCGCAGGCTCATTGGCTCGGTTGCAACGCGGACCAGTTGCTTGAACGCCGATGGCGTCTGGTTCAGCACCGTGACCTTTTCATCCACCAGCAGTTGGTTGAAGTCTTCCGGCGAACGGGTCACCTCACGCGGCACGACTACCAGACGCCCGCCATGCATCAGCGCACCGAAGATCTCCCACACGGAGAAGTCGAAGGCGTAGGAATGGAACAGGGTCCACACGTCTTTCTCGTCAAAGCCGAACCACTCATCCGTGGCCTCGAACAGGCGCAGGACATTCTGGTGCGGCAGCAACGCGCCCTTCGGCTTGCCGGTGGAACCGGAGGTGTAGATCACGTAGGCCAGGTTATCCGGCGAGGTCAGGTTGACCGGGTTCTCATAGCTATAGCCCTCGAAAGAGCCCAGCAGATCGGCCTGGGTCAGCAACAGCTTTATACCGCTGTCTGCCTTCATGTAGTCGAGACGGTCCTGTGGATACTCCGGGTCCAGCGGCACATAGGCGCCACCAGCCTTGAGAATGCCCAGCACGCCAACCAGCATTTCCAGACTGCGCTCGACCGACAGCCCAACCAGAACATCCGGCCCGACGCCCTGCTCGCGCAGCTTGTGCGCCAGTTGGTTGGCCCGGCAGTTCAGCTGTGCATAAGTCAGCTGCTCACCGCCAAAGCTCACGGCCACCGCTTCCGGCACTCTCGCCGCCTGGGCTTCGATGCGCTGGTGAATGCACTGCTCGCTCGGGAAGGCCGCCAGCTCCAGGCTCACAGTCACTGGCAATACCAGCTCACCCAGCGCCCGCGCCGGGTCCTCGATCAGCGCCGCCAGCAGATGATTGAAATGCGCCGCCAGTTGCTCGACCGCCCGCACGCCAAAGGCGCTGCGATCATGGCTGATGCGCAGCGACAGGCGCTCGCCGGTATTCACCACCAGGGTCAGCGGGTAATGGGTCTGCTCCTGGCTGCGCACCTCAGCGAAGCGCAGCCCGTCCGGTGCCGCCTGTTGCAGCGCCTCGGACACCGGGTAGTTCTCGAACACCAGGATCGAGTCGAACAGCGCCTCGCCGCTCCAGCCGGCCCAGCGCTGCACCTCGTACAGTGGCGTGTGTTCGAACTCGCGCAGGGCGACGTTCAGCCCTTGCACGTGCTGCACGAACGCCGCCACGGACTGTTCGCAACGCGGGCTCGCCAGCACCGGCAGGGTGTTGATGAACAGGCCGAGCTGCTCCTCGATCCCGGCCAGTTCGGTGGGCCGTCCGGCCACGGTGGCGCCGAAGGTGACGCTGGACTGCCCGGTATAGCGTTGCAGCAGCAACAGCCACGCGGCCTGCACCAGGGTGTTCAGGGTGACCCGCTGCTCGCGGGCGAACTCGACCAGGCGCCGGCTCAGCCCGGCGTCCAGATCCTCCCGGTATTCGCCATAGCCTTCGCCGTCCGCCGCGCCCTTGAGGGCCTGGGCCAGACGGGTCGGCTCGTCGAACGCGGCCAGCTGCTCCAGCCAGAAACGCTGGGCAGCCCCGGCATCCTGGCCTTGCAGCCAGTGGATGTAGTCGCGGTACTGGCCGACCTGGCGCGCCGGCACCTGCCCGGCATAGCGCTGCAGCACTTCGCCGAGCATGCGCGAGCTGCTCCAGCCGTCCATCAGGATATGGTGGCTGGTGTAGATCAGCTCGTGACGGTCATCCTCGGTACGGATCAGCGCCACACGCAGCAGCGGGCCGCGGGCCAGCTCGAACCCCTTGTCGCGCTCCAGGCGCGCCCAGTCGTCGAGCCAGCCGTCCAGGTCGGCGCGCCCGCGAGCATCGATCTCCACGAAAGGCAGCTCGACCCGGCGCTGCACCACCTGCACCGGGTGGTCGGCATCACTGACGAAGCCGCTGCGCAGCACCGGATGCTGGTCCAGCAGCGCCTGCCAGGCCTGGTGCAGGCGGGCCGCCTCGAGCCCGCTGACACTGACCCGCAACTGGTTGATGTAGTTGCCGGCCTCCTTGGCGAACAGGCTGTGGAACAGCATGCCTTGTTGCATCGGCGCCAGCGGGTAGATGTCCTCGATGGTCGCGGCGGCTTGCGGCAGGCGATCCAGTTGCGCCTGGTCCAGCCCGGCCAGCGGGAAGTCCGACGGGGTCACGCCGTGGTTGCCCGCCTGGCAATGGCGGATCAGCTCGGCCAGGGCCTGTTCATAGGCACGGGCCAGCGCCTCGATGGTGTCCGCGCGATACATCTCGCGGCTATAGGTCCAGTCCAGGCGCAGCTGGCCATCGAAGACCTGGCCGTTGACGCTCAGCCAGTTGCCCAGCTGGCCTTGCGGGCACAAGGGCTGACCGCTGCTTTCGCCGGCCGGGACGAAGGCGCCCTGCTCCCGGTCGAAACTGCCGTCGAACTGGCCCAGGTAGTTGAACGTCACCCGCGGCAGCGCCGCCAGCCGGTGGGCGAAATCGCCGTCGCCAAGGTAGCGCAGCACGCCGAAGCCGATGCCCTTGCCCGGTACGCTGCGCAGTTGTTCCTTGATCGCGCAGATCGAGGCACCGACATGCGCCGCCGGGGCCAGGCGCACCGGGAACAGGCTGCTGAACCAGCCGACGGTACGACTGAGGTCGATATCCTCGAACAGGTCTTCGCGACCATGGCCTTCCAACTGCACCAGCACCGACGGCTGCCCGCTCCACCGGCACAGCACCTGGGCCAGGGCAGTCAGCAGCAGGTCGTTGACCTGGGTGCGATAGGCCGCCGGGGCGACCTTGAGCAGTTGCGTGGTCAGTTCCTCGTCGAGGGTCGAGGCGGCATGGGCGGCGGTGTCGATGCGCAGGCTGCCGTGGGGATTGTCCTGCGGCAGTGCGCCATCGGCGCCGTCGAGCAGGCCATGCCAGTAGTCGCGCTCGGCTTCCAGCGCCGGGCTGTTGGCCCAGGCGTGCAGTTTTTCCGCCCAGGCCTTGTATGAACTGGTCTTGGCCGGCAGGGCCGCGCCGGCCAGGGCCTGTTGCAGGTCTTCCAGCAGCACGCGCCAGGAAACACCATCCACCACCAGATGATGGATCACCAGCAACAGGCGCTGCTCGCCTTCGGGCAGGTCTACCAGTACGGCGCGCAGCAGCGGGCCGTTCTTCAGATCAAGGCTGCGCTGGGCCTGCTCGGCCAGCTCATGGAGGGCTTCAAGGTTCGCCAGTTCGCGGGTCCACAGCACCTCGGCGCTGTTCAGCGGCGCGAACACCGCCTGCCAGCCCGCGTACTGCCGGGCGAAGTTCAGGCGCAGGGCATCGTGCTGTTCCAGCAGCGTATGCAAGGCCTTGTGCAGCGTGGCGCTGTCCAGCTTGCGGGTCGGCTTGAGCAGCACCGACTGGTTCCAGTGCTGGCGCTCGGGAATATCGGTTTCGAAGAAGCGTGCCTGGATCGGCAGCAACGGCAGGTTGCCGGTGACCTGCTCGACCACCGGGGCCGCCGCCTTCTTCTCGATCAGTTTGGCGACCGTGGCCAACTGGCCAATGGTCTGCTTCTCGAACAGTTGCTTGGGATTGAGCTTGATCCCCTGGCGCTTGGCCCGGGCAATGATCTGCAGGCTGAGGATCGAGTCGCCGCCCAGCTCGAAGAAGTTGTCGGTGCTGCCGACCTGCTCCAGCTTGAGTACGTCGCGCCAGATGGCCGCGAGCTTTTCCTCGATCTCGCCCTGCGGGGCGACATAACGCTGCTGCACCGTGCCCGGCCTGGGCAGGGCACGCTTGTCCAGCTTGCCGTTGGCAGTCAGGGGCAACTGCTCCAGCAGCACGATCTGCGCCGGAACCATGTATTCGGGCAGCACCTGCGCCAGTTGCTGACGCAAGGTTTCGCCAGTGACGCCCTCGGCCACCACCCATGCCAGCAATTGCAGGCGGCTGGCGTCGTCATCCTGCGGCACGGCCAGGACCACCGCCTGCTGCACCCTGCCTTGCAGGACCCGGGCGACTTCCGCCGGCTCCACGCGATAACCGCGGATCTTCACCTGGTCGTCGGCACGGCCGATGAATTCCAGTTGGCCCTGGCGGTTGCGGCGTACCCGGTCGCCACTGCGGTACAGGCGCGCGCCGGCCGGCCCATGGAGATCCGGCACGAAGCGTTCGGCGGTCAGCGCCGGCTGGCCGAGGTAGCCATCGGCAAGGCTGTCGCCGCCGATATACAGCTCGCCGGGCACGCGCTCGGCCACGGTGTTGAAGACATCGTCCAGCACCCGCACCACGGCACCTGGCAGCGCCTCGCCCACCGGCACCACCTGCGGCACATCGCCGAGGATTTCATGGGTCAGCACGCCGACCGTGGTTTCGCTCGGACCGTAGTGGTTGACCACGCGGCACTGCGGACGCAGCGCGCGCACCCGCTCCACCAGCCCGGCCGGGCAGGCTTCGCCACCGACGATCAGCAGGTGCCGTGGCAGCACATCGGCCGGCCGCGCCGCCTGGAGCAGCGCAGCAAGATGGCCGGGAACGATCTTCAGCACGCCCACCTGGTGGGTCGCCATATAGTCGGCGAAGGCATCCGGATCGAAGCCCAGGGCCTCGGGCAGCACATGCAGGGTGCGACCGGCACACAGCGCGCCGAACAGCACGGTATGGCCGAGGTCGGCGGCGATGGTCGAGGCCAGCGCCATGCTCGCGCCCGGCGCCGGTTGCAGGCGCTCCAGCAGGCCGCGCACATAGCTGGCCAGCGCCGCGTGGCTGACCAGCACGCCCTTGGGCTGGCCGGTGGAGCCGGAGGTATGGATCACGTAGGCCGGGGACTGCCCGTGCAAGGTGATGGCCGGCGCGGTCGCCGGTTGCTGCTGCCACAGCGCCGGTTGCCAGGCAATATCGACGGGCACGTCCAGGCGCTGGTCGCCTTCGGCACGCAGCACGGCCCTGGCACCGGCACGCGCCAGCATCTGTTGCAGGCGCTCGTCCGGCGCCTTCACATCCAGGGGCATGTACACCGCGCCGGCCTTGAAAATCGCCAGCAATGCGGTCAGCCACGGCAGCGAACGCTCCATCAGTACCGCCACCGGCTGGCCCTGGCCCACGCCCTGTTGCAGCAGATGGTGGGCCAGGCGGTTGGCGGCCTGGTCCAGTTCGCGGAAGGTCAGGCTGTCGCCCAGGCAGCGGGCGGCGATGGCCTCGGGTTGCCGGGCAACATTGGCTTGCCACTGGTCAAGAACCGAAGGCGCAGTCTCCAGTGCCGGGGCTGGCGCGGCGTGCGGCAGCGCGGTAAGGCGATACAGCGGGGCCTGCGGGGCTGCCAGCAGGGCTTCGAACAGGCCTAGCAGTTGCGGGATAAAGGCCTCGACGGTGGCGCGCTGGTAGAGGTCGCTGGCGTAGGCGATATCGCCATGGATCAGCTGGCCGTCATCGGTGATATCCAGGGCCAGGTCGAAATGCGCGCCCTCGCGGTGCATCGGGTATTCGCGGACGTCCAGCCCCGGCAGCTTCAGCGACAGCTCCTGCTTGAGCACCACGTTCTGGTTGAACTTGGCCTGGAACAGCGGGTTATGGCCGAGGCTGCGCTCCGGCGCCAGCTGGTCCACCAGTTGCTCGAAGGGTACGTCCTGATGGGCCTGGGCCTCGAACGAGGTCTCGCGGATCTGCGCCAACAGGTCGAGATAGCTCAGGCGCTCGTCCACTTGGCAGCGCAGCACCTGGGTGTTGATGAAGAAGCCGATCAGCCCTTCGGTCTCGCTGCGGCCACGGTTGGCATTGGGCACGCCGATACGGATATCGCGTTGCCCGGACTGACGCGACAGGAACAGCGAGAAGCCGGCCAGCACCAGCATGAACAGGCTCAGGCCCTGGCTGCGGGCGAAAGCATTGAGGCGTTGCGAGAGCTCGCCGCCGAAATCGAATTTCAGGTGCTCGCCACGGAAACTCTGCACCGGCGGGCGGGGGAAATCCTGGGCTGCTTCCAGCAGCGGTTGCTCGTCGCCCAACTGCCGGCGCCAGTACTCCAGTTGCCGCTCGCCCTCCCCGGCCTCCAGCCACTGGCGCTGCCAGATGGCGTAATCGGCGTATTGCAGGGCCAGCGCCGGCAGCTCCGGCTCGCGGCCTTGGGCAAAGGCCTGATAGCTCTGGGCGAACTCCTTGACCATCACCTCCATCGACCAGCCATCGGAAACGATATGGTGCATGCACACCACCAGTACCTGCTCCTCCTTGTTCAAACGGAACAGGCTGGCGCGCAGCAGCGGGCCCTTGCGCAGGTCGAAGGGCCGCGCGATGAACTCGCCGGCCAGGCGAGACAGTTCGGCATCGTCCTTGACCTCGACGCGTTGCAGGTCGAGCGCCAGCGCCGGGAGGATCACCTGGCGCGGCTGCTCGCCGTCGGTGTCGAATACCGTGCGCAGCACTTCATGGCGTTGCAGCAGATGGTCGCAGGAGCGCTGCAGGGCCTGCTCGTCCAGTCGCCCGCGCAAGCGCAGGGCGGTACTCATCTTGTAGGCGTCGCTGGTCGGATCGAGCTGCCAGAGGAACAGCAAGCGCTGCTGGGCGTAGGACAGCGGAATCGCGGTGACGTCGTGGCGGCTTTCGACAATGGGCAGCAGGCTGAAATCCTTGCCGTCGGCGCGCAGTTTGGCGAGGAACTGACGGCGCTGATCGAGCGACAGACCGACAAAGCGTTTGGCAATACGTGCAGTGGTGGTCCCGCTCATGCTTCGGTTTCCTCCAGTGAATCCATGAACTGGTCCATGTCGTCCCAGTCGTCTTCATTCGTCGTGGTGTCCAGCGCCGCAACGGCGGCGGCCAGCTCGCCCAGCAGCGGCTTCTCGAACAGGGTGCGCAGCGGCAGGCTGACGCCCAGGTGCTTCTTGATCCGCGCGACCATCTGCGCGGCCAGCAGGGAATGCCCGCCCAGTTCGAAGAAGCTGTCGTTAAGGCCAACCCGTTCGATCTTCAGCACCTCGGCCCAGATCGCGGCGAGCTGCTGCTCCACCTCGCTGACCGGCGCCACATAGCGCGCCAGCGCCTGGCTGGCGTCCGGCTGCGGCAGGGCCTTGCGGTCGAGCTTGCCGTTGGGGGTCAGGGGCATGGCGTCGAGGGGAATGAAGAAGGTCGGGACCATGTAGTCCGGCAGATGGGCCTTGAGCGCGGCCTTGAGCTGGTCGGCATCGACCGCTTCGCGGCTGACCAGGTAGGCGGCGAGCTGCTTGCCCTGTGGGCCGTCGATATCGAGCACCACGGTTTCGCGGATCGCCGGATGCTCCAGCAGGCGCGCTTCGATCTCGCCCAGTTCGATGCGGTAGCCGCGGATCTTTACCTGGTGGTCGGCACGGCCGACGTATTCCAGCACGCCATCGGCACGGCGCCGGGCCAGGTCGCCGGTGCGGTACAGGCGCTCGCCCGGGGTGCCGAACGGGTTGGGCACGAAGACCGGGACGGTTCGGCGGGTGTCGCCGACATAGCCGCGGCCGACGCCGGTACCGGCGACGCACAGCTCGCCTACGGCTCCGACAGGGACCAGTTCCAGGGCGTCGTCCAGCAGGTAGATCAGGTTGTTGTCGGTCGGGGTACCGATGGGCAGGTAGGTGCTTTCGGTGGATGCCAGATCGACGCGGAAGAAGGCCACGTCGTCCGAGCACTCGGCCGGACCATAGGCATTCACCAGCCCGATCTGTGGATAACGCAGCAGCCACTGGCGCGCCAGTTCCGGCGGCATGGCTTCGCCGGTCGGCAGCATCCAGCGCAGGCCGTCCAGGCTGACCCGTTCTTCGGCCAGCAGGCCCTGGATCAGCGACGGCACGCTTTCCAGCACGCTGATGCCTTGCTGCTGAACGTGCGCCAGCAACGCCTGTGGATCACGGGCGATATCGTTCGGCACGATGTCCACCCGGGCACCGAACAGCGGTGCGGCGAGGAACTGCCAGACGGAAATATCGAAGCTCTGCGAAGCGGTCTGGGCGATCACGTCGGCATCGCTCAGGTCGAGGTACGGGACCTTGCTCAGCTGGTTGTTGAGCATGCCGCGCTGCTCCACCATCACGCCCTTCGGCAGGCCGGTGGAGCCGGAGGTGAAGATTACGTAGGCGAGGTTGTCCGGGCTGCTGTAGCGACCGGGATTGGTGGTTTCGGCGCTTTGCTGGACCTGTTCCCAGACCAGCAGTTGCACCGCTTCATTGCCGAGCAGCAGCTCGCGAGCCTGGGCTTCGCAGGCGGCGCTGCACACCAGCACCGGCGCCCTGCTCTGCCCGATCACGCCGCTCAGCCGCTGGTTCGGCAATGCCGGGTCCAGCGGCAGGTAACCTGCGCCGGCCTTGAAGCTGCCGATGATCATGCCCAGCAGGTCCGGGCCGCGTTCGGCCAGCAGGGCGATCGGCTGGTCGAAGCCGGCGCCCGCCGCGATCAGGGCATGGCCCAGGCGGTTGGCGGCCTCGTTGAGTGCTTGGTAACTGATCCGGTCGGCCAGATGGCTGACGGCAATCCGCTCGGGATGGACCACAACCCGCTCCTCGAACTGCGCCACATAACTGCGCTCCAGCGGATACTCGCGGGCGCTCTGGTTGACGCCGCGGGTCAGGAACTCGCGCTCATCGTCACCCAGCAGCGGCAGCGCATCGACCCGCGCCTGCGGGTTGGCGCAGATCCCGCGCAGCAGCGTGCGCCAGTGCCCGGCCATGCGTTGCACGGTGGCTTCGTCGAACAGATCGGTAGCGTAGGTGAAGGAGGCTTTCAGCTGTTCACCTTCGCCGCTGGTTTCCAGCATCAGGTCGCTGCCGGCGGCCTGCGGGCGCTGGTCCTCGCCCAGTTGCTCCGCGGTCAGCCCGGTCACGTTCAGGCCGCAGGCGAGTTGGCGGCTCTCGATGGCATTGACCAGCGGACGGTGGTTGAACATCACCTGGAACAGCGGATTGCGGTTCTGGCTGCGTGGGATCTGCAGGCCATCGACGATGGCATCGAAGGACAGTTCCTGATGCGCCTGGGCACCCAGGGCGGTCTGGCGCACGGCCTGCAGCAACTGGTCGAAACGGGTGTCGCCGCCGACCTCGGTACGCAGCACCTGGGTATTGACGAAAAAGCCGATCAGGCCTTCGGTTTCGCTGCGGGTACGGTTGGCGATCAGCCCGCCGACACGGATATCGCGCTGGCCGCTGTAGCGGTGCAGCAGGGCCTTGAACGACGCCAGCAGGACCACGAACAGGGTCACGCCCTGCTGCTGGGCCAGGCCCTGGAGGTTTTTCAGCAGCCCGCTGTCGAGTTCGATTGGCAGGCACTTGCCCTGCTGGCTCGGCAGCACGGGATGGGGGCGGTCGGTGGGCAGTTCCAGCAAGGGATGCTCGTCGCCCAGGTGCGCGCGCCAATACTCCAGCTGCCGCGCCTGCTCGCCGGCTTCCAGCCAGGCGCGTTGCCACAGGGCGTAGTCGCGGTACTGGATCGGCAGCGGCGCCAGCTCCAGCGGCTGGCCGGTGACCAGCGCGTCGTAGCAGGCCAGGCACTCGTCGATCAGCACGCCCATGGACCAGCCGTCGGTGATGATGTGATGCAGGGTCAGCAGCAGAACGTGTTGCTCGGCGGTCAGGCGCAGCACACGGACGCGCAGCAGCGGGCGCTGTTGCAGATCGAAGGGCATCAGAGCCTGGGTCGCCATCTCTTCGCGGGCGGCAGTCCACTGCTGTGCCTCGGGCAGCGCGCTCAGGTCGCGCAGGCCGATATCCACCTGGCCGGTTTCGGCGACCCGTTGCAAGGCCTCTTCGCCCTCCTGAAAGAAGGTGGTGCGCAGGCTTTCATGGCGCTCGATCAACTGGTTGAACGCGCGCTCCAGGGCAGCCAGGTCGAAGGGCCCGTTCAGGCACACCGAGACCGGCAGGTTATAGGCCGCGCCCTGCGGATCGAACTGCCAGAGGAACCACATGCGTTGCTGGGCATGGGACAGGCCATCGCGCTCGGCGAGCCCGGCGCAGGACGGAATCGGAAACTGGGCGAAGTCCACCTCTTCCCGACGCAGCGCGTCAAGGAACAGGCTGCGCCTGGCGGCAGGCAACTCGACGAAACGGCGGGCGAGTGTCCGGGCTTGTTCGGCATTCATGCGGTGGGTCCTTGCTGATCGGCGTGACCGTGGTTTGGTCGTATCAACAAGAACGAACTGGGAGGGAAATATTTAGCAAGGATTGGGGATTGGGGGATGGGTGGGGATCTATCGAGAAATGGGATGCGACGCCTGCAAACGTACGGATGTTTCACCGCCCCAGTTAAGACTTTTCCTATATACCCGTAGCTGGCCGGTCTTCAGCATCTCTGCGGAATTGATTCCCATGGAAATCGCAGGAAGCATTGAATGGCCATCCGATCCAATAAACGCCTTACCCCACCGCAGGAACTGATCCGTTCCTGGCCATCGAACTCCACCTTACAGAAGGCGAGTCAGAACTTTCCGTCTTGAGCCTCTTTAAGGAATCCACCAAGTGACCCGATCTACTTTCAAGAAGGCCGTACAGCCCGACCGGCCTGGTTGCAAAACGCTGAATGCGATTTCCCTTCCACCATGTGAACGCGGCGTACCGTTGTATCCGCTGCGTTACGGCGTATCGAACCAGCCGATCAATGCTTCGATCTATCCCACGCTTGGCGTGGAAGGGTATCCGGAACTGAAGGCAGGCAAGGAGTACGGATTGCGAGTGCTGAGGCCCGGCAGCTACGTCTACCTGTTCTACTTCCGGGACGGTCGCATGCTGACCCGCCACTATCAGGTCACCATGGACGTCCGGTTCGCCCCACTCTGGTGGAGCGAGGCGGACTACAACGACGAGGCCCCGGGACGGCACGTACCGCCCGATATTGCCGGCTCGACCCTGTATCTCCTGGCTCCGGAAACCAGTGTTGCGCAGACGGTGTACGTATTGATGAGCGACACCATCCTCACCCACGCCACCTTGTGGAAAATCGAGCAGGATACCAACGGGCTGAGGCGGCATCTCGCAACCGAGGTGAAGCCGGAGGGAGGGCCGGAGCAAAAGAATGCCTTCGATGCCGTGCTGTTGGGTTCTTCCACCAGCGAACTGCTTTCGCCGGGGCTGAGTCAGCGGCCCCGGCACTTTCCCTGGAGTGAAGTCGTGTTGCCGGAGAGGATGGCAAGCACCGACTTCATCTTCAACGCGATGCATCGTGCGCTGCTGCCACGAAAGGACATCAAGCCACTTGCGGTAGTGCTGAATGACTTCCTCGGAATGGCCAGCGAACTCAACCAGATCTGCGCAGTGGATGTCGCCAAGCGCGACCGATATCTGGCTAGCAACAAGCATCGCCTGCAAAGCGCGGCACTGGTGACCAGCTACTTCAAGCATGCCGAGAAAAGTTACAACGAGGGCGGCAAGAAGCAGGAGATTTACGAGGCGCTGGAGCGCCAGCGCAAATTGGTGGACCTCTCTGGTGCCCGAGGTTTCACGGCCATCTACGAAAAGGAGTTGAAGGTTTTCGATGAGGCAATCAACCGAACAGGAGTCGACGCAGCCGTCTGGGCTCGATTGATGAACAAGTCCGGCCTGGTGGGTAAGGCACTGGAGTTATTCGATCTCTCGTGCGCCCACAATGCGAGTGATTTCGAACAGGCGGTACTCAATTGCCTGGCGGTGAGCACCTATACGGAGGCGGGCCTGGCGGCTTTGACCGAGCAAATTGAAGCCAATCCGGAAGACAGTCCGCTTTGGCGTGCATTGAGTGCTGGAAGTGCCTCACTGATGAGCAGGCTCAATAACCCGCTGACTATCGCGAAGCGTGTTTACGATCTGGTCGACAAGGTGCTGGACGAACGCCCTGGAACTGTAATTACCGATTTGTTGACTCGCCTCCTGTGGCCAACGCTGTCCAGTGCACCGCCTCATGCTTCCGACGTCTACGTGCGGCGGCTCAGGCATGTCGCAGAAATGCGATTCGGGATCGTACTGGGCCGTCGCGATGTCCCCTTGGAGCAATACAAGAAATGGGCGCTGGAGCTTCAGGGTTACACGGAACTTGGGGACATCCAGAAACGCTGGAATATACGCCTGGATGAAGGCCCAGGCCCGCTGCCAGATACCAGACAGCACTCAATCACTCAGCGTATAGAGATCTGGGAGTGGGAGAAAGTAACGCCGAGTACGATATTGGGCGAACCTCATGCGATGCCAACTGAGGGAAATCCGCTATTACGTATGTGGAAAAAAATGCAGGAACCCGCGGGCATAGCTTTTGCGGGACTGGGTGCGGCTCTCGCGATGTGGGGGTTGAGAAACTCTATCGAGGATCTTAGGAAGGATAAGAGCTATATAAATTTTTTGGCGACAATAGGATGGGTAACCGCACTGATCGGTGCCTCGGTCGAGGTGGGACTCTTTACCGCCTCACATATCGCAGGTATGAAAAGAAATGCAGCTTTAGCCAAAGAGTTAAAAATACGCGGTATAAAAATCGGCTCAATGATGTTCGGAGCCGGTTCGGCAGCCATTCTCTCCATCGTTGATCTGTTCAAGGCAGGCAAGGCTTGGGGAGAGGACAATCCCGAGCAGGCTTGGCTATATTTGGGTGCGTCTCTTTCTGGCGGACTGATTGCGTATGCAACAGCGGCGTCTGGTTCATTGGCGCTGTCGACTATCAAAGTGGCAGGGTTTGCGCCTTGGACTTTAGGCGTGATCCCGGTCGTCTGGCTGCTTGTGGCTGTGGCAGCGGTAGTGCTCACAGCTTACCTAGTAGGGCTAGCCAGCGATGCAGAGCATGGGCCGATGGAAATCCTCTTGAAGCATTCCGCTTGGGGTCAGTCAACGCCGAAGTTTTCTCTTGAAAATGAAATGTCCGCCTGGCGTAGTGTCCAATATAGTCCTCAAATCAGTGCGGCATGGGAGCAAGTGCATGGTTCGGCAGGAAAGCTGCGTCTAAATTGCATTCTCCCTCTTCAGGATCATCTGAAAACTGACTTCCGCGCAGATTTAAACGTTCGCCTGAACGGAAAGACATTGTCCGGACTTCGCTCCGACGAGGTAATTGCATACTCTGGTAACGCAGTAAGCTTGGATACTCACTTCCTGTATTCTTCACTAACGGACGACCTGGGAGTAGACAGAGGCTGGATTATAACCATGCATGAGGACGCGCAAGTCGAGCTCGAATATCTTTACAGGCCCGACGTAAAAGCACAGCCAACCTTGTTTCTACAGCAGCCGGGGGCGCCAGAGCCATTGCTTTTCAAATCTTCTGGATGGTTTTCTGAAACGATTGACCCGGCAATGTTGGCTCCCGTGAGGAAACCCCTATGAACTCACGGGCCAGGGTAAAAAAACTTCCTCAAAATGTATTGGCGAATGCTATTCCGATAAAGCGCTACCGGACCATGAGCTTCAATAAAAACATAAGCCCGGACTGCGTGAGCGAGGATCTTGGTGTACGTAGAGCTAATGAAGCTTGCCTGGAGGTTTTTTCGGGAGGGAAAATGATAAAAAACGCGTATTCCAGTGCAATCGGAGCGTTATTTCTGGCTGGACTAATTGCTGACATATTCATTTATAACGTTATCCCCGGGCCTTACCCCAGAGAAATGTGGATTGCATTTTTTGCGGCTCCGATGGTTGCTGCTGCCGTGGGAGGCTTGTTATACCTGATTACCAGAAACTCACAGGGCGGACATGTCCGCATTAGTAGAAAAACAGGAAAAATCTATTGCATCATCCCCGGCGAGTCGCACTTGGTTACACTGGACTGGCAGGAGATACATCCCATGGTGGCTTATCTTGATATCGCCAGCGGAACTGCTGGCAGCACAGTTCTCAACCCTCTTCTGCTGGTTGGCGTTGACTGGACTCAATCACCTCCACGAGAGGCTTCGGTTTCATGCGGAAATCTGGGATTGCGCGATAGCGGTGAGTCTGCCCGTCAGCTTTTGAGCTACATAGAACATTTTATGGACTACGGTCTGGATGGGCTGCCGATGCCCGATCCGTTGCCTCCACCGATGTCCCGCAAAGACACCTTTCTGCATGGC
Organism: Pseudomonas sp. GD04058; assembly: GCF_029836855.1. Classification (NCBI taxonomy): domain Bacteria; kingdom Pseudomonadati; phylum Pseudomonadota; class Gammaproteobacteria; order Pseudomonadales; family Pseudomonadaceae; genus Pseudomonas; species Pseudomonas sp. GD04058. The sequence continues at coordinate 377,513 of NZ_JAOECN010000002.1, forward strand.
TACCGACAGTGGCGAAAGAAATTTCGGGAGGACTTATCCACCCCGAAAGGCAAACGCTGGGCAGTGTTGTGGGCACCTGCAAAGGTGTTGTGGCTAATCACCATGGTGTTTCCCGACAGTATCGGAGCCTATCTGGACTACTCAATTCCTGTGGTCCGGTTTCCCGAAGAGATCGATGCCATATGCGGGTTTGAATCGGATGGTGAAGCCTGAATTCTTTACAGAGAAGAAATGCTCTAGCTCCTGACAGACAATAAGATCCATGTTGCTGCAGATGGCCTCATCGCTGGCAAGCCAGCCCCCACAGTGACTGCGCGCACTGCTGGACCTGTGGAAGCTGGCTTGCCAGCAATAAAGCACTAGGGCTACCGCTCCGAATGCCCCTGCGCCATCGCCACCACCACCTTCCGCTTCCCGGTAAACGGCGACCGCGCGTGGGCCGCGAGCATGTTGTCGAGCATCATCACGTCGTTTTCCAGCCACGGGAACTTGATGGTGCAGTCGTCCAGCACGCCGCGCACTTCATCCAGCAGGTCCACCTCGATCGGCGAGCCGTCGCCGTAGTAGACGTTGCGCGGCAGGTCTTCCTCGTCCACCACGTCCAGCAGGCTCTCGCGCACTTCCGGCGGCAGGTTGGAGACGTGGAACAGGTGCGCCTGGTTGAACCAGACCCGGTCCTGGGTGACCGGGTGGGTGGCCACCGATTGGCATATCTGCCGGGTGCGCAGTTCGCCGTCGTCCTTCCATTCGCACTGGATCGCGTGCGCCCGGCAGTAGGCCTCGACCACGCTTTCGTCGTCGGTGTTGAACACCTGGCTCCATTCCACATCCAGGCCATTGCCGTAGTTGCGCACGTACATCAGTTTCTTTTCGACGAAACGCTCGCGGATTCGCGCCGGGATGCGTCGGTAGATTTCGCGGCTGTCGGCAATCGGCGTTTCACCACCAGTCTCGGCGGCGATCATGCTGTAGAACCAGATGCGCATCGGCCAGTCGAGGGTGTAGGCCTGTTCGTTGTGCAGGGGGATGCTCTGGTGCGCCGGGTACTCGGTGGAGGTGTAGACGCCCTTGGTCACGTTGCTGCGCGGGGTCGAGCCGAATTCGTAGCTGAGCAGCGGGTCGCCGAAGCCGGCGGCGAATTCGCGGAAGCGTTCGGCGCCACCCACCTCGAAGCCGCGGAAGAGGATGCCACCAGCGCTGTACAGGTGCTGCGCCACCAATGGCTTGAATTCGCCCAGCGCTTCCATCAGGTCCAGGCCCGGCTCCGGTGCCTCGATCAGCATGGGCAAGGTGCCTGACCCGGCCAGCAAGGGGCGGATATCCAAACTCAACGCATGACTCATGAAGGTTCTCCCTGAAGGCTGTGGCCACCCAAGCCCCAACGGCAGGGCACGCCTCGTCTGCTGATGGAACGTTTGGCCGAAGCGGAAAATTAGCCCGGCCGGCGCCCTCCCCCGCGCACCGAAACATTTACTTGCATCTTCGCTGCAGGTTTTGCCTAAAAACGTCCCGTGCTTGTTCGTAAAGAAATGGATGTCCTTACGGATTTGCAGCGAGAGCGTTACCCATGTCGAAGAAGTCCCGCTCGAAACTCTGGTTTCTGGTGCACAGCTGGCTGGCCCTGCCGATCTGGTTCTTCGTCCTGATCGTCTGCGTCACCGGGACCCTGGCGGTGGTGAGCAAGGAAATCATGTGGCTGGCCTACCCGGAGATGCGCGCCACCGCGCCGTCGGAGGATGCCCGGCGCCTAAGCTTCGAGGAGATCAAGGATCTCCTGGCGCAGAAGCATCCCGAGGCGATCATCGCGGCGCTGTACCAGCCGGACGGCGACTATTTCGCCCTGAACGCCACCATCAGCCTGCCCGGCGGACGCACCAGCATGGCCTACGTCAACCCGTACAGCGGCGAGATCCAGGGCTTTGCCCCATCGTTCGATTTCCGCCGTTTCACCCGTGCCCTGCACGGCTGGTGGCTGATCCCGGCAACCAACGGCCATTCCTGGGGCTGGTACCTGGTGTCCTTCCTCGGCCTGCCGCTGCTTGGCTCGCTGGTTACCGGGCTGGTGGTCTACAAGCGCTTCTGGAAAGGCTTCTTCAACCCGGTGCTGCGCCTGCGCCACGGCGCGAGGATCTTCTGGGGCGACCTGCATCGGCTCAGCGGCATCTGGTCGATCTGGTTCATCGCGACCATCTCCATCACCGGCACCTGGTTCCTGGTCCAGGCGCTGCTGGAGGACAACCAGGTGAGCATTTCCAGCTATTCCCCGGCGACCCTGGTGATGGCCCACAACAGCGTGCCGCTCACCGCCGACGGCGAGCCGCCGCCGATGATCAGCCTGGACCGCGCGGTAGCGATCGCCCGGGAGAAAATCCCCAGCCTGGACACCAGCAATATCATCATGCCCAGCAACACCTACGGCACCCTGCAGGTGGGTGGGCGCAGCTGGTATCCGCTGATTCCGCAACTGGTGGATATCCATCCCTACACCGGCGAGATCGCTGCGTCGCGGCTGCTCTCGGACCGCACCGGCGTGGAGCTGCTCACCGAGTCGATGCGACCGCTGCATACCGGGGACTTCGGCGGCTTCTGGATCAAGGCGATCTGGGCCTTCTTCGGCCTGGTGTTGAGCCTGATGGTGCTAAGCGGGTTGCTGATCTGGACCAAGCGCACCGCACTGGCCACCGCCGCCGCGCTCAAGCGCGAAGCCCGCGAAGAGCGCAAGCCGCGCCCCGTCAACACCGTGGAGAACACCCTGTGAGCAAGGACCTCGCTGCCCGGCCGGAATCGTCGCTCGGGCGCTTCTGGCGCAAGTGGCGCTTCCATTTGAATATCCTGCTGATCCTGATTCCGCTGGGCTTCATGCCGCGGTACTTCGCCGAGACCGCGCTGTTTCGAGGGGATCGGGGATTGGGGCAGCGAGTGATCGGCGATGTCCAGGTCGGGCCCTGGAGCCTGACGCTGGCCGAACTGAAGGAGCGCGGGCCGGAGCTGGATGGCGCATCCGGCTTTATGAAGAGCTTCAATGCCGAGCTGTGCGAGGCCTGTGCCAGGCGGGTCAAGGCGACCTACCTGAGGATCGGCAAGCCGCGCAGCCTGCGGGCGGCGGGGGTGATCTTCTTTGGTTCGGCGCATCGGCTGGGGGCGAGCTTGCCGGTGCCGAAAAACACGCCGGTGGATGCGCAGCTGTGGATCACCATGGAAGGCTGGGACGGGGCGGTGCATCAGGCGGCGATTCCGTTGGCGGAGGCTTCGCCGCGGACGGTGGAGTGGCTGCAAGCGCAGGCTGGCAGATGATAATGCGGTGACCTTCAGGGCCCTATCGCTGGCAAGTCGGACCGCCGCACCGCAGCTCCCACAGGGTCACAGGGTCCAGCAGCGCGAGACACACAAAAAAGCCCCGGTGTTCACCGGGGCTTTTTCGTTATTGCGCCGCCTGCGCGTCCATCTTCTGCCGCAGGCTCAGCGGGCGCATGTCGGTCCAGACCTCTTCGATGTAGGCCAGGCAGTCTTTCTTCAGCCCGCTCTTGCCCACGGTGCGCCAGCCCGCCGGGACTTCCTTGTAGTCCGGCCAGATGGAGTATTGCTCCTCGTGGTTGACCACCACCTGGAACTGGATGTCGTCGCGGTCGAAAACTGAAGTCATTGCTGTTCTCCGAAAGTTGATATGTACCTAGACGTCCGGGGACGCCGAAAAATTAAAGGCTGGACACCGCCGCTGCCAACGCCCGGGCAAAGATTGCCGACACTTCGTCGACCTGCTCGGCGGTGATCACCAGCGGCGGCAGGAAGCGCACCACGCTGCCGTGACGCCCACCCAGTTCGAGAATCAGCCCGCGCTTGAGGCATTCGCGCTGCACCAGCGGCGCCAGGCGCGGGAAGTACGGGGCATGGCCCAGGGCATCGACTTCGCCATCCGGGTCCACCAGTTCGACGCCAAGCATCAGCCCGCGCCCGCGGATATCGCCCAGGTGCGGGTAGTGCTGCTGCAGCTCGCGCAGATGCCCGGCCAGGCGCTCGCCCATGGCGGCGGCGTGGGCGCAGACATTGTGCTCCTTGAGGTAGCGGATCACCGCCGAACCCGCCGCCATGGCCATCTGGTTGCCACGGAAGGTTCCGGCATGGGCGCCCGGTGCCCAGCTGTCCAGCCACTGCCGATAGACCACCACCGCCAGCGGCAGGCTGCCACCGATGGCCTTGGACATGACCACCACGTCGGGAATGATCCCGGCGTGCTCGAAGGCGAACATCCTGCCGGTGCGGGCGAAACCGCTCTGGATTTCATCGACGATCAGCGCCACCCCGGCCTTTTCGGTGATGGCGCGTACCCCGCGCAGCCACTCCAGGTCCGCCGGGATCACCCCGCCCTCGCCCTGCACCACCTCGACGATCACCGCCGCCGGCAGTTGCACGCCGGCTTCGGGATCGCTCAGCAGGTTGTGCAGATAGGCCAGGTTGGCCTTGACCCCGGCCTCGCCACCGAGGCCGAACGGGCAGCGGTAGGCGTAGGGATAGGGCATGAACTGCACGCCATTGCTCAGCAGCGCACCCAGCGGGCGCTTGGGGCCCAGGCTGCCCATCAGGCTCAGGGCACCCTGGCTCATGCCGTGGTAGCCACCCTGGAACGACAGCACGGTGCTGCGCCCGGTGGCGGTGCGCACCAGTTTCAGCGCGGCCTCCACCGCGTCGGTACCGGTCGGGCCGCAGAACTGGATCTTCGCTTCGGCCGCCAGTGCCGGCGGCAGGATGCTGAACAGGTCCTGGACGAACTGGTCCTTGACCGGGGTGGTGAGGTCCAGGGTGTGCAGCGGCAGTTCGTCCGCCAGCACCTGCTGGATGGCCTCGATCACCACCGGGTGGTTATGGCCCAGGGCGAGGGTTCCGGCACCGGCCAGGCAATCGATGAAACGCCGGCCTTCAACGTCCTCGACATGGATGCCTTTGGCCCGTTTCAGCGCCAGCGGAATCCGCCGCGGATAGCTGCGTGCGTTGGATTCCTGGCGGCTTTGCCGGGCCAGCAGCGGCGACTCGTCGAACTGGTAGAGCGTTTCGCCGGCCTCCTGGCCTTCGGCAAACCTGATAGCGACTGACATCTGTGCAACCCTCAAGAAAGATGGATGAGGTGGGTTTCCTTGCTGGAGAAACGCACCAGCGCGGTGGGGATTTACCGGGTGAAACAGATTTTTCCTGTTTTGCGTGGACCTTGTGGGAGCTGGCTTGCCAGCGATTGCGATGGTGAATTCACTACCGTAATCGCTGCGGTTCGGCGGTCCGACAAGCCAGCTCCCACAGGGATCAGTGGCGTGCTCTCGGTTACAGGGCCTCCAGCTCGGCCATCAGGTCCGACAGGCGATCCACCTTGGCCTCGTCGATGCGCTTGTCCTGCTGGCTTTCGATGTACGCCGCCAGGGCTTGCAAGGTGTTCAGCTCGAACATGGCGCGCAGCGGCACGTGGTGACCCAGTTCCTTCTGCACGCGGCTGACGATCTGCGTCGCCAGCAGCGAGTGCCCGCCCAGTTCGAAGAAGTCGTCGCTCATGCCCACCTTGTCCACCTTGAGCACCTCGGCCCAGATCGCCGCGAGCTGCTCTTCCAGCTCGCCCTGCGGCGCCACGTAGGCGGCGTGGGCGTGGCCGATGTCCGGCTGCGGCAGCGCCCGGCGATCGAGCTTGCCGTTCGGCGTGAGCGGCAACCGTTCCAGGAACAGCCACTGCGTCGGCACCATGAAGCCCGGCAGGTCATGGGCCAGAAGTCCCTTCAGTTCGTGGACAAGCTCGTCGCCCGTCACCACACCCTGCTCCGCCACTATCCAGGCCACCAATTGCGTGCCGTTGGCGCTTTCCCGCGGCAGCACCACCGCCTCGCGCACCGTTGGCAAACGCAGCAGCAGCGCCTCGATCTCGCCCAGTTCGATACGCAGGCCGCGGATCTTCACCTGATGGTCGATCCGCCCCAGGTAGTCGATAACGCCATCGGCGCGGTAGCGCACCAGGTCGCCGGTGCGATACAGGCGTGCGCCCGGGGTGAACGGATCCGGCACGAAGCGCTCGGCGCTCAGGTCCGGACGCTGGTGGTAACCGCGCGCCAGGGAGGCGCCGCCGACATACAGCTCGCCGGCACTGCCCACCGGACACAACTGCAGATTGCTATCCAGGACATAGGTACGCACGTTGCTGATCGGCCTGCCGATGGCAGCGATCGCGGTGTCCAGCGGGCCGTCGATCAGCAGGCTGCTGGTATCGATGGTCGCCTCGGTCGGGCCGTACAGGTTGTACATCTGGCCGCCCCACTGTTCGCGCAACTGCCCGACCAGCGCCGCACTCAGGGCCTCGCCACCGAAGGCCAGGGTCCGCAGCGAATCCAGCTGACCTGCACGCACTTCCGGCAGCAGCGCCTGAAGAACCGACGGCGCCAGTTGCAGGATGCTGATGGCCTGCCCGGCCACTTCGCGCCACAGCAGGGTCAGGTCATCGCTCAGCGCCGGGCTGGCGAGGACCAGTTGCGCACCGTTGAGCAGCGGCAGCCAGAATTCCCACACCGAGGCGTCGAAGCTGAAGGCGGTCTTCTGCAGAACGCGGTCGCTCGGTAGCAGTTGCAGCTCGTCCTGCATCCACAGCATGTGGTTAGTCAGGGCGCCATGGCGGATTTCCACGCCTTTCGGCCGGCCGGTGGAGCCGGAGGTGTAGATCACGTAGGCGAGGTTGTCGGCATTCACCGGCACCGACGGCGGCGCGGCCTCGGCGAGGTCCTGCCAGTCGATCAGTTCATCGAGGCTCAGGCTGGTCAGGCCGTCGTTGAGCGGCAGGTCGGCGAGCAACGACGACTGGGTCAGCAGCAGGCGGATCCCACTGTCGCGAACCATGTAGTCCAGGCGCTCGCGCGGGTAGGCCGGGTCCAGCGGCACATAGGCACCGCCGGCCTTGAGGACCGCCAGCAGGCCGACCACCATTTCCAGGCTGCGCTCCAAGGAAATCCCCACCAGCACATCCGGGCCGACACCCAGGTCACGCAGGCGATGGGCCAGACGGTTGGCCTGGCGGTCCAGTTCGGCGTAGCTCAGTTGCAGCTCGCCGAGGATCAGCGCGGCAGCGTCCGGCGTGGCCTGGACCTGCTGTTCGATCAGTTCGTGGATGCAGGCTTCGCTGTAGTCCGTGGCCGTGGCGTTCCAGTCATGCAGCCGGTGCTGGCGCTCGCTCTCGTCGAGCAGCGACAGTTCGCCGAGCAGAGCCTGGCTGTCGGCAGCCAGGGTCAGCAGCAGGTGCTCGAAGTGCCGCAGCAGTTGTTCGATGGCGGCCCGGTCGAAGTGCGCCAGGTCATAGCCTACCGCCAGCGACAAGTGCTCGCCCGCCTCCACCGCCAGGGTCAGCGGATAGTGGGTCTGCTCCTGGTTGACCACCTTGGCGAAGCTTGGCGAACGCGGCGAAGCCTGTTGCAGGGCCTCGGCGATCGGGTAGTTCTCGAACACCATGATCGAGTCGAACAGCGCCTCGCCGCCCCAGCCGGCCCAGCGCTGCACCTCGTAGAGCGGGGTGTGCTCGTGCTCGCGCAGTACCAGGTTGAGCGCCTGGACTTCCTGCACCCAGTCCTCGACGCGCTGCTCGGCACGCGGGCTGCCGACCACCGGCAGGGTGTTGATGAACAGGCCGAGCTGTTCCTCGACGCCCGGCAGGTCCGCCGGACGCCCCGCCACCGTGGCGCCGAAGGTGACCGTGGCCTGCCCGGTATAGCGTTGCAGCAGGAGCATCCAGGTCGCCTGCAACAGGGTGTTGAGGGTGACGCGCTGGTCCCGGGCGAACTCGCCCAGTTGCGCGCTCACCTCGACGGCAAAGTCGTGGCGCAGCTCGCCATGACCCTGCCCCGCTGCGCGGAAGCACGGTGCCAGGCGAGTCGGTGCTTCCAGTTCGGCCAGTTGGCCGCGCCAGAAGTGCTCGGCCAGCGCCACGTCCTGGCGTTGCAGCCAGTGGATATAGTCCTGGTAGCGACCGCTGGCCGCCGGCACCACCTCGCCGTGATAACGCTGGAGCACCTCGCCGAACATCCGCGAGCTGCTCCAGCCATCCAGCAGGATGTGGTGACAGGTGAAGACCAGTTGATGCACGCCCTCGTCGGTGTGCAGCAGGCTCAGGCGCAACAGGGCGTCGTGTTGCAGATCGAAACCGCGCTGGCGATCGGCTTCGGCGAACTCGACCAGTGCGGCTTCGACGTCCTTGCGCCCGCGCCAGTCCTGCAGTTCGAACGGCACCGCCAGTCGCTTGCGGATCAACTGCAACGGCTGACCGAAACTGCTGACGAAGCTGGCCCGCAGCACCTCGTGGTTATCCACCACGGCCTGCCAGGCGGCGATGAACCGCTCGACCTCGATACCGCGCACTTCGGCGCGCATCTGGTTGACGTAGCTGGCCTTGTCCTGCTCGTACAGGCTGTGGAACAGCATGCCCTGCTGCATCGGCGACAACGGGTAGATATCGGCGATCTGCGCCGCCGGCAGCGGCAGGCTGTCGAGCTGGCGCTGGTCGAGGCCGGCCAGGGGGAAGTCCGACGGCGTCGCCCCGCCAGCATTGGCCGACAGGCAATGCTCGATCAGCAGGCGCAGTTCGCTGGCGTAGGCGTCGGCCAGCCCTTGCACGGTGCTGCGTTCGAACAGTTCGCCGCTGAAGCTCCAGAGCATTTCCAACTGGCCGTCGAGTACCTGGCCGTTGATTGCCAGCAGGCTCTCCAGCGGGGCTTCGTCGCCCTGGCCCTGGCCGCTGCCTTCGCCGGATGGCGCCAGCAGTGCATCGTCGCCGGCAAAGCTGCCATCCAGCTGGCCAAGGTAGTTGAACACGATCTCGCCCTGGGGCAGCGCCGCCAGGGTGCGTTGCGCCCGCTCGTCGCCGAGCCAGCGCAGCACACCGTAGCCCAGGCCCTTGTTCGGGACTGCACGCAGCTGTTCCTTGATGGTCTTCAGCGAGCTGGCGAGGTCGTCGCCAGCGCTGAGCTTGACTGGGTACAGGCTGGTGAACCAGCCGACGGTACGGTGGGTGTCGATGCCATCGAACAGCTCTTCACGACCGTGACCTTCCAGGCGCACCAGGGTGTCGGTACGGCCGGTCCAGCGAGCGATCACACGGGCCAGGGCAGTCAGCAGCAGGTCGTTGATCTGCGTGCGATAGGCCGCCGGAGCCTCCTGCAACAACTGCCGGGTCAGGTCGGCATCGAGACGGCTGCTGACGGTGACTTCGTGCTGGTGCTGGCGCCCGCCTTCGGCGTGGTCCAGCGGCAGTTCGTCACTGACGCCTTGCAACTGTGCCTGCCACCAGTCGAGTTCGGCGGCCAGTTGCGGCGTAGCGGCCCACGCTTGCAGTTGCTCGGCCCAGACCTTCACGGAGTGGGTCTTGTCCACCAGCGCCGCGCCGTTATAGGCCGCCTGCAGGTCTTCCAGCAGGATGCGCCAGGACACGCCGTCCACCGCCAGGTGATGGATCACCAGCAGCAGGCGTTGTTCGCCCTCCGGCAGCTTGACCAGCAGACCGCGCAGCAGCGGACCTTCGACCAGGTTCAGGCTGCGCTGCGCTTCATCGCACAGGGCACGCAGCCCCTCGCGAGATTCCAGGTCGCGCACCCACAGCAGTTCACCGCTGACCGCATCGCGGAAGCTGGCGTTCGCGTCGACGAAGCTCAGGCGCAGGGCATCGTGGTGCGCCACCAGGCGTTGCAGCGCCGCCTCCAGGCGCACGGCATCCAGGGCCACGGTCGGGGTGAACAGCACCGACTGGTTCCAGTGATGACGCTCGGGAACCGGGCTGGCGAAGAAGCGCTGCTGGATCGGCAGCAACGGCGTCGGCCCGCTCAGGGTGCCCTGCTCGATGCGCACCGCCGGCGCGCGGCTGGCCACCTGGGCGATGCCCTGGATGGTCTGGCGCTGGAACAGGTCCTTGGCGGTGAACAGGATCCCCGCCTGCCGCGCACGGCTGACCACCTGGATTGAAATGATCGAGTCGCCGCCCAGCTCGAAGAAGTTGTCGGTCACGCCGACCTGCTCCAGCTTCAGCACATCGCGCCAGATGGCCGCCAGTTCCCCCTCGAGCGGAGTGCTCGGGGCCACGCCGGACGAGGCGTTCTGGCTCAGGTCGGGCTTCGGCAGGGCCCGGCGATCAAGCTTGCCGTTGGCGTTCACCGGCATGCGCTCCAGCCAGAGGAAGTGGCTCGGTACCATGAATTCCGGCAGGTGCACCTTGAGGTGGGCCTTGAGGATTTCCTTCAGTTCATCGGTGTCCTGCAAGGGATCACGGGCAACCAGGTAGGCCGCCAGTTGCTTGCCGTTGGCGCCGTCGATATCGATGACGCTGGCCTCGCGCACCGCCGGGTGCTCCTGCAGCCGTGCATCGATCTCGCCCAGTTCGATGCGCAGGCCGCGGATCTTCACCTGGTGGTCGATACGCCCGGCGTATTCGACGATGCCCTCGCCGCGATAGCGGGCCAGATCGCCGGTGCGGTACAGGCGGCCGCCGTCGCTGGAGAACGGATCCGGCACGAAACGCTCGGCGGTCAGGGAAGGACGATTGTGGTAACCGCGGGCCAGGCCGACGCCGCCCAGGTACAGCTCGGCGGCGCAACCTGGCGCGGCCGGCAGCAGGCCGTCCTCGAGGATATGGGTCTTGATGTTGTCGATCGGGTGGCCGATCGGCACGTTCAGGTCATCGACGCTGCAGGTCCAGTGGGTGACCTCGATCGCCGCCTCGGTCGGCCCGTACAGGTTGTGCAGGTCGGCATGGGGCAGGCGCTTGAGCACCTGGGCCGCCAGTTCCACCGGCAGCGCCTCGCCGCTGCACATCACCCGGCGCAGGCTGGTGCAGGTCTCGACGTCTTCGTGGGTCATGAAGGCCTGGAGCATGGACGGCACGAAATGCACGGTGGTGACGCCGTACTGGCGGATGGTCGCCAGCAGCCGGTCCGGGTCACGGTGATCGCCCGGCAGGGCTACCGCCAGGCGCGCGCCGCACAGCAGCGGCCAGTAGAACTCCCAGCCCGAGACGTCGAAGCTGAACGGGGTCTTCTGCAACACGGTGTCGCTGGCCTCCAGCCCATAAGCCTTCTGCCCCCAGTGCAGGCGGTTGATCACCGCGCGATGGCTGTTGCCGGCGCCTTTCGGCTTGCCGGTGGAGCCCGAGGTGTAGATCACATAGGCGAGGTTGTCGGCCAGGCTCACCGGTACCGGGTTGGCGTCGCTGTAATGCTCCAGCGACAGGCGATCGAGGCTCAGGGACCGCACATGGCCCGGGATCGGCAGGCGCTCCACCAGGGCTTCCTGGGTCAGCAGCAGTTCGACGCCGCTGTCCTCGATCATGTAGGCCAGGCGGTCGCTCGGGTAATCCGGGTCGAGCGGCACATAGGCGCCGCCGGACTTCATGATTGCCAGCAGGCCGATGACCATTTCCAGGCTGCGTTCCACGGCGAGGCCGATCAGCGCATCCGGACGCGCCCCCAGTTCGCGCAGCTTGTGCGCCAGCTGGTTGGCCCGGCGGTTGAGCTGGGCGTAGCTCAGTTGCTGGCCGGCGAAGACCAGCGCCGGGGCGTCCGGAGTCTTCGCCACCTGGGCTTCGAATAGGTGGTGGATGCCGGTGTCGCCGGGGAACGGCGCGGCGGTGGCGTTCCACTGCTGGACGATACGGCGCTGGGCAATCGCATCGAGCAGGGCCAGCTCACCGATGCGTTGCTGCACATCGGCGCTGATCGAACGCAGCAGTTGCTGCCAGTGCCCGGCCATGCGCGCGATGGTGTCGGCTTCGAACAGCGCGGTGGCGTAGGTCAACGAGGCGCTCAGGCCGTCGCTGTGCTCCACGGTGTGCAGCATCAGGTCGAACTGCGCGGTGTGCTTATCGGACGGCACCGCTTCCAGTTGCAGGCCGGCCAGTTGCGGCACCAGCTGTGCGGCTTCGCCCTGGTGGTTGTACATCACCTGGAACAGCGGGCTGCGGCTCAGGTCACGCTCCGGTTGCAGGGCTTCCACCAGTTGCTCGAACGGCAGGTCCTGATGGGCCTGGGCTTCCAGGGCATGGCGCTTGACCTGTTGCAGCAGCTCGACGACGCGGGTCTGGGAATCCAGCTCGGCCTTGAGCACCTGGGTGTTGACGAAGAAGCCGATCAACGGCTCGGTTTCGGCGCGGTTGCGGTTGGCGATCGGCACGCCTACCCGTACGTCGCCTTGGCCCGAGTAGCGGTGCAGCAGGGTCTGGAACGAGGCCAGCAACAGCATGAACAGGGTTACGCCCTGCCCTTGCGCCAGCGTTTTCAGTGCGGCCGCCAGTTGCGGGTCGAGGCTGAAGCTGAACTGCGCGCCGGCAGTGCTCTGTACCGGCGGCCGCGGATGGTCGGTCGGCAGTTCCAGCACCGGTTGTTCGCCGCCCAGTTGTGCGGTCCAGTAGGCCAGTTGCCGGGCTTTCTCGCCCGCCTCCAGCCATTCACGTTGCCACAGCGCGTAGTCGGCATACTGGATCGCCAGCGGCGCCAGGCGCACCGCCTCGCCCTGGCTGTAGCCGGCGTACAGGCGCATCAGTTCATCGACCATGATCGGCATCGACCAACCGTCGGTGACGATATGGTGCTGGACCAGCACCAGCACATGTTCATCAGCGCCCAGGTGCAGCAGGCGCACGCGCAGCAACGGCCCCTGTTCCAGATCGAACGGGCGCAGGGTCTCGGCCTCGATGAACAAGCGCACCTGTTCCTCACGGGGCAGGCCGGACGCCGGCAAGTGCTGCGCTTCCAGCACGAACGGTGCCGGGGCATGGATGACCTGCACGGCCTGGGCACCGTCCTGGCGGAAGGTGGTGCGCAGGGTTTCGTGGCGGGCGACCAGGCTTTCGAAGCTCAGCTCCAGCGCAGCGATATCCAGCGCGCCGCGCAGGCGCAGGGCGGCCGGCATGTTGTAGGCGGCGCTCTGCGGTTCCAGTTGCCAGAGGAACCACTGGCGTTGCTGGGCATAGGACAGCGCCAGCGGCCGGCTGCGGTCGGCCGGGGTGATCGCCTGTTGCTGGCTGCTTTCGGCGGCGGCGACCTGACGGGCGAAACCGCGCAGGTCCCGGGCCTCGAACAGGCTGCGCAATGCCAGCTCGATCTTCAGGCCCTGGCGAACCCGGGAGATGACCTGGGTCGCCAGCAACGAGTGCCCGCCCAGCTCGAAGAAGCTGTCGTCGAGACCGACCCGCTCGATCTTCAGCACTTCGGCCCAGATCGCAGCCAGTTGCTGCTCCAGCTCGGTTTCAGGCGCGACATAGGCCGTCTGCGACAGGCTGGTATCCGGCTGCGGCAGGGCCTTGCGGTCGAGCTTGCCGTTCGGCGTCAGCGGCATGGCCGGCAACTGCACGATGTGGGTCGGGACCATGTAGTCCGGCAGGCTGGTTTTCAGCGAAGCCTTGAGCTGATCGACATCCAGCTCGCTGCGGGTGACCACATAGGCGGCGAGCTGCTTGCCCTGTGGGCCATCGATATCGAGCACCACGGTTTCGCGGATCGCCAGGTGTTCCAGCAGCCGTGCCTCGATCTCGCCCAGTTCGATGCGGTAGCCGCGGATCTTCACCTGGTGGTCGGCACGGCCGACGTATTCCAGCACGCCATCGGCACGGCGCCGGGCCAGGTCGCCGGTACGGTACAGGCGCTCGCCCGGGGC